>NZ_CP019432.1:5637500-6000000 GCF_009866785.1 Pseudomonas sp. S49 | reverse complement strand
CCTTCGGGTGATGCGGTAGAGGAGCGTTCTGTAAGCCTGTGAAGGTGAGTTGAGAAGCTTGCTGGAGGTATCAGAAGTGCGAATGCTGACATGAGTAACGACAATGGGTGTGAAAAACACCCACGCCGAAAGACCAAGGTTTCCTGCGCAACGTTAATCGACGCAGGGTTAGTCGGTCCCTAAGGCGAGGCTGAAAAGCGTAGTCGATGGAAAACAGGTTAATATTCCTGTACTTCTGGTTATTGCGATGGAGGGACGGAGAAGGCTAGGCCAGCTTGGCGTTGGTTGTCCAAGTTTAAGGTGGTAGGCTGAGATCTTAGGTAAATCCGGGATCTTAAGGCCGAGAGCTGATGACGAGTGTTCTTTTAGAACACGAAGTGGTTGATGCCATGCTTCCAAGAAAAGCTTCTAAGCTTCAGGTAACCAGGAACCGTACCCCAAACCGACACAGGTGGTTGGGTAGAGAATACCAAGGCGCTTGAGAGAACTCGGGTGAAGGAACTAGGCAAAATGGCACCGTAACTTCGGGAGAAGGTGCGCCGGTGAGGGTGAAGGACTTGCTCCGTAAGCTCATGCCGGTCGAAGATACCAGGCCGCTGCGACTGTTTATTAAAAACACAGCACTCTGCAAACACGAAAGTGGACGTATAGGGTGTGACGCCTGCCCGGTGCCGGAAGGTTAATTGATGGGGTTAGCTAACGCGAAGCTCTTGATCGAAGCCCCGGTAAACGGCGGCCGTAACTATAACGGTCCTAAGGTAGCGAAATTCCTTGTCGGGTAAGTTCCGACCTGCACGAATGGCGTAACGATGGCGGCGCTGTCTCCACCCGAGACTCAGTGAAATTGAAATCGCTGTGAAGATGCAGTGTATCCGCGGCTAGACGGAAAGACCCCGTGAACCTTTACTATAGCTTTGCACTGGACTTTGAATTTGCTTGTGTAGGATAGGTGGGAGGCTTTGAAGCGTGGACGCCAGTTCGCGTGGAGCCATCCTTGAAATACCACCCTGGCAACTTTGAGGTTCTAACTCAGGTCCGTTATCCGGATCGAGGACAGTGTATGGTGGGTAGTTTGACTGGGGCGGTCTCCTCCTAAAGAGTAACGGAGGAGTACGAAGGTGCGCTCAGACCGGTCGGAAATCGGTCGTAGAGTATAAAGGCAAAAGCGCGCTTGACTGCGAGACAGACACGTCGAGCAGGTACGAAAGTAGGTCTTAGTGATCCGGTGGTTCTGTATGGAAGGGCCATCGCTCAACGGATAAAAGGTACTCCGGGGATAACAGGCTGATACCGCCCAAGAGTTCATATCGACGGCGGTGTTTGGCACCTCGATGTCGGCTCATCACATCCTGGGGCTGAAGCCGGTCCCAAGGGTATGGCTGTTCGCCATTTAAAGTGGTACGCGAGCTGGGTTTAGAACGTCGTGAGACAGTTCGGTCCCTATCTGCCGTGGACGTTTGAGATTTGAGAGGGGCTGCTCCTAGTACGAGAGGACCGGAGTGGACGAACCTCTGGTGTTCCGGTTGTCACGCCAGTGGCATTGCCGGGTAGCTATGTTCGGGAAAGATAACCGCTGAAAGCATCTAAGCGGGAAACTTGCCTCAAGATGAGATCTCACTGGAACCTTGAGTTCCCTGAAGGGCCGTCGAAGACTACGACGTTGATAGGTTGGGTGTGTAAGCGCTGTGAGGCGTTGAGCTAACCAATACTAATTGCCCGTGAGGCTTGACCATATAACACCCAAGCAATTTGCGTCGAAAGGCCAGATTGCGGTGTGTGAAGACGAAACGAACCGAAAGTTCGATGTTCACAAAACACCTAGCTGTCACATACCCAATTTGCTGAAGCGAGGCCGCAAGGCCACGACTCAGTACCCGAATTTCTTGACGACCATAGAGCGTTGGAACCACCTGATCCCATCCCGAACTCAGCAGTGAAACGATGCATCGCCGATGGTAGTGTGGGGTTTCCCCATGTGAGAGTAGGTCATCGTCAAGATTAAATTCCGAAACCCCAATTGCGAAAGCAGTTGGGGTTTTGTTTTGCCCGCAGGAAATGTATCTGCTTGATTTCTATGCAACGGCCCGGGGCATGGCTATTATTCGGGCCTCATTGTGAGGCGAGACCTGCATGCTGACGTTGTTGAACCTTCTGAAGGATGGTCGATTCCATTCTGGTCAGGATCTGGGCGCTGCCCTGGGAATAAGTCGAAGTGCGGTATGGAAGCAGCTTCAGCATCTGGAGGCTGATCTTGGCTTATCCATTCATAAAGTTCGGGGGCGGGGCTATCAACTGGCTGCACCATTGATGCTGCTCGACTCTCTGACTATATCTGCAATGGCGCCAAGCTGGCCGGTGACCGTTCTGGATTCGGTCGACTCGACAAACGCTGAGGCTTTGCGCGCGATCGGCCAAGGTAGTTTGGCCCCCTTTTTGGTGCTCGCAGAACGGCAAGTCTCCGGGCGTGGGCGAAGAGGTCGCAAGTGGGTGAGTCCGTTCGCTGAAAATCTTTATTACAGCCTTGTCCTGCGTATTAATGGCGGAATGCGCCAGCTCGAGGGCTTGAGTCTTGTCGTGGGGTTGGCTGTCTTGCAGGCTCTGCGAAATTTTGGTGTGCCAAGTGCCGGATTGAAGTGGCCCAACGATGTCTTGGTAGGTAACAAGAAAATCGCTGGCATTCTCCTGGAACTCGTTGGAGATCCGGCAGATGTTTGCCACGTGGTGTTGGGTATTGGTATCAACGTGAATATGCAGCTTGCTGATGAAGTTGACCAGCAATGGACCTCTATCCGGCTTGAGTCAGGCAAGAGCAGTGATCGTAATGCTTTGGTGGTTGAGCTGAGTGAGCAGTTAAGTGCTTACATCCAGCGTCATCAGGCGGATGGCTTCTCGGTTCTCCAGGCAGAATGGGAGGCCAATCACCTGTGGCAGGATCGGCCTGTATCATTGATTGCGGGTTCGAGTCAGGTAGATGGCGTGGTGCTCGGAATAGATAGTCAGGGTGCTCTGCGCCTGAAGGTGAGTGGCGTGGAAAAAGTCTTTAGTGGTGGTGAGCTCAGTCTGAGGTTGCGTGATGATTCTTGAGCTCGACTGCGGGAACAGCTTTATTAAATGGCGAGTACTGAAGGCTGCGTCCGACGCTCTCTTTTCTGAAGGGGTTGTCGACTCTGATCTGGCGTTGCTTGACAGTTTGAGATCTCTTGATGGGCTTGTGCTGCGCAAGTGTCGCCTGGTGAGTGTCAGGACTGCAGAGGAAACTGATGCATTGATCGGCGCGATCGAGCGGGAGTTCGGTATTTCGGTTGTGTGCGCTGAGTCCGCTCGTGAAATGTCTGGTGTCAAAAATGGTTATGAAGACTACGAGCGTCTCGGGCTCGATAGATGGTTGGCCATGCTTGGCGGGTTTCATCTGGCATCGGGCAGCGCTTGCCTGGTACTCGATTTCGGTACGGCGGTAACTGCTGATTTTATTGCCGCTGATGGCGAGCATCTGGGCGGCTTTATTTGCCCGGGGATGCCGTTGATGCGAAATCAGTTGCGTACTCATACCCGCAAGATTCGCTATGGCGACCTGGCGGCTGAACGCGCGCTGTCCAGCAATGCGCCTGGGCGGAGCACTGTTGAGGCGGTGGAGCGTGGGTGCTCGTTAATGTTGCGAGGTTTTGTGCTGACTCAACTGGAAATGGCGAGTTCCTACTGGGGGAAGGATTTCGCAGTCTTTATAACTGGCGGTGATGCTGTTTTGGTCGCAGATGTCGCGCCTGAGGCCCGAGTCGTACCCGACCTCGTGTTTGTGGGCTTGGCTATGGCGTGTCCTTTTTCCTGAGGTTTGTATGCGTTGGTTGTTTCTCCTGCTCCTTGTTCTTAATGGTTTCTATTATGTCTGGCATCAGCAGGAGGCGCCCTTGCGGGCGAAGGACGTGACGCCTCTTAGTTTGTATCGAGGTTCCCAGCAAGACATTCGCTTGCTCAGTGAAACGAAGGGCGATGTTCGGGAGGTGCAGGGGGCTCGGCGGCAAGAGTGCCTTTTTCTTGGTGGCTTTTCCCGGGAAGAATCGATTTCCGCCCTTCGACAGCGGTTGGCTGAAATGGGTGTCGATGTGAAAACTTCGTCGAAGGATGCTCCCGGGGCTGGTTATTGGTTGTCTGTCGCGCCTCAGAGCCAGCGTTTGCTAGGGGACGCCCAGTTGCAAAACCTTTCCAAGGAATTCAATGAGTTAAAACATAAAATAATGCTGTGTGAGGGGGTTGCACCTGCTGAATAGTTTGCATAGAATGGCGCCCGCTCCACAGTGAAGACCTAAACAGGGATTCAAAGTGAAGCGACGTCAACGCAGCTAACCTCAGGTTTTTAAATGAGAAAATGCTTGACAGGGGCTTGGCATAGTATAGAATGCCGGCCTGATTAGGAGGGGTTCCCGAGCGGCCAAAGGGATCAGACTGTAAATCTGACGTCTACGACTTCGAAGGTTCGAATCCTTCTCCCTCCACCAGATTTAAGCGTGAGCTGCAGGCTCCGCGGGTATAGTTTAGTGGTAGAACCTCAGCCTTCCAAGCTGATGATGCGGGTTCGATTCCCGCTACCCGCTCCAAGTTTGCAGGTTGTGCAAGTGTTTTGCTCTTGTAGCTCAGTTGGTAGAGCACACCCTTGGTAAGGGTGAGGTCAGCGGTTCAAATCCGCTCAAGAGCTCCATATAACAAGGCAGATATGAAAATATCTGCCTTTGTTTTAATGGTTGATATTGTTTGTCTAATTTCTTCTGTTGAGGGTGATATCGATGGCTAAGGAAAAATTTGATCGTTCCCTGCCCCACGTCAACGTTGGGACCATTGGTCACGTTGACCACGGTAAAACCACTCTGACTGCTGCTCTGACTCGCGTTTGCTCCGAGGTTTTCGGTTCCGCAATCGTTGACTTCGACAAGATCGACAGCGCACCAGAAGAAAAAGCTCGCGGTATCACCATCAACACCGCACACGTTGAGTACAACTCGAAGATCCGTCACTACGCTCACGTTGACTGCCCAGGTCACGCTGACTATGTGAAGAACATGATCACCGGTGCTGCTCAAATGGACGGCGCTATTCTGGTTTGCTCGGCCGCTGATGGTCCGATGCCGCAAACTCGTGAGCACATCCTGCTGTCCCGTCAGGTAGGCGTTCCGTACATCGTGGTTTTCCTGAACAAGGCTGACCTGGTAGACGACGCTGAGCTGCTGGAACTGGTTGAGATGGAAGTTCGCGACCTGCTGTCCACCTACGACTTCCCGGGCGATGACACTCCAATCATCATCGGTTCGGCTCGTATGGCGCTGGAAGGCAAAGACGACAACGAAATGGGCACTACCGCTGTCAAGAAGCTGGTAGAGACTCTGGATGCCTACATCCCAGAACCAGTTCGTATGATCGACAAGCCGTTCCTGATGCCAATCGAAGACGTATTCTCGATCTCGGGTCGCGGTACTGTTGTGACTGGTCGTATCGAGCGCGGTATCGTTCGCGTTCAGGATCCGCTGGAAATCGTTGGTCTGCGTGACACCACCGTTACTACTTGCACCGGTGTTGAAATGTTCCGCAAGCTGCTCGACGAAGGTCGTGCTGGCGAGAACTGCGGCGTTCTGCTGCGTGGTACCAAGCGTGACGACGTTGAGCGTGGTCAGGTTCTGGTTAAGCCGGGTTCGGTTAAGCCGCACACCAAGTTCACTGCAGAAGTTTACGTTCTGAGCAAGGAAGAAGGCGGTCGTCACACTCCGTTCTTCAAAGGCTACCGTCCACAGTTCTACTTCCGTACTACTGACGTGACTGGTAACTGCGAGCTGCCAGAAGGCGTTGAAATGGTAATGCCAGGTGACAACATTCAGATGACTGTCACCCTGATCAAAACCATCGCGATGGAAGACGGTCTGCGTTTCGCTATCCGTGAAGGCGGTCGTACCGTCGGCGCTGGTGTCGTAGCTAAAATCATCGAGTAAGTGGTTGTAATGTATTTTTCGGGCCGGCATAATGGTCGGCCTGATTTTGTTTTAGGTCAGTAGCTCAATTGGCAGAGCGACGGTCTCCAAAACCGTAGGTTGGGGGTTCGATTCCCTCCTGACCTGCCAGATTCACTCGGTGTGTCTGGCTTTCTTTTCACAGGATCTTCATAGATGACTCCTAAAGCTGAAGCTCAAGGCTCTCGCTTCGATCTGCTCAAGTGGCTTGTAGTTGTCGCTTTGGTGGTTGTTGGCGTTGTTGGCAATCAGTATTACTCTGCTTCGCCGATCCTGTACCGTGTACTCGCTTTGCTTGTCATTGCTGTTGTAGCTGCCTTTGTAGGCCTGCAGACTGCGAAGGGCAAGTCTTTCTTTGTACTGGTTAAGGAAGCTCGCACCGAGATTCGTAAAGTCGTGTGGCCAACTCGCCAAGAAACCACGCAGACCACCCTGATTGTGGTGGCTGTTGTTCTGGTTATGGCGTTGCTGTTGTGGGGTCTTGATTCCCTGCTCGGCTGGCTTGTTTCCTTGATTGTCGGCTAAGGGTGTCCCGTGGCTAAGCGTTGGTATGTTGTGCATGCTTACTCGGGTTACGAGAAGCATGTGATGCGCTCGCTGATCGAGCGCGTAAAGCTGGCTGGCATGGAAGATGGCTTCGGCGAGATTCTGGTTCCCACTGAAGAAGTGGTTGAAATGCGTAATGGCCAGAAGCGCAAAAGCGAGCGTAAGTTCTTTCCGGGTTACGTGCTGGTTCAGATGGATATGAATGAGGGTACTTGGCACTTGGTCAAGGATACTCCTCGGGTGATGGGCTTTATTGGCGGTACTGCTGATAAACCTGCACCGATCACCGATAAAGAAGCAGAAGCGATTCTGCGTCGTGTTGCTGATGGTAGCGACAAGCCGAAGCCGAAGACTCTCTTCGAGCCAGGTGAAACGGTGCGAGTCAATGACGGTCCATTCGCTGATTTCAATGGCGTTGTTGAAGAAGTTAATTACGAAAAGAGCCGGATCCAAGTGGCTGTGCTTATTTTCGGTCGCTCTACTCCGGTAGAGTTAGAGTTCAGTCAGGTCGAAAAGGTCTAACTGGACAAGCATCCCAACCCCGCAGCCCTAGGCTGTGGGGTTTTGTCGTCACTGGGATAAACGCGCAAGTAACCGGGGAGCCTTTCGAGGCGTTTGAACCCGTAATTGGAGTGCCTCATGGCCAAGAAAATTACCGCTTACATCAAGCTGCAAGTGAAAGCCGCTCAGGCTAACCCAAGCCCACCTGTTGGTCCTGCTCTGGGTCAGCACGGCGTGAACATCATGGAATTCTGCAAAGCTTTCAACGCCCGTACTCAGGGTCTGGAAGCTGGTCTGCCGACTCCAGTGATCATCACTGTCTACAGCGACCGTAGCTTCACTTTCGAAACAAAATCCACCCCTGCTTCGGTTCTGCTGAAGAAAGCGGCCGGTCTGACCAGCGGTTCCGCTCGTCCGAACACCGTTAAGGTTGGCACCGTTACCCGTGCTCAGCTGGAAGAAATCGCGAAAACCAAAAACGCGGATCTGACTGCAGCTGATATGGATGCAGCCGTGCGTACTATCGCCGGTTCTGCTCGTAGCATGGGCCTTAACGTGGAGGGTGTGTAATGGCTAAGCTGACCAAGCGTCAAAAGGCTATCGCCGGCAAAATCGAAGCAGGCAAGGCCTACAACATTGTAGACGCCGCTGCTCTGCTGGCTGAGCTGTCGACTGTCAAGTTCAGCGAGTCGTTCGACGTTGCTGTAAACCTGGGTGTAGACCCGCGTAAATCCGACCAGGTTGTTCGTAGCGCTACTGTGCTGCCACACGGCACTGGCAAGACTGTTCGCGTTGCTGTGTTCACCCAGGGTCCAGCTGCTGAGGCCGCTTTGGCTGCCGGCGCTGACCGTGTAGGTATGGACGACCTGGCTGCCGAAATGAAAGGCGGCGACCTGAACTATGACGTAGTGATCGCATCCCCGGATGCCATGCGCGTTGTAGGTCAACTGGGTCAGATCCTCGGTCCACGTGGTCTGATGCCTAACCCTAAGGTTGGTACCGTAACTCCAGACGTAGCTACCGCGGTTAAAAACGCTAAAGCTGGTCAGGTTCGTTATCGCACCGACAAAAACGGCATCATTCACACTTCCGTTGGCAAGATGGGTTTCGACGCCGTCAAGCTGAAGGAAAACGTTGAAGCCCTGATCGCTGATCTGAAGCGTATCAAGCCTGCTTCTTCGAAAGGTATCTACGTCAAGCGCGTTACCCTGAGCACCACCATGGGCCCAGGTCTGGTCATCGATCAGAGCTCGCTGGACGCGTAAGACAAAGGTTGGCGCGATGGTTCGCGCCAATTGAAAGATTGGGGTCCCTGCCTGGCGGGGGCTATCCAAGACCGTAGGCGACGCAAGTCTTAAACCATAAGCCTACGCAGATGGTGCTCCCGGTTCCTTACCGAATCAGACACCAAAACGACATTCGGTTCCGATCGAATGAAACGGTAACAAGCAGGAGTTAAACCCGTGGCAATTAATCTCGAAGACAAGAAGGCCATCGTCGCTGAAGTCAAC
Source organism: Pseudomonas sp. S49 (assembly GCF_009866785.1). NCBI lineage: Bacteria > Pseudomonadati > Pseudomonadota > Gammaproteobacteria > Pseudomonadales > Pseudomonadaceae > Pseudomonas > Pseudomonas sp. S49. The sequence continues at coordinate 5,991,452 of NZ_CP019432.1, read as the reverse complement.
GAGGCTGCCAAAGTCGCTCTGTCCGCTGTCGTGGTTGATGCACGTGGCGTAACAGTAGGCGCAATGACCGGACTCCGTAAAGAGGCTCGTGAAGCTGGCGTTTACGTACGTGTTGTACGTAACACCCTGCTCAAGCGCGCTGTTGCTGACACTCAATACAGTGTCCTCAACGACGTGTTCACCGGCCCGACCCTGATTGCATTCTCGAACGAACATCCGGGCGCTGCTGCTCGTATTTTCAAAGAGTTTGCCAAGGGTCAGGACAAGTTCGAGATCAAGGCAGCTGCGTTCGAGGGCAAGTTCCTCGCAGCTAATCAGATCGACGTACTGGCAACCTTGCCGACCCGTGACGAAGCAATTTCTCAGCTGATGAGCGTGATTCAAGGCGCTACCAGCAAATTGGCTCGTACTCTGGCGGCAATTCGCGACCAGAAAGAAGCTGCCGCAGCCTAAGGCTCGTCAACTTCTCGCGTTTTTTGTTTATTTCGATGGTCGCGTAGGCCGTCCCCCAATTCAGGAATTGAGTCATGTCTCTGACTAACGAACAAATCATCGAAGCAATCGGCCAGAAATCCGTAGTGGAAATCGTTGAGCTGATCAAAGCGATGGAAGAAACCTTCGGTGTTACCGCTGCTGCTGCTTCGGCTGGTCCAGCTGCTGCTGCCGCTGTTGTTGAAGAGCAAACCGAGTTCAACGTTGTTCTGCTGGAAGCTGGCGAGAAGAAGGTTAACGTGATCAAGGCAGTTCGTGAACTGACTGGTCTGGGCCTGAAAGAAGCCAAAGAGAAAGTAGACGGCGCTCCTCAGGTTGTAGCTGAAGGCGTTTCGAAAGAAGCGGCTGAAGACGCCAAGAAGAAGCTGGAAGAAGCAGGCGCTAAAGTCGAGCTGAAATAAGTATCGACTTTGCTCCTCCAGCCCGAGCGTCAAGCGACAGGCTGATGGCTGGTGGCTCTTGCCACCGGCCTTTTTCCGTTATTGGCAGCCGACTGGGTCGGTGCTGATAAAGGCGCTGTAACCACCCGATGCGGTGGCGCAAACCATGGGGTTTGCACGATTTTCTGGCTGCTCCCGTCGGGAGGGGCCAAACAAGCAGGTGACCAAGCTGGGGAACGCTGATGGCTTACTCATATACTGAGAAAAAACGTATCCGCAAGGACTTTAGCAAGTTGCCGGACGTCATGGATGTGCCTTACCTCCTGGCCATCCAGCTGGATTCGTATCGTGAATTCTTGCAAGCGGGAGCGACTAAAGATCAGTTCCGCGACGTGGGCCTGCATGCGGCCTTCAAATCCGTTTTCCCGATCATCAGCTACTCCGGCAATGCTGCGCTGGAGTACGTCGGTTATCGCCTGGGCGAACCGGCATTTGATGTCAAAGAATGCGTATTGCGCGGTGTAACTTTCGCCGTACCTTTGCGGGTAAAAGTGCGCCTGATCATTTTCGACAAAGAATCGTCGAACAAAGCGATCAAGGACATCAAAGAGCAAGAAGTCTACATGGGTGAAATTCCCCTGATGACTGAGAACGGTACCTTCGTAATCAACGGTACCGAGCGTGTAATCGTTTCCCAGCTGCACCGTTCCCCGGGCGTGTTCTTCGACCACGACCGCGGCAAGACGCATAGCTCCGGCAAACTGCTGTACTCCGCGCGCATCATTCCTTACCGCGGTTCGTGGCTGGACTTCGAGTTCGACCCGAAAGACTGCGTGTTCGTGCGTATCGACCGTCGTCGCAAGCTGCCGGCATCGGTACTGCTGCGCGCGCTCGGCTATACCACTGAAGAAGTGCTGGACGCTTTCTACACCACCAACGTTTTCCACCTGAGCGGCGAAACCCTCAGCCTGGAACTGATTGCTTCGCGTCTGCGTGGTGAAATTGCGGTTCTGGACATTCAGGACGAGAAGGGCAAGGTCATTGTTGAAGCGGGCCGCCGTATTACCGCGCGCCACATCAACCAGATCGAAAAAGCCGGTATCAAGACTCTGGAAGTACCTCTGGACTACGTCCTGGGCCGTACTACCGCCAAGGTCATCGTGCACCCGGCTACCGGCGAAATTCTGGCAGAGTGCAACACCGAGCTGAACACTGAAGTCCTGGCAAAAATTGCCAAGGCCGGCGTTGTTCGCATCGAAACTCTGTACACCAACGATATCGACTGCGGTCCGTTCGTCTCCGACACGCTGAAGATCGACTCCACCAGCAACCAATTGGAAGCGCTGGTCGAGATCTATCGCATGATGCGTCCAGGCGAACCGCCAACCAAAGACGCTGCCGAAACCCTGTTCAACAACCTGTTCTTCAGCCCTGAGCGCTATGACCTGTCTGCGGTCGGCCGGATGAAGTTCAACCGTCGTATCGGTCGTACCGAGATCGAAGGTTCGGGCGTGCTGTGCAAGGAAGACATCGTCGCGGTACTGAAGACTCTGGTCGACATCCGTAACGGTAAAGGCATCGTCGATGACATCGACCACCTGGGTAACCGTCGTGTTCGCTGCGTAGGCGAAATGGCAGAGAACCAGTTCCGCGTTGGCCTGGTGCGTGTTGAGCGTGCGGTCAAAGAGCGTCTGTCGATGGCTGAAAGCGAAGGCCTGATGCCGCAAGACCTGATCAACGCCAAGCCAGTGGCTGCAGCGGTGAAAGAGTTCTTCGGTTCCAGCCAGCTCTCGCAGTTCATGGACCAGAACAACCCGCTGTCCGAGATTACCCACAAGCGTCGTGTCTCTGCACTCGGCCCTGGCGGTCTGACTCGTGAGCGCGCAGGCTTTGAAGTCCGTGACGTACACCCGACTCACTACGGTCGTGTATGCCCGATTGAAACGCCGGAAGGTCCGAACATCGGTCTGATCAACTCCCTGGCTGCTTACGCTCGCACCAACCAGTACGGTTTCCTGGAAAGCCCGTACCGCGTGGTGAAAGAGGGTGTGGTCACCGACGAGATCGTGTTCCTGTCCGCTATTGAAGAAGCCGATCACGTGATCGCGCAGGCTTCGGCGACCATGAACGACCAGAAAGTCCTGATCGACGAACTGGTAGCCGTACGTCACCTGAACGAATTCACCGTCAAGGCGCCTGAAGAAGTCACCTTGATGGACGTTTCGCCGAAGCAGGTAGTTTCGGTTGCAGCGTCGTTGATTCCGTTCCTCGAGCACGACGACGCCAACCGTGCGTTGATGGGTTCGAACATGCAGCGTCAAGCTGTACCAACCCTGCGCGCTGACAAGCCGCTGGTAGGTACCGGCATGGAGCGTAACGTAGCCCGTGACTCCGGCGTTTGCGTCGTTGCTCGTCGTGGCGGCGTGATCGATTCCGTCGACGCCAGCCGTATCGTGGTTCGTGTTGCTGATGACGAAGTTGAAACCGGCGAAGCTGGTGTCGACATCTACAACCTGACCAAATACACCCGCTCGAACCAGAACACCTGCATCAACCAGCGTCCGCTGGTGAGCAAGGGTGATCGCGTTCAGCGTAGCGACATCATGGCCGACGGCCCGTCCACCGACATGGGTGAACTGGCGCTGGGTCAGAACATGCGCATCGCGTTCATGGCATGGAACGGCTTCAACTTCGAAGACTCCATCTGCCTGTCCGAGCGTGTGGTTCAGGAAGACCGTTTCACCACGATCCACATTCAGGAACTGACCTGTGTGGCCCGTGACACCAAGCTTGGCCCAGAGGAAATCACTGCGGACATCCCTAACGTGGGTGAAGCTGCACTGAACAAGCTGGACGAAGCCGGTATCGTTTACGTAGGTGCTGAAGTTGGCGCAGGCGACATTCTGGTAGGTAAGGTCACTCCGAAAGGCGAGACCCAACTGACTCCGGAAGAAAAACTGCTGCGTGCAATCTTCGGTGAAAAAGCCAGCGACGTTAAAGACACCTCCCTGCGTGTACCTACCGGTACCAAAGGTACTGTCATCGACGTACAGGTCTTCACCCGCGACGGCGTTGAGCGTGATGCTCGTGCACTGTCGATCGAGAAGTCCCAGCTGGACGAGATCCGCAAGGATCTGAACGAAGAGTTCCGTATCGTTGAAGGCGCGACTTTCGAACGTCTGCGTTCCGCTCTGGTAGGCCACAAGGCTGAAGGCGGCGCAGGTCTGAAGAAAGGTCAGGACATCACCGACGAAGTTCTCGACGGTCTTGAGCATGGTCAGTGGTTCAAACTGCGCATGGCTGAAGATGCTCTGAACGAGCAGCTCGAGAAGGCTCAGGCCTACATCGTTGATCGTCGCCGTCTGCTGGACGACAAGTTCGAAGACAAGAAGCGCAAACTGCAGCAGGGCGATGACCTGGCTCCAGGCGTGCTGAAAATCGTCAAGGTTTACTTGGCAATCCGTCGTCGCATCCAGCCGGGCGACAAGATGGCCGGTCGTCACGGTAACAAAGGTGTAGTCTCCGTGATCATGCCGGTTGAAGACATGCCGCACGATGCCAATGGCACCCCGGTCGACGTCGTCCTCAACCCACTGGGCGTACCTTCGCGTATGAACGTTGGTCAGATCCTTGAAACCCACCTGGGCCTCGCGGCCAAAGGTCTGGGTGAGAAGATCAACCGGATGATCGAAGAGCAGCGTAAAGTCGCTGAACTGCGTACCTTCCTGGACGAGATCTACAACCAGATCGGCGGTCGTAACGAAGATCTGGACAGCTTCTCCGATCAGGAAATCCTGGATCTGGCGAAGAACCTGCGTGGCGGTGTTCCAATGGCCACTCCAGTGTTCGACGGCGCCAAGGAAAGCGAAATCAAGGCCATGCTGAAACTGGCAGACCTGCCGGAAAGCGGCCAGATGCAGCTGACTGACGGCCGTACCGGCAACAAGTTCGAGCGTCCAGTTACCGTTGGCTACATGTACATGCTGAAGCTGAACCACTTGGTAGACGACAAGATGCACGCGCGTTCTACCGGTTCGTACAGCCTGGTTACCCAGCAGCCGCTGGGTGGTAAGGCGCAGTTCGGTGGTCAGCGTTTCGGGGAGATGGAGGTCTGGGCACTGGAAGCATACGGTGCTGCTTACACTCTGCAAGAAATGCTCACAGTGAAGTCGGACGATGTGAACGGCCGTACCAAGATGTACAAAAACATCGTGGATGGCGATCACCGTATGGAGCCGGGCATGCCCGAGTCCTTCAACGTGTTGATCAAGGAAATTCGTTCCCTCGGCATCGATATCGATCTGGAAACCGAATAACACGTGACGCGAATCGAGAGCGGGGCAGGATTGCCCGCTCTCTGCTCCGCCAGGAGGAAAGGCCTTGAAAGACCTACTGAATTTGCTGAAAAACCAGGGTCAAGTCGAAGAGTTCGACGCCATCCGTATCGGATTGGCCTCGCCTGAGATGATCCGCTCATGGTCGTTCGGTGAAGTTAAAAAGCCGGAAACCATCAACTACCGTACGTTCAAACCTGAGCGTGACGGTCTGTTCTGCGCCAAGATCTTTGGCCCGGTAAAGGATTACGAGTGCCTGTGCGGTAAGTACAAGCGCTTGAAGCACCGTGGTGTGATCTGCGAGAAGTGCGGCGTTGAAGTTGCACTGGCCAAGGTTCGTCGTGAGCGCATGGCGCACATCGAACTGGCTTCGCCGGTTGCCCACATCTGGTTCCTGAAATCGCTGCCGTCCCGTATCGGCTTGCTGATGGACATGACCCTGCGTGATATCGAACGCGTTCTCTACTTCGAGAGCTATGTCGTTATCGATCCAGGCATGACCACCCTTGAAAAAGGTCAGCTGCTGAACGACGAGCAGTACTTTGAAGCGCTGGAAGAGTTCGGTGACGATTTCGACGCCCGTATGGGTGCTGAAGCTGTCCGTGAACTGCTGCACGCTATCGACCTGGAACACGAGATTGGCCGTCTGCGTGAAGAAATTCCGCAAACCAACTCGGAAACCAAGATCAAGAAGCTGTCCAAGCGTCTGAAGTTGATGGAAGCCTTCCAGGGTTCCGGCAACCTGCCAGAGTGGATGGTGCTGACCGTTCTGCCGGTTCTGCCGCCAGATCTGCGTCCACTGGTCCCGCTGGATGGCGGTCGTTTCGCGACTTCCGACCTCAACGATCTGTATCGTCGAGTGATCAACCGTAACAACCGTTTGAAGCGCCTGCTGGATCTGTCCGCTCCGGACATCATCGTGCGCAACGAAAAGCGTATGTTGCAGGAAGCTGTCGATGCGCTGCTCGACAACGGTCGTCGTGGCCGCGCTATCACCGGTTCGAACAAGCGTCCTCTGAAATCCCTGGCTGACATGATCAAGGGTAAGCAGGGTCGTTTCCGTCAGAACTTGCTCGGTAAGCGTGTTGACTACTCCGGTCGTTCGGTAATTACCGTAGGCCCGACCCTGCGTCTGCATCAGTGCGGTCTGCCGAAGAAGATGGCTCTCGAGCTGTTCAAACCGTTCATTTTCGGCAAGCTGGAAATGCGTGGTCTCGCGACCACCATCAAAGCGGCCAAGAAAATGGTCGAGCGCGAACTGCCAGAGGTTTGGGACGTTCTCGCTGAAGTGATTCGCGAACACCCGGTTCTTCTCAACCGTGCACCGACCCTTCACCGTCTGGGTATCCAGGCGTTTGAACCGGTACTGATCGAAGGTAAGGCTATCCAGCTGCACCCTCTGGTCTGCGCCGCGTACAACGCCGACTTCGACGGCGACCAAATGGCCGTGCACGTACCGCTGACACTGGAAGCCCAGCTGGAAGCGCGTGCGTTGATGATGTCGACCAACAACATTCTGTCGCCAGCCAACGGTGAGCCAATCATCGTTCCGTCGCAGGACGTTGTATTGGGTCTGTACTACATGACTCGTGAAGCGATCAACGCCAAAGGCGAAGGTCGTGTGTTCGCGGATCTGCAGGAAGTTGACCGTGTGTTCCGTGCCGGCGAAGCCGCACTGCACGCCAAGGTCAAGGTTCGTATCAACGAAACCGTCAACGACCGTGATGGCAACAGCGTGAGCGGTACCCGTATCGTCGACACCACTGTCGGCCGTGCGCTGCTGTTCCAGGTTGTGCCAAAAGGTCTGTCGTACGACGTCGTCAACCTGCCGATGAAGAAAAAAGCGATCTCCAAGCTGATCAACCAGTGCTACCGCGTGGTTGGTTTGAAAGAGACCGTGATCTTCGCTGACCAGTTGATGTACACCGGTTTCGCTTACTCGACCATCTCCGGCGTTTCCATCGGTGTTAACGACTTCGTTATCCCGGACGAGAAAGCCCGCATCATCGGTGCAGCCACCGACGAAGTGAAAGAGATCGAGAGCCAGTACGCCTCCGGCCTGGTAACCCAGGGCGAGAAGTACAACAAAGTGATCGACCTTTGGTCGAAAGCGAACGACGAAGTTTCCAAGGCAATGATGGCCAACCTCTCGAAAGAGAAGGTTATCGACCGTCACGGCGTTGAAGTCGATCAAGAGTCTTTCAACTCGATGTACATGATGGCCGACTCGGGTGCGCGGGGTTCCGCAGCACAGATTCGTCAGCTGGCCGGTATGCGTGGTCTGATGGCCAAGCCGGACGGTTCCATCATTGAAACGCCGATTACTGCGAACTTCCGTGAAGGTTTGAGCGTACTTCAGTACTTCATCTCGACTCACGGTGCTCGTAAAGGTCTGGCGGATACCGCGTTGAAAACTGCGAACTCCGGTTACCTGACTCGTCGTCTGGTAGACGTGGCGCAGGATCTGGTTGTAACCGAGATCGATTGCGGCACCGAACACGGTCTGCTGATGACTCCGCACATTGAAGGCGGTGACGTTGTAGAACCGTTGGGTGAACGCGTATTGGGTCGTGTTATTGCCCGTGACGTATTCAAGCCAGGCACCGAGGACGTTATCGTTCCGGCCGGTACTCTGGTTGACGAGAAGTGGGTTGAGTTCATCGAGCTGAACAGCATCGACGAAGTGATCGTGCGTTCGCCGATCAGCTGCGAAACCCGCTATGGCATTTGCGCCAAGTGCTACGGCCGTGACTTGGCTCGTGGTCACCAGGTGAACATCGGTGAAGCGGTCGGCGTTATCGCTGCCCAGTCCATCGGTGAGCCGGGTACCCAGCTGACGATGCGTACGTTCCACATCGGTGGTGCGGCAAGCCGTACTTCCGCAGCCGACAGCGTTCAGGTGAAGAATGGCGGTACCGTCCGTCTGCACAACCTGAAACACGTTGAGCGAGTGGATGGTCACCTGGTGGCTGTGTCCCGTTCCGGTGAGCTGGCCATCGCTGATGACTTCGGTCGTGAGCGTGAGCGTTACAAGCTGCCGTACGGTGCTGTGATTTCGGTTAAAGAGGGTGACAAGGTCGACGCTGGCGCAATCGTGGCCAAGTGGGATCCGCACACTCACCCGATCGTTACCGAAATGAAAGGTACCGTGACCTACGTGGGCATGGAAGAAGGCATCACGATCAAGCGTCAGACTGACGAATTGACCGGTATGACCAACATTGAAGTACTCGACGCGAAAGATCGTCCAGCTGCGGGCAAGGAAATCCGTCCAGCAGTGAAGATGGTCGACGACAACGGCAAGGATCTGTTGCTGCCAGGCACTGACGTTATCGCTCAGTACTTCCTGCCAGCCAACGCCCTGGTCGGTGTTGCGGATGGTGCGAAGATCGCGATCGGTGATGTTATCGCGCGTATCCCGCAAGAAACTTCGAAGACCCGCGACATCACCGGTGGTCTGCCGCGTGTTGCCGACTTGTTCGAAGCTCGTCGTCCGAAAGAAGCGTCGATTCTGGCTGAAGTCAGCGGCACCATCGCGTTCGGTAAAGAGACCAAAGGCAAGCGCCGTCTGGTTATTACCCCGAACGACGGTAGCGATCCGTACGAAGAGCTGATTCCGAAGTGGCGTCACCTGAACGTGTTCGAAGGCGAACAGGTAAACCGCGGCGAAGTTATCTCCGACGGCCCAAGCGATCCGCACGACATCCTGCGTCTGCTGGGTGTGAGCGCGCTGGCCAAGTACATCGTTAACGAGATCCAGGACGTTTACCGTCTGCAAGGCGTGAAGATCAACGACAAGCACATCGAGACCATCCTGCGTCAGATGCTGCGTAAAGTTGAAATCGCTGAATCCGGCGATTCGAGTTTCATCAAGGGCGACCAGATGGAACTGACTCACGTACTGGTAGAAAACGAGCGTCTGGGTGGCGAAGACAAGTTCGTCTCCAAGTACACTCGCGTTCTGCTGGGTATCACCAAGGCGTCGTTGTCCACCGAATCGTTCATCTCGGCGGCTTCCTTCCAGGAAACCACCCGTGTACTGACCGAAGCGGCAGTCACCGGCAAGCGCGATTACCTGCGCGGCCTGAAAGAAAACGTGGTCGTGGGTCGTCTGATCCCGGCTGGTACCGGTCTGGCTTATCACAGCGAGCGCAAGCGTCGTCGTGATGCTGACAAACCGTTGCGCGTAAGCGCCAGTGAAGTGGAAGCTGCACTGACCGAAGCGCTGAACTCGAGCGGTAACTGAGTTCTGCGGTAAATGAGCTGAGGCCCTGATCGCTCCGTTCGTCGAATCGAGACATATTGTCAAGGTTCGACGGGCGGGGAGGTCGGGGCCTTGCCTTGACTGGGGACAAGATCCTCTTTAGACTCTTGATCCCCTAAATTTGGCGGGAATTCGTTCCTGCCATTTTGCTTTTCTTGCAAGACAATAGCGTCGCAAGACAACAGTGGAGCTAGTAGATGGCAACTATCAACCAGCTGGTACGTCAGCCGCGTAAGCGTATCGTCGAGAAATCCGACGTACCTGCGCTGCAGAACTGCCCGCAACGTCGTGGCGTGTGCACCCGTGTGTACACCACTACGCCGAAAAAACCTAACTCGGCACTGCGTAAAGTATGCCGTGTGCGCCTGACCAACGGTTTCGAGGTTTCCTCGTACATCGGTGGTGAAGGTCACAACCTGCAAGAGCACAGCGTGGTACTGATCCGCGGCGGTCGTGTAAAAGACTTGCCAGGTGTTCGTTACCACACCGTTCGCGGCTCCTTGGATACTTCCGGCGTTAAAGGCCGTAACCAGGGTCGTTCGAAGTACGGTACCAAGCGTCCGAAGTAATCGGCCGTTTTGCAGATTTTCATTTTATTGAGTCGATAAGAGTAAGGTCGGGCACGCATCCATTGGATCTGTCCCGAGCTAACCTGAAGACCGCTTGAGGGCTTATCATGCCAAGACGTCGCGTAGCAGCAAAGCGTGAGATTCTGGACGATCCGAAATACGGAAGCCAGATCCTCGCCAAATTCATGAACCACGTTATGGAAAGCGGCAAGAAAGCCGTTGCCGAGCGTATCGTTTATGGTGCCCTGGAAACCGTTGCGACCCGTAAGGCTGGCACCGATCCCCTGGAACTCTTCGAAAAAGCACTCGACGCCATCGCTCCGCTGGTCGAAGTGAAGTCGCGCCGCGTTGGTGGTGCTACTTACCAGGTTCCGGTCGAGGTTCGTCCTTCCCGTCGTAACGCTCTGGCAATGCGCTGGTTGGTAGACTTCGCACGTAAGCGTGGCGAGAAGTCTATGGCTCTGCGTTTGGCTGGCGAACTGCTGGATGCTGCTGAAGGTAAAGGTGCTGCTGTTAAGAAGCGTGAAGACGTGCACCGTATGGCTGAAGCCAACAAAGCTTTCTCGCACTACCGCTTCTAATTTTAGCTTCACTAATTTTGCGAGGGCTTTATGGCTCGTACTACTCCGATTAGCCGCTACCGTAACATCGGTATCGTCGCTCACGTGGATGCTGGTAAAACCACCACCACCGAGCGCGTCCTTTTTTACACCGGCAAAAGTCACAAAATGGGCGAGGTGCATGATGGCGCCGCGACCACAGACTGGATGGTGCAGGAGCAGGAGCGTGGTATTACCATTACTTCTGCTGCCATCACCGCTTTCTGGAAAGGTTCCGAGAAGCAGTACAAGGACGAGCACCGCTTCAACGTAATCGATACCCCGGGCCACGTTGACTTCACTATTGAAGTTGAACGTTCCCTGCGCGTACTCGACGGCGCTGTCGTTGTGTTCTGCGGTACTTCGGGTGTTGAGCCTCAGTCGGAAACCGTATGGCGTCAAGCCAACAAATACGGTGTTCCACGTCTTGTTTACGTAAACAAGATGGACCGTGCTGGTGCCAACTTCCTGCGCGTGATCGGTCAGATCAAGCAGCGTCTGGGTCACACTCCGGTGCCGATCCAGTTGGCTATCGGTTCCGAAGACAACTTCCAGGGTCAGATCGATCTGATCAACATGCAAGCTGTCTACTGGAACGACTCTGACAAAGGTATGGTCCCTGTTCGCAAGGACATTCCTGCTGAGCTCCAAGAGCTGGCTGAAGAGTGGCGCAACAACATGGTTGAAGCTGCTGCTGAAGCCAACGAAGAGCTGATGAACAAGTACCTGGAAGGCGAAGAGCTGTCGATCGAAGAGATCAAAGCTGCTTTGCGTCAGCGTACTATCGCCGGCGAAATCGTTCTGGCTGTTTGCGGTTCTTCGTTCAAGAACAAGGGTGTTCCCCTGGTTCTCGACGCCGTTATCGACTTCCTGCCTGCACCGACCGACATTCCTGCGATCAAGGGTACTGACCCTGATAACGAGGAAATCGAGCTGGAGCGTCATGCAGACGATGCGGAGCCGTTCTCGGCTCTGGCGTTCAAGATCGCTACCGACCCATTCGTGGGTACCTTGACCTTCGTCCGTGTTTACTCGGGCGTGTTGAACTCCGGAGACGGCGTGATCAACTCGGTTAAAGGTAAAAAAGAGCGCGTGGGTCGTATGGTGCAAATGCACGCAAACGCCCGTGAAGAGATCAAGGAAGTACGCGCTGGTGACATCGCGGCCCTGATCGGCATGAAGGACGTCACCACTGGTGAAACCCTCTGCAACGCTGACAAGCCAATCATCCTGGTTCGCATGGACTTCCCGGAGCCGGTTATTTCGGTTGCCGTAGAGCCTAAGACCAAGGATGACCAGGAAAAAATGGGTATCGCTCTGGGCAAACTTGCTCAGGAAGACCCGTCTTTCCGCGTTAAAACTGATGAAGAGACTGGTCAAACGATCATCTCCGGCATGGGCGAGCTGCACCTGGACATCCTGGTTGACCGGATGCGCCGTGAGTTCAACGTCGAAGCCAACATCGGCAAGCCTCAGGTTTCGTATCGTGAGCGCATCACGAAGAACTGTGAAATCGAAGGCAAGTTCGTTCGTCAGTCCGGCGGTCGTGGTCAGTTCGGCCACTGCTGGATCCGTTTTGCTCCTGCTGACGAAGGTCAGGAAGGTCTGCAATTCGTGAACGAAGTTGTAGGTGGTGTGGTTCCTAAGGAATACATCCCGGCTATCCAGAAGGGTATCGAAGAGCAGATGAAGAACGGCGTTGTTGCCGGCTATCCGCTGATCGGCCTGAAGGCTACCGTGTTCGATGGTTCTTACCACGACGTCGACTCCAACGAGATGGCGTTTAAAGTGGCTGCCTCCATGGCGACCAAGCAACTGGCCCAGAAGGGCGGTGGTGAGTTGCTTGAGCCGATCATGGCTGTAGAGGTTGTTACGCCTGAAGACTATATGGGTGATGTGATGGGCGACCTTAACCGTCGTCGCGGCATGATCCAGGGTATGGAAGACACAGTGTCCGGCAAGGTTATCCGTGCCGAGGTTCCACTGGGTGAGATGTTCGGTTATGCGACCGACGTTCGTTCCATGTCCCAGGGTCGCGCAAGCTACTCTATGGAATTCAAAAAATACGATACGGCTCCGTCGCACATCGTCGAATCCGTAACCAAAAAACAAGGCTGATTCAGCCCCTTTAGGCTAGGAGTTAATTGTCGTGGCTAAAGAAAAATTTGATCGTTCCCTACCGCACGTCAACGTTGGCACCATTGGTCACGTTGACCACGGTAAAACCACTCTGACTGCTGCTCTGACTCGCGTTTGCTCCGAGGTTTTCGGTTCCGCAATCGTTGACTTCGACAAGATCGACAGCGCACCAGAAGAAAAAGCTCGCGGTATCACCATCAACACCGCACACGTTGAGTACAACTCGAAGATCCGTCACTACGCTCACGTTGACTGCCCAGGTCACGCTGACTATGTGAAGAACATGATCACCGGTGCTGCTCAAATGGACGGCGCTATTCTGGTTTGCTCGGCCGCTGATGGTCCGATGCCGCAAACTCGTGAGCACATCCTGCTGTCCCGTCAGGTAGGCGTTCCGTACATCGTGGTTTTCCTGAACAAGGCTGACCTGGTAGACGACGCTGAGCTGCTGGAACTGGTTGAGATGGAAGTTCGCGACCTGCTGTCCACCTACGACTTCCCGGGCGATGACACTCCAATCATCATCGGTTCGGCTCGTATGGCGCTGGAAGGCAAAGACGACAACGAAATGGGCACTACCGCTGTCAAGAAGCTGGTAGAGACTCTGGATGCCTACATCCCAGAACCAGTTCGTATGATCGACAAGCCGTTCCTGATGCCAATCGAAGACGTATTCTCGATCTCGGGTCGCGGTACTGTTGTGACTGGTCGTATCGAGCGCGGTATCGTTCGCGTTCAGGATCCGCTGGAAATCGTTGGTCTGCGTGACACCACCGTTACTACTTGCACCGGTGTTGAAATGTTCCGCAAGCTGCTCGACGAAGGTCGTGCTGGCGAGAACTGCGGCGTTCTGCTGCGTGGTACTAAGCGTGACGACGTTGAGCGTGGTCAGGTTCTGGTTAAGCCGGGTTCGGTTAAGCCGCACACCAAGTTCACTGCAGAAGTTTACGTTCTGAGCAAGGAAGAGGGCGGTCGTCACACTCCGTTCTTCAAAGGCTACCGTCCACAGTTCTACTTCCGTACTACTGACGTGACTGGTAACTGCGAGCTGCCAGAAGGCGTTGAAATGGTAATGCCAGGTGACAACATTCAGATGACTGTTACCCTGATCAAAACCATCGCGATGGAAGACGGTCTGCGTTTCGCTATCCGTGAAGGCGGTCGTACCGTCGGCGCTGGCGTCGTAGCCAAAATCATCGAGTAATCTCTTTTATAGAGTTCGCTTGATGGATTGAAAAAGCCCCCGCTCAGCGGGGGCTTTTTTATTGGGTTGACACCTATCTGGGGCGTCTATAGAATTGCGCCTCCTTTTAACGGGCGTATTGCGCTCGGTGGGAATAGCAGCCGGAGTCTGAAATCCAATGCAAAATCAGCAAATCCGTATCAGGTTGAAGGCTTTCGACCATCGCCTGATCGACCAATCAACCCAGGAAATCGTGGAAACCGCGAAACGTACTGGTGCTCAAGTGCGTGGTCCAATTCCACTGCCTACCCGTAAAGAGCGGTTCACCGTTCTGGTTTCTCCGCACGTCAACAAAGACGCGCGCGACCAGTACGAAATCCGCACTCATAAGCGCGTTCTGGACATCGTCCAGCCAACGGATAAAACCGTTGATGCTCTTATGAAGCTTGATCTTGCGGCCGGTGTGGAAGTGCAGATCAGCCTCGGCTAAGACTCGGTCTTAGTCGTGTAACGCTCTGAAATGGGCGGCCATAGCGGGTGAAAGCCCCGTACACTCATGAGGTTTACAACATGACTATTGGTGTAGTCGGTCGTAAATGCGGTATGACCCGTATTTTCACCGAAGAAGGTGTCTCCATTCCGGTCACGGTCATTGAGATCGAGCCGAATCGCGTCACCCAGTTCAAAACTGAAGAGACCGATGGCTATCGTGCAGTGCAAGTCACTGTCGGCGAGCGTCGTGCTTCGCGTGTAACAGCAGCTCAGGCTGGCCACTTCGCTAAAGCGAATGTTGCCGCTGGTCGCACCACCATGGAATTCCGTCTTGAAGAAGGCGAGTACCAGGCTGGCGATCTGATCAACGCTGAAATCTTCGCCGCTGGTCAACTGGTTGATGTAACCGGTCAGTCCAAGGGTAAAGGCTTCCAGGGTACGATCAAGCGTTGGAATTTCCGCGGGCAAGATAACACCCACGGTAACTCCGTATCCCACCGCGTCCCAGGCTCTATCGGCCAGTGCCAGACTCCTGGTCGTGTATTTAAGGGCAAAAAAATGTCCGGTCATATGGGCGCTGAGCGCGTGACCGTGCAGTCCCTGGAAGTAGTGCGCGTGGACGCTGAACGCAATCTGTTGTTGGTCAAGGGTGCTGTTCCTGGCGCTACTGGCGGCAACCTGGTTGTACGTCCAGCAGCCAAGGCTCGCGGTTAAGGGGAAGCTGACATGCAATTAAATGTAAATGACGCTCAAGCGATCGAAGTTTCCGAACTGACATTTGGCGGCGAATTCAACGAGACGCTGGTTCACCAAGCAGTCGTGGCCTACATGGCTGGCGGCCGTCAAGGTACCAAGCAGCAGAAGACCCGTTCCGACGTTCGTGGTGGCGGTAAGCGCCCATGGCGTCAGAAAGGTACTGGCCGTGCTCGTGCCGGTACTATCCGTAGCCCAATCTGGCGTGGCGGCGGTACCACTTTCGCAGCTCGTCCTCAGGATCACTCCCAGAAGCTGAACAAAAAGATGTACCGCGCAGCAATGCGTTCCATCCTTGCTGAGCTGGTGCGTACTGATCGTCTGGTCGTGGTTCAGGATTTCGCTGTTGAAACTCCGAAAACCAAAGATCTGCTGGGCAAGCTGAACAACATGAGCCTGACCGATGTTCTCATCGTGTCGGACGCTGTTGATCAGAACCTGTACCTGGCTGCTCGTAACCTGCCGCACGTAGATGTACGTGACGTTCAAGGTTCCGATCCAGTTAGTCTGATCGCATACGACAAGGTGTTGATCACCGTGTCGGCCGTGAAGAAATTCGAGGAGCTGCTGGGATGAACCAGGAACGCGTATTTAAAGTTCTGCTTGGCCCGCACGTTTCCGAGAAGGCTACGGTTCTGGCAGACAAGAAAGGCCAGTTCGTTTTCAAGGTTGCTACTGACGCAACCAAGCTGGAAATCAAGAAGGCCGTCGAAAGCCTGTTCAGCGTGAAAGTAGAGCGCGTCACTACCCTGAATGTTCTGGGTAAGAGCAAGCGCACTGCTCGCGGTCTGGGCAAGCGTAATGACTGGAAGAAGGCAGTTATCTCCCTTCAGCCAGGCCAAGATCTCGATTTCAGCAGCAGTGCTGAGTAAGGAAGGGGTGCATCATGGCAATCGTTAAATGCAAACCGACTTCCCCTGGCCGCCGTTTTGTGGTCAAGGTGGTCAACCAGGAGCTGCATAAAGGCGCTCCTCACGCACCGCTGCTCGAGAAAAAATCGAAGACTGGTGGTCGTAACAACAATGGCCGTATTACCACTCGTCACATCGGTGGTGGTCATAAGCAGCATTATCGTATGGTCGATTTCCGTCGCAACGACAAAGATGGCATCGTCGCCACTGTCGAGCGTATCGAATACGATCCAAACCGTACTGCTCACATCGCACTGCTCTGCTACGCAGACGGCGAGCGCCGCTACATCATCGCCCCTAAAGGCGTGAGTGCTGGCGACCAGCTGATCGCAGGCGCTCTGGCTCCAATCAAGCCAGGCAACGCTCTGCAACTGCGCAACATTCCAGTCGGTTCTACCGTACACGGCATCGAACTGAAGCCAGGTAAAGGTGCACAGATCGCTCGTTCCGCTGGTGCTTCGGCTCAGCTGATCGCTCGTGAAGGTGTCTACGTGACCCTGCGTCTGCGTTCCGGTGAAATGCGTAAAGTCCTGGCTGAATGCCGTGCGACCCTGGGCGAAGTCTCGAACTCCGAGCACAGCCTGCGTTCGCTGGGTAAAGCTGGTGCCAAGCGCTGGCGTGGCGTTCGCCCAACCGTTCGTGGTGTTGCCATGAACCCGGTTGACCACCCACATGGTGGTGGTGAAGGTCGTACCTCTGGTGGTCGTCATCCGGTATCGCCATGGGGCTTCCCGACTAAGGGCGCGAAGACTCGTGGTAATAAGCGTACCGACAAAATGATCGTCCGTCGTCGCAAGTAAATAGAGGGATACGACAGTGCCACGTTCTCTGAAAAAAGGTCCTTTTATTGATCTTCACCTACTGAAGAAGATCGAAGTGGCGGCGGAAAAGAACGATCGCAAACCAATTAAGACTTGGTCGCGTCGTTCGATGATCCTGCCACAAATGGTCGGTCTGACCATCGCAGTACACAACGGTCGTCAGCACGTCCCAGTTCTCGTTAACGAAGACATGGTCGGCCACAAACTGGGCGAGTTCGCCGGTACCCGCAACTATCGCGGGCACGTGGCTGACAAGAAAGCCAAGCGTTAAGGGGTTAGGAAATGGAAGTAGCCGCTAAGTTGTCGGGCGCTCGAATCTCCGCCCAGAAAGCCCGCTTGGTCGCCGACCAGATCCGCGGGAAGAAGGTGGGCGAAGCGCTCAACTTGTTGGCTTTCAGCAGTAAGAAAGCCGCCGAGATCATGAAGAAAGTGCTGGAGTCGGCCGTAGCCAACGCCGAGCATAACGAAGGCGCAGATGTTGATGACCTGAAGGTCAGCACCGTTTTCGTCAACGAAGGGCGTTCGCTGAAGCGCATCATGCCACGTGCCAAAGGCCGTGCTGATCGCATCGTCAAGCGGTCTTGCCATATCACTGTCAAGGTTGCTGACAAGTAACGGAGTCGAAGAGATGGGTCAGAAAGTACATCCCATTGGCATTCGCCTGGGAATCGTCAAGGAGCACACCTCCGTCTGGTACGCAGACGGTCGGACTTATGCGGACTACTTGTTCGCAGATCTGAAAGTGCGTGAGTATCTCCAAGACAAACTAAAAAGCGCGTCCGTAAGCCGTATCGATATCCATCGTCCGGCCCAAACTGCACGTATCACCATCCACACCGCTCGTCCAGGTATCGTTATCGGGAAGAAAGGTGAAGATGTTGAGAAACTGCGTCAGGACCTGACCAAGCAAATGGGTGTGCCTGTGCACATCAATATCGAAGAGATCCGCAAGCCGGAGCTCGACGGTATGCTGGTTGCGCAGAGCGTAGCTCAGCAGCTGGAGCGTCGTGTAATGTTCCGTCGCGCTATGAAGCGCGCAGTTCAGAACGCCATGCGCATTGGTGCCAAGGGCATCAAAATCCAAGTGAGCGGTCGTCTCGGCGGTGCTGAAATCGCACGTACTGAATGGTATCGCGAAGGTCGTGTGCCATTGCACACCCTGCGTGCCGACATCGACTATGCCAACTACGAAGCTCACACCACTTACGGTGTGATCGGTGTAAAGGTTTGGATCTTCAAAGGCGAAGTAATTGGTGGTCGCCAAGAAGAGCTGAAACCACAAGCACCAGCGCCTCGTAAAAAAGCTGCTAAGTAAGGGGTACGCCAAATGTTGCAACCTAAGCGTACGAAGTTCCGCAAGCAGATGACAGGCCACAACCGTGGTCTGGCTCAGCGCGGTAGCAAAGTCAGCTTCGGCGAGTTCGCGCTGAAGTCTGTAGCTCGTGGTCGTCTCACCGCTCGTCAGATCGAGTCAGCGCGTCGTGCTCTGACCCGTCACGTTAAACGTGGCGGCAAGATCTGGATCCGTGTATTCCCGGACAAGCCTATTTCCAAAAAGCCCCTCGAAGTTCGTATGGGTAAAGGTAAGGGTAGTGTGGAGTACTGGGTTGCCCAGATTCAGCCAGGCAAAGTCCTGTATGAAATCGAGGGTGTTTCTGAAGAGCTGGCGCGTGAGGCTTTTGCCCTGGCTGCTGCAAAGCTGCCGCTCGCCACCGCCTTTGTTAAACGGACGGTGATGTGATGAAAGCGAATGAACTTCGTGAAAAATCCGCACAGCAGCTGAACGAGCAACTGCTCGGCTTGCTGCGCGACCAGTTCAATCTGCGTATGCAGAAAGCAACTGGCCAGTTGGGGCAGTCTCATCTGCTCTCGCAAGTTAAACGTGACATCGCTCGCGTGAAGACTGTGCTCAACCAGCAGGCAGGTAAGTGATCATGGCTGAAGCCGAAAAAACTGTCCGTACGCTGACTGGCCGTGTTGTCAGCGACAAGATGGACAAAACCATCACCGTACTGATCGAGCGTCGCGTAAAGCACCCGATCTACGGTAAATACGTTAAGCGTTCGACTAAGCTGCACGCGCACGACGAAACCAACCAGTGCCACATCGGCGACAAAGTCACTATTCGTGAAACTCGTCCTATGGCCAAGACCAAGTCTTGGGCGCTGGTTGATGTTCTCGAACGCGCTGTGGAAGTCTAAGGACTAGGGGTCGGAGAAATTATATGATTCAGACTCAATCCATGCTCGATGTGGCCGATAACAGCGGCGCTCGCCGTGTTATGTGCATCAAGGTGCTGGGTGGCTCCCATCGTCGTTACGCTGGTATCGGTGACATCATCAAAGTTACCGTGAAGGAAGCAATTCCTCGCGGTAAAGTGAAAAAAGGCCAAGTGATGACTGCTGTTGTAGTCCGCACTCGTCACGGCGTACGTCGTGCTGATGGCTCCATTATCCGCTTTGATGGCAACGCTGCTGTTCTTCTGAACAACAAGCAAGAGCCGATCGGCACCCGTATCTTTGGGCCAGTGACCCGTGAACTTCGTACTGAGAAGTTCATGAAGATCGTCTCGCTCGCCCCAGAAGTGCTGTAAGGAGATCCGACATGCAAAAGATTCGTCGTGACGACGAGATCATCGTGATCGCCGGCAAAGACAAAGGTAAGCGCGGTAAGGTGCTCAAGGTTCTTGCTAATAACCGTCTGGTTATCAGCGGTCTGAACCTGGTCAAGCGTCATACCAAGCCTAACCCGATGTCGGGCGTGCAAGGCGGTATCGTCGAAAAAGAAGCTCCACTGGACGCTTCTAACGTCGCCATTTTCAACGGCGAAACCAACAAGGCTGACCGCGTTGGTTTCAAAGTAGAAGACGGCAAGAAAATTCGTGTCTTCAAGTCGACCCAAAAAGCGGTTGATGCTTGAACACTGCTAGGTAGAAGACCATGGCACGACTAAAAGAGATTTACTGGAAGGAAATCGCACCGAAGCTTAAGGAAGAACTTAAGCTTTCGAACGTGATGGAAGTTCCACGCGTTACAAAAATCACCCTGAACATGGGTCTGGGCGAAGCTGTTGGTGACAAAAAAGTCATCGAGCATGCTGTTGCTGACCTGGAAAAGATCACCGGCCAAAAAGTCGTTGTGACCTACGCTCGTAAATCCATCGCTGGCTTTAAAGTCCGTGAAGGATGGCCGATTGGCGTCAAGGTGACTCTGCGCCGTGAGCGTATGTATGAGTTCCTGGATCGTCTGCTGTCGATCTCCCTGCCTCGGGTTCGCGACTTCCGCGGCCTGAATGCCAAGTCCTTCGATGGTCGTGGCAACTACAGCATGGGCGTGAAAGAGCAGATCATTTTCCCGGAAATCGACTACGACAAGATCGATGCTCTCCGCGGTCTGGACATTACCCTGACCACCACTGCCAAGAACGATGATGAAGGCCGCGCTCTGCTGCGTGCTTTCAAATTCCCGTTCCGCAACTGATTGGAGTAGGAAAATGGCCAAGAAGAGCATGAAAAACCGTGAGCTGAAGCGTCAGCTCACTGTTGCCAAGTACGCCACCAAGCGTGCAGCGCTGAAAGCTATCATCGTCGATCTGAACGCAAGTCCAGAAGCGCGTTGGGAAGCTACCGTAGCTCTGCAGAAGCAACCACGTGACGCGAGCGCTTCGCGCATGCGTAACCGTTGCCGCCTGACTGGTCGTCCGCACGGCGTTTACCGCAAGTTCGGCCTTGGCCGTAACAAGTTGCGTGAAGCTGCAATGCGTGGTGACGTACCAGGTCTGGTTAAAGCCAGCTGGTAATTGCTGTCAAAGTCTCGATGTTCGGGTTCGCAAGAACCTGACCATCGGTGGCCTTGAATCTGAATCAAGCCCCTTTTGGGGCTTGATTCATT
Source organism: Pseudomonas sp. S49 (assembly GCF_009866785.1). NCBI lineage: Bacteria > Pseudomonadati > Pseudomonadota > Gammaproteobacteria > Pseudomonadales > Pseudomonadaceae > Pseudomonas > Pseudomonas sp. S49. The sequence continues at coordinate 5,970,625 of NZ_CP019432.1, read as the reverse complement.
TCTGGGGTGTGTCTAGAATGACCGGCTCGCCTGAGCCCGTGTTTTTCATGCCCGGAAGTTCTCGGCGACAAGTAGTAGCCGCAAGGCTAATTTTTCTGTATTAGGAGCGTCTAGCCCATGAGTATGCAGGACCCGTTAGCGGACATGCTAACTCGAATCCGTAATGCCCAGATGGCTGAAAAGTCTGTCGTAAGCATGCCGTCTTCCACGTTGAAGGTGGCTGTAGCAAAAGTCCTGAAGGACGAAGGTTACATCGCGGATTTTCAGATCACCACCGACGCTAAGCCGTCGTTGTCCATCGAGCTGAAGTACTTCGAAGGCCGTCCGGTTATCGAAGAAGTGAAGCGCGTTAGTCGTCCAGGCCTGCGTCAGTACAAGTCCGTTGAAGATCTGCCGAAAGTTCGTGGCGGTCTTGGCGTGTCTATCGTCTCCACCAACAAAGGTGTGATGACGGATCGTGCTGCGCGCGCTGCCGGTGTCGGCGGCGAAGTTCTTTGCACTGTGTTCTAAGGGGGGATAAGCATGTCTCGCGTCGCTAAGAACCCCGTTAAGCTGCCAGCCGGTGTCGAAGTAAAATTCGCAGGCCAACAGCTTTCGGTGAAGGGTGCCAAGGGTACTCTTGAACTGAACATCCATTCGTCCGTTGAGATCGTTGAAGAAGCTGGTGAGCTGCGTTTCGCTGCTCGCAATGGCGATCAACAAACTCGCGCAATGGCCGGTACCACGCGTGCGTTGGTAAACAACATGGTCCAAGGCGTAAGCCAAGGCTTCGAGCGCAAGCTCCAGCTGGTCGGTGTTGGTTACAAAGCGCAAGCAAAAGGCACGGTTCTGAACCTGGCCCTTGGCTTCTCGCACCCAGTGGATTACGAACTGCCGGAAGGCATCACCGCTGAGACTCCTAGCCAGACCGATATCCTGATCAAGGGCATCGACAAGCAGCTGGTAGGTCAAGTGGCCGCTGAGATCCGCGACTTCCGTCCACCAGAGCCGTACAAAGGCAAAGGTGTGCGCTACGCGGACGAAGTCGTCCGTCGTAAAGAAGCCAAGAAGAAGTAGGGCATAGCAAATGACCGACAAAAAAGTTACTCGACTGCGTCGCGCTCGCAAAGCACGCCTGAAAATGCACGAACTCGAAGTCGTGCGTCTCTGCGTGTTCCGCTCGTCGCAGCACATCTACGCCCAGGTCATCTCGGCCGACGGCAACAAGGTCCTGGCAAGCGCCTCGACTTTGGATAAAGAACTGCGTGATGGTGCCACTGGCAACATCGACGCGGCCACAAAGGTTGGCCAGCTGGTCGCTACGCGTGCTAAGGCCGCTGGCGTCTCGCAAGTGGCTTTCGACCGCTCTGGCTTCAAGTACCACGGTCGCGTGAAAGCGCTGGCTGATGCTGCTCGTGAAGCTGGGCTGGAGTTCTAAGTTATGTCAAATAACGACCAAAAGCGCGACGAAGGCTACATTGAGAAGCTGGTTCAAGTTAACCGCGTAGCCAAAACCGTTAAAGGCGGCCGTATCTTCACTTTCACCGCGTTGACCGTGGTTGGTGATGGTAAAGGGCGTGTTGGCTTCGGCCGTGGCAAGTCGCGTGAAGTGCCTGCTGCGATCCAGAAGGCAATGGAAGCTGCTCGCCGCAACATGATCCAAGTTGATCTGAACGGCACCACTCTGCAGTACGCAATGAAGTCCGCTCACGGCGCTTCGAAGGTGTACATGCAGCCTGCTTCTGAGGGTACCGGTATCATCGCTGGCGGCGCTATGCGTGCTGTCCTCGAAGTTGCTGGCGTTCAGAACGTTCTGGCCAAGTGCTACGGCTCGACTAACCCGGTAAACGTGGTTCACGCCACTTTCAAAGGTTTGAAAGCTATGCAGTCTCCTGAATCCATTGCCGCCAAGCGTGGCAAAAGCGTCAAGGAGATCTTCTGATCATGGCTACCGTTAAAGTAACGCTGATCAAAAGCATGACCGGCCGCATCCCTAACCACAAATTGTGCGTTAAGGGTCTGGGTCTGCGTCGCATCGGTCACACTGTAGAAGTCCAGGATACTCCCGAGAATCGCGGGATGATCAACAAGGCTTACTACATGCTGCGTGTCGAGGGTTAATCGATGAAACTCAATGATCTGAGTCCAGCGCCGGGTTCCCGTCGCGAAAAGCATCGTCCGGGCCGTGGTATCGGTAGCGGTTTGGGTAAGACTGGTGGCCGTGGTCACAAAGGTCAGACCTCCCGCTCCGGTGGCACCATTGCTCCAGGCTTTGAAGGCGGTCAACAGCCGCTGCATCGTCGCCTGCCGAAGTTCGGTTTCGTTTCCCTGAAGGCCATGGATCGCGCAGAAGTGCGTCTGTCCGAGCTGGCTAAAGTGGAAGGCGACATCGTCACCGTGCAGTCCCTGAAAGATGCCAACGTGATCAACGTCAACGTACAGCGTGTGAAAATCATGCTGTCCGGTGAAGTGACTCGCGCTGTCACTATCGGCAAGGGAATCGGCGCCACCAAAGGTGCGCGTGCGGCTATCGAAGCAGCTGGCGGCAAGTTCGAGGAATAAATGGCTAAGCAAGGTGCTCTCTCTGCGCTCGGCAAAGGCGGTATGTCTGAACTCTGGGCTCGTCTGCGTTTTCTGTTCCTGGCGATTATCGTCTACCGAATAGGCGCACACATCCCGGTTCCAGGTATCAACCCGGACCGACTCGCAGACCTGTTTCGACAGAATGAGGGGACCATTCTTAGCTTGTTCAACATGTTCTCCGGCGGCGCGCTGGAACGGATGAGCATCTTTGCACTGGGGATCATGCCGTACATTTCGGCATCGATCATCATGCAACTGATGACCGCCGTCAGCCCGCAGCTGGAGCAGTTGAAGAAGGAAGGTGAAGCTGGCCGTCGCAAGATCAGCCAGTACACCCGCTACGGCACCGTCGTCCTCGCTCTCGTTCAGGCTATTGGCATGTCCATTGGTCTGGCGGGGCAGGGCGTTGCGTTCACTGGTGACTTTGGCTTCCATTTCGTCGCAGTATCCACGTTTGTGGCTGGTGCGATGTTCATGATGTGGCTGGGTGAGCAGATTACTGAGCGTGGTGTAGGCAACGGTATCTCGATGTTGATTTTTTCGGGTATCGTCGCCGGTCTTCCGAGAGCAATCGGGCAGTCTTTCGAGTCTGCGCGTCAGGGTGATATCAACATCTTCGCCTTGGTTGCCATCGGTTTGCTGGCAGTAGCGATTATCGGTTTCGTGGTGTTCATTGAGCGTGGTCAGCGTCGTATCGCTGTTCACTACGCCAAGCGTCAGCAGGGCCGCAAGGTTTTTGCTGCGCAGACAAGCCACTTGCCGCTTAAGGTGAACATGGCCGGTGTTATTCCGGCTATTTTCGCGAGCAGCATTTTGCTGTTCCCGGCTTCGTTGGGTGCCTGGTTCGGTCAGTCTGAAGGTATGGGCTGGTTGCAGGACATCTCGCAGTCGATCGCTCCTGGTCAGCCGTTGAATATTCTGCTGTTTAGTGCAGGGATTATTTTCTTCTGCTTCTTCTATACGGCGTTGATGTTCAATCCGAAAGACGTAGCGGAAAACCTGAAGAAGTCCGGTGCCTTTATTCCGGGCATCCGTCCAGGTGAGCAGTCTGCACGCTATATTGATGGCGTTCTGACCCGCTTGACCATGTTCGGTGCTCTTTACATGACGGCCGTGTGCCTGTTGCCCCAGTTCCTGGTGGTTGCAGCAAACGTTCCGTTCTACCTTGGCGGGACCTCGTTGCTGATCGTGGTCGTGGTTGTGATGGACTTCATGTCCCAAGTACAATCGCACCTCGTTTCGCACCAGTACGAATCCCTGATGAAGAAAGCCAACCTGAAGGGTTACGGCAGCGGCATGTTGCGCTGAGTACCCATAAGGTTCGAGGAGTTGGTGATGAAAGTTCGTGCATCGGTGAAAAAGCTGTGCCGTAACTGCAAGATTATTCGCCGCGAAGGTGTTGTTCGAGTAATTTGCAGCGCGGAACCGCGTCACAAACAGCGCCAAGGCTGAGTGTGATTGTGCTTCAAGCCCGGTAGCTAGTGCGCTACCGGGTTGATTATTTGTTATTACAGCGATATTATCTCGCGCCCTATTTCTTGGCTTCCGGGGCGTAGGTAGCTGTCAATTGGAGTCCCACTGAATGGCCCGTATTGCAGGCGTTAACATTCCAGATAACAAGCATACTGTTATCTCGCTGACCTACATCTATGGTGTTGGTCGCACTACTGCACAGAAGATCTGTGCAGTGACTGGGGTAAACCCAGCAGCAAAGATCAAAGATCTGAGCGACGAGCAAATTGAACAGCTGCGTGGCGAAGTGGCGAAGTTCACCACTGAAGGTGATCTGCGTCGCGAAATCAACATGAAAATCAAGCGCTTGATGGACCTCGGTTGCTATCGCGGTCTGCGTCATCGTCGCGGTCTTCCAGTACGCGGTCAGCGTACCAAGACCAACGCGCGTACCCGTAAAGGTCCGCGTAAGCCGATCCGCAAGTAATCGCCCCAGCGAATCGACAGGAATTTAATCATGGCAAAACCTGCTGCTCGTCCTCGTAAAAAAGTTAAAAAGACAGTGGTTGATGGCATCGCCCACATCCATGCATCTTTTAACAACACAATCGTGACCATTACCGACCGTCAAGGTAACGCTCTTTCCTGGGCTACCTCCGGTGGTTCGGGTTTCCGCGGTTCCCGCAAGTCCACCCCGTTTGCTGCTCAAGTAGCTGCTGAACGTGCTGGTCAAGCTGCGCTGGAATACGGCCTGAAAAACCTCGACGTTAACGTCAAGGGTCCAGGTCCAGGTCGTGAATCCGCAGTCCGCGCTTTGAACGGCTGTGGCTACAAGATCGCCAGCATCACCGACGTGACGCCAATCCCGCACAACGGGTGCCGTCCGCCGAAGAAGCGCCGCGTGTAATCCAGGAGATTGTAAAGAATGGCTCGTTACATTGGTCCAAAATGCAAACTCGCTCGTCGCGAAGGCACCGATCTCTTCCTGAAGAGCGGCGTGCGCGCGATCGAATCGAAGTGCAACATTGAAGCAGCACCTGGTATCCACGGCCAACGCCGCGGTCGCCAGTCCGATTACGGCACCCAACTGCGTGAAAAGCAGAAGGTCCGTCGTATCTACGGCGTTCTCGAGCGTCAGTTCAGCGGCTACTACAAAGAAGCTGCTGGCAAGAAAGGTGCAACCGGTGAAAACCTGCTGCAACTGCTCGAATGCCGTCTGGACAACGTTGTATACCGTATGGGCTTTGGTTCGACTCGTGCCGAATCCCGTCAGCTGGTATCGCACAAGTCGATCAGCGTTAACGGTCAGACCGTAAACGTTCCGTCGTATCAGGTTCGTGCTGGTGACGTGGTTGCAGTTCGCGAGAAAGCAAAAAACCAACTTCGCATTGTCCAAGCTCTCGATCTGTGTGCCCAACGTGGCCGCGTAGAATGGGTAGAAGTAGACACTGAGAAGAAGTCGGGCGTTTTCAAGAACGTTCCTGCTCGCAGTGATCTGTCCGCCGACATCAACGAAAGCCTGATTGTCGAGCTCTACTCCAAGTAAGGGCTAGAAAATAGGTGCATCCATGCAGATTTCGGTAAATGAGTTCCTGACACCCCGCCACATTGATGTGCAGGTTGTCAGTCCAACCCGCGCCAAGATCACTCTCGAGCCTCTCGAGCGTGGTTTTGGCCACACCCTGGGCAACGCGCTGCGACGCATCCTGTTGTCCTCAATGCCCGGCTGCGCAGTAGTCGAGGCCGAGATTGACGGTGTGCTCCACGAGTACAGCGCCATCGAAGGTGTACAGGAAGACGTAATTGAAATCCTGTTGAACCTTAAAGGTCTGGCCATCAAGCTGCACGGTCGTGACGAAGTTACGCTGACCTTGTCGAAGAAGGGTTCGGGGGTGGTTACCGCTGCCGATATTCAGCTGGATCATGATGTCGAGATCGTTAATCCCGATCACGTAATCGCTAACCTGGCGTCTAACGGCGCCCTGAACATGAAGCTCACCGTAGCTCGTGGTCGTGGTTATGAACCAGCCGACTCGCGTCAGAGCGATGAAGACGAAAGCCGCAGCATCGGTCGCTTGCAGCTTGACTCTTCGTTCAGCCCGGTTCGCCGTATCGCATACGTGGTGGAAAACGCCCGTGTCGAGCAGCGTACCAACCTGGACAAGCTGGTTATTGATCTGGAAACCAACGGTACTCTGGATCCTGAAGAGGCTATCCGCCGCGCTGCAACCATCCTGCAACAGCAGTTGGCTGCGTTCGTCGACCTCAAAGGTGACAGTGAGCCAGTGGTTGTCGAGCAGGAAGACGAGATCGATCCGATCCTGCTTCGCCCGGTTGACGATCTGGAACTGACTGTACGTTCGGCTAACTGCCTTAAGGCGGAAAACATCTACTACATCGGCGACCTGATTCAGCGTACCGAAGTAGAGCTGTTGAAGACTCCGAACCTGGGCAAGAAATCCTTGACTGAAATCAAGGACGTTCTGGCCTCCCGCGGTCTGTCCCTCGGCATGCGCCTCGACAACTGGCCGCCTGCAAGTCTTAAGAAGGACGACAAGGCGACTGCCTGATCGTCGTAATCACCGAACGTAGTGTTTGGTAAGGAATGAACCATGCGTCATCGTAAAAGTGGTCGTCACCTGAGCCGCACCAGCTCGCACCGCAAGGCCATGTTCCAAAACATGGCGGTGTCGCTGTTCGAGCACGAGCTGATCAAAACTACTCTGCCAAAAGCCAAAGAACTGCGTCGCGTTGCTGAGCCGCTGATCACTCTGGCCAAGACAGACAGCCTGGCTAACCGCCGTCTGGCTTTCGACCGTACTCGTTCGAAAGCTATCGTTGGTAAGCTCTTCAACGACCTGGGCAAGCGTTACGCTACCCGTGAGGGTGGCTACCTGCGCATCCTCAAGTGCGGTTTCCGCGCTGGCGACAACGCGCCTATGGCGTACGTCGAGTTGGTTGATCGTGCTACTGCTGGCGAAGCTGTATCCGCCGAGTAAGACGTCAGTCTGAAACAAAGAACCGGGCCTAGTGCCCGGTTTTTTGTGCGCGCAAGAAAATGCGCTGTTCATACAAGCTTTTGACATGTCTCTGTTGTCACTATGTCCCGGGAAACATAATTAGTAATTATCTATCGATGTCTGCAAGTTAATGAATTTGTAGCTGTCACATGGATGATCAATACTTCCCAGCAAGCCGATTAGCCGGCAGTTTCAAGACTGACAGAGGAAGAAGACCGCATGAGCCAGATCAAAACGCTTACGACCGCCAGTGGCGCACCTGTCGCTGATAATCAGAATTCTCGCTCCGCCGGCCCGCGTGGCCCGCTGCTGCTCGACGATTTTCATTTGCTCGAGAAGCTTGCCCACTTCAACCGTGAAAATATCCCTGAACGCCGCGTACATGCGAAAGGCTCGGGTGCTTATGGCACGTTCACCGTGACCCATGACATCAGCGAATACACCAGCGCCAAGCTGTTTGAGTCCGTCGGCAAGCAAACCCCTACCTTCCTGCGCTTCTCTACCGTGGGTGGCGAGCGTGGATCGGCCGACACCGAACGTGATCCGCGCGGTTTCGCGCTGAAGTTCTACACCGAGGAAGGCAACTGGGACATCGTTGGCAACAACACGCCAGTGTTCTTCATCCGTGACCCACTGAAATTCCCTGATTTCATCCACACCCAAAAGCGCTTGCCGCAAAGCAACCTGAAAAGCGCGCAGATGATGTGGGACTTCTGGTCGCATTCGCCTGAAGCGCTGCACCAGGTCACCATTCTGTTCTCCGATCGTGGCATTCCTGATGGCTACCGTCACATGCACGGCTTCGGCAGCCACACTTACAGCCTGATCAACGCTCAAGGCGAGCGCCATTGGGTGAAGTGGCACTACAAAACCAGACAGGGCATCAAGAATCTCGCACCCGCAGATGCAGCACGTCTGGCCGGCACTGATCCGGATTACGCTCAACGTGACTTGTTTGAAGCCATTGAACGCGGTGACTTCCCGAAATGGCGCGTATGCATCCAGATCATGACTGAGGCCCAGGCCGCAGCGCATTACGAGAACCCTTTCGACGTGACCAAGACCTGGTCGCAGAAGGAGTTCCCGCTGATCGAAGTGGGCGAACTGGAATTGAACCGCAACCCGCAGAACTATTTCGCTGAAGTTGAGCAAGCCGCGTTCGGCCCAAGCAACATGGTCCCAGGCGTTGGTCTCTCGCCAGACCGCATGCTGCAAGGACGCGTATTCGCCTATGCCGATGCACACCGCTACCGTGTGGGCACCAATCACCAGCAGTTGCCGGTGAACGCGCCACGTAGCCCGGTGAACACTTACCAGCGTGATGGCTCGATGGCGTTCGGCAGCAATGGTGGTGCAGCGCCTAACTACGAACCGAACAGCTACGTCGAATCGCCGAAACAAGCTCCACATTACGCCGAGCCGGCGCTGGCTCTGAGTGGTGCGGCTGATCGTTACGATCATCGCGAAGACACCGATTATTACAGCCACGCCGGTGTGCTGTTTCGCCTGATGAGCGACGATCAGAAAGCGTTGCTGGTCAGCAACATCGCTGGTGCGATGAGCGGAGTTTCGACTGATGTAGTCGACCGCCAGTTGCAGCATTTCTACAAAGCCGACCAGGCGTATGGAGAAGCAATCGCAAAGCTGCTCAACGTACAGCTTAACGAAGTCTAAACGAGAAGCAGAACCGCCCTCATTTGGGCGGTTTTTGCGTTATTTAGGCTGCTTTTCCAAGAATATCTTCGCTTTTATTGCGCGTAACGGGTGACCTTCCAGTCAGGTTGGTTCAAACTACAGACTTTCAAGTAGGGAGATGTAGGGCGATGCAAGGCCACCCAGACGTAATCGATTACCTCAACACGTTGCTGACCGGCGAGCTGGCCGCGCGTGATCAATATTTCGTTCATTCGCGGATGTATGAGGACTGGGGGTTCACCAAGCTCTACGAGCGAATCAACCACGAGATGGAAGAAGAAGCGGGTCACGCTGACGCGTTGATGCGTCGGATTCTGATGCTCGAAGGCACGCCGCGCATGCGTCCGGATGATCTGGATGTCGGTAGCACTGTGCCGGAGATGCTCGAGGCGGATCTACGCCTCGAATACAAAGTTCGCGCCGCCCTGTGCAAAGGCATCGAGCTGTGCGAACAGCATAAAGACTATGTCAGCCGCGAGATCCTGCGTGTGCAGTTGAACGACACCGAAGAAGATCACACCTACTGGCTGGAAAAGCAGTTGGGCCTGATCAAGCTGATCGGTCTCGAGAACTACCTGCAATCGCATACGTCCTGATTGCTGCAGTTAAAAAAGCCCCTGTCACTGTTGAAGTGACAGGGGCTTTTTCATGCCTGGCGTTTAAGCCCGATCGCGGATCAGCAATGGCTTGAGGTAATGGCCAGTGTGAGATTGCTTCATCTCGGCCACGTCCTCAGGGGTGCCAGTGGCAATGATCTGCCCACCTTTTGAACCGCCCTCAGGCCCGAGATCGACCAGCCAGTCGGCCGTCTTGATCACGTCGAGGTTGTGTTCGATCACCACGACAGTGTTGCCGTGGTCGCGCAGGCGATGCAGCACGTCGAGCAATTGCTGGATATCCGCGAAGTGCAAACCAGTGGTTGGCTCATCGAGGATATACAGGGTCTTGCCGGTGTCACGCTTGGACAGCTCGCGAGACAGCTTGACCCGCTGTGCCTCGCCACCAGACAGCGTGGTCGCCGACTGGCCAAGCTTGATGTACGACAGGCCGACATCCATCAACGTTTGCAGCTTGCGCGCCAGCGCCGGCACCGCATCGAAGAACTCCCGCGCCTCCTCGATGGTCATCTCGAGGGTTTCGTGGATGCTCTTGCCCTTGTATTTGATCTCAAGGGTTTCGCGGTTGTAGCGCTTGCTCTTGCACACGTCGCACGGCACGTAGATGTCCGGCAGGAAGTGCATCTCAACCTTGATCAGGCCATCGCCCTGACAAGCTTCGCAGCGACCGCCCTTGACGTTGAAGGAGAAACGTCCCGGACCGTAACCACGGGAGCGTGACTCGGGCACACCGGCGAAGAGTTCACGGATCGGCGTGAACAGCCCGGTGTAAGTGGCCGGGTTGGAACGCGGCGTACGACCGATCGGGCTCTGGTCGATGTCGACGACTTTGTCGAGATGTTCCAGGCCTTTGATGCTGTCGTGCGCCGCGGCTTCCAGCGTGGTCGCGCCATTGAGGGCGGTGGCGCTCAGCGGGAACAGGGTGTTGTTGATCAGCGTCGACTTGCCCGAGCCGGACACACCGGTGACGCAAGTCAGCAGACCAATCGGGATGTCCAGATCGACATTGCGCAGGTTATTGCCGCGCGCCCCTTTGAGCGACAGGTTGAGTTTCTTGTTGCGCGGGGTGCGTTTGGCTGGCACTTCGATCTTCACCCGGCCCGACAGGTATTTGCCGGTCAGCGAGTCCGGGTGCGCCATGACTTCAGCCGGCGTACCCTCGGCAACGATTTGCCCGCCATGCACACCGGCGCCCGGGCCGATGTCGACGACATAGTCAGCCAGGCGAATCGCGTCTTCGTCGTGTTCGACCACAATCACCGTGTTGCCGATATCGCGCAGGTGCTTGAGTGTGCCGAGCAGTCGATCGTTATCTCGCTGGTGCAAGCCGATGGACGGCTCGTCGAGGATGTACAGAACGCCAACAAGTCCGGCACCGATCTGGCTGGCCAGGCGAATCCGCTGCGCCTCACCGCCGGACAGGGTGTCAGCACTGCGATCCAGCGACAGATAATCGAGTCCGACATTGACGAGGAACTGCAGGCGCTCGCGAATCTCCTTGAGGATCTTGTCAGCGATCTCGCCACGGCGGCCGGTCATCTTCAGCTCGCCGAAGTACACGCAAGCATCGCCAATCGGCAGGTTGGTCACTGCCGGCAGCGTTTTCTCGCCAACCCAGACGTGCCGCGCTTCACGGCGCAGGCGAGTGCCACGGCAATCCGGGCACGATTGGGTGCTGAGGAACTTGGCCAGCTCTTCGCGCACGCTCGCCGACTCGGTCTCGCGGTAGCGACGCTCCAGGTTTGGCACGATGCCTTCGAACGGGTGCGAGCGTTTAACGATATCGCCACGGTCGTTGAGGTATTTGAAGTCAACGTTCTGCGAGCCACTGCCGTGCAGAATGGATTTCTGCTGATCGGCCGGCAACTCGTTGAATGGCACTTCGAGGCTGAAGCCATAGTGCGAGGCCAATGAGCCGAGCATCTGGAAGTAATAGACGTTGCGCCGGTCCCAGCCGCGAATCGCGCCTTCGGCCAGCGTCAGCTCGCCGTTGACCAGGCGCTTGATGTCGAAGAACTGCTTGACCCCCAGACCATCGCAAGTCGGGCAGGCGCCGGCCGGATTGTTGAAGGAAAACAGCTTCGGCTCAAGTTCGCTGATGGCGTGGCCGCAGATCGGGCAGGCGAAGCGCGCGGAGAAGATCATCTCTTCGCCCGGCTCGTCGTCCATTGGCGCGACCAGGGCGATGCCGTCGGCCAGTTTCAGCGCGGTCTCGAAGGACTCGGCCAGGCGTTGCTGCAGGTCGGCGCGAACCTTGAAGCGGTCGACGATCACATCGATCGAGTGCTTCTTTTGTTTATCCAGTTTCGGCAGTTCATCGAGCTCGCAGATGCGGCCATTGACCCGTGCACGGACGAAACCCTGGGCGCGCAGCTCTTCGAAGACCGAAAGGTGTTCGCCTTTACGCTCGCGAATCACCGGCGCCAGCAACATCAGTTTGCTGCCTTCCGGTTGCGCCAGGACCAGATCGACCATCTGGCTGACGGTCTGCGCTTCCAGCGGAATATCGTGATCCGGGCAGCGCGGCGTACCGACGCGTGCATAGAGCAAACGCAGGTAGTCGTAGATTTCGGTGATGGTGCCGACCGTAGAGCGCGGGTTGTGCGAGGTCGACTTCTGTTCGATGGAAATTGCCGGCGACAGGCCTTCGATGGTGTCGACATCGGGCTTTTCCATCATTGACAGAAACTGGCGGGCATAGGCCGACAGCGATTCGACATAGCGGCGCTGACCTTCGGCATACAGCGTATCGAAGGCCAGGGACGACTTGCCGGATCCGGACAGGCCGGTGATGACGATCAGTTTGTCCCGTGGCAGGGTCAGGTCGATGTTCTTCAGGTTGTGGGTACGGGCCCCACGTATCAGGATCTTGTCCAAAGTGGCCTCGCTCGGCGGGCGTCGAAAACGTAGGAGTATACGGGCAAATACTGGATGGATGCACACTATCAAACGAAGGGTTTTTTGCCCTGGATGAAGAGAGTTTCATCTATACGCGTCAAAGCGTCGCGATCTACCCCGTCTTCCGATGGGACTGGTAGAATCGCCGCCGGTTCACACGAGGTTTTTCCATGCACGATCCCCACAGCGAACGCATGAGTGGCAGCGAGACCCGCGCGGCGAGCGGTCTGGCCCTGGTGTTCGCCTTCCGTATGCTGGGCATGTTTATGGTGTTGCCGGTACTGGCGACCTACGGCATGGATCTGGCAGGCGCGACCCCGGCCCTGATCGGCTTGGCAATCGGCGCTTACGGCTTGACCCAAGCGATTTTCCAGATTCCGTTCGGGATCATTTCCGACCGCATCGGCCGTCGCCCGGTGATTTACCTCGGACTGATCGTCTTCGCCCTTGGCAGCGTGCTGGCCTCGCAAGCCGATTCGATCTGGGGCGTGATTGCCGGGCGGATCCTGCAAGGTGCCGGCGCCATTTCTGCGGCGGTGATGGCATTGCTTTCCGACCTCACCCGCGAGCAACACCGCACCAAGGCCATGGCGATGATCGGCATGACAATTGGCCTGTCGTTCGCCGTGGCCATGGTTGTGGGGCCTTTGCTGACGCGCGCGTTCGGTTTGTCCGGGTTGTTCCTGGCCACCGGTGGCATGGCATTGGTGGGGATCGTGATCGTGATGTTCATGGTGCCCAGGTCCACGGGTCCGCTGACGCACCGTGAGTCCGGCGTGGCGCGTCAGGCGTTGATGCCGACACTCAAGCATCCTGACTTGCTGCGGCTCGATCTGGGCATCTTTGTGTTACATGCCATGTTGATGTCGAGCTTCGTCGCGCTGCCTCTGGCGCTGGTGGAAAAAGCCGGTTTGCCCAAGGAACAGCACTGGTGGGTCTATCTCACCGCGCTGCTGATTTCGTTCTTCGCCATGATCCCGTTCATCATCTATGGCGAGAAGAAACGCAAAATGAAACGAGTTTTGCTTGGCGCCGTCCTGACGCTGATGCTGACTGAGCTATTCTTCTGGCAGTTCGGCGACAGCCTGCGGGCTCTGGTGATCGGTACGGTGGTGTTCTTCACCGCGTTCAATCTGCTGGAGGCTTCATTGCCGTCGCTGATCAGCAAGGTTTCACCGGCGGGCGGGAAGGGCACGGCCATGGGCGTGTATTCCACCAGCCAGTTCCTCGGTTCGGCACTCGGCGGGATACTCGGCGGCTGGCTGTTTCAGCATGGCGGTCTGTCGGTTGTGTTCCTTGGATGCGCGGGTCTGGCTGCCATCTGGCTGGCCTTTGCTGTTACCATGCGTGAACCTCCCTACGTGACGAGCCTGCGCTTGCCGTTGTCGCCCGAGGCGATCCGCGAAGCGGGTCTGGTCGAGCGCCTCAAGGCCCTCGTAGGGGTAACCGATGCAGTGATAGTTGCTGACGAAGCAGCTGTTTACATCAAACTGGACAAAGAATTAGTGGATCGCGACACCCTCGAACGCCTGGTGAACAACCCGGCCGGGGCTGCTTGCGAAGCCTAGGAGAACGTTATGGCCCGTGGGGTTAACAAAGTCATATTGGTCGGCACTTGCGGCCAGGATCCCGAAGTTCGCTACCTGCCTAACGGTAACGCCGTGACCAACCTGAGTCTGGCCACCAGCGAACAGTGGACCGACAAGCAAACCGGTCAGAAGGTCGAGAAGACCGAGTGGCACCGTGTTTCGATGTTCGGCAAGGTTGCCGAAATCGCCGGCGAATACCTGCGCAAGGGTTCGCAGGTTTACATCGAAGGCAAGCTGCAGACCCGCGAGTGGGAAAAAGACGGTATCAAGCGTTACACCACTGAAATCGTGGTCGACATGCAAGGCACCATGCAACTGCTCGGCGGCCGTCCACAACAGGGCGACCAGCAGGGCGGTGGCAACAACTACCAGCAGTCGGCGCCATCTGCTCCACGTCAGCAGGCTCCGCGCCCGCAGCAGTCGGCTCCACAGCAGCGTTCGGCTCCGGCTCCACAGCAGGCCGCACCGCAACCGGCTCCGGATTTCGACAGCTTTGATGACGATATCCCGTTCTAGTGCGGATAAAACCTAGTTATGTAAAGCATTTTGTATAACTAGCTGTTTTTACTAAGATTTAAAATAGGAAGCCCTTAGGTTTGTAAAGAAACCTGAGGGCTTTCTCTTTGTGACTGTAAAGCACGGCTTTAAAAACCAGATAAACGGTTTTTTGACAAGCAAAGGAAACGCGCTAAACCGAATGTAAAGGGTTCGGAGGCAGGTCATGCGCGTAGAACAAGTGATCTTTCCCACTGGTGATCGGTTGCCCATGCTCTTGGACGATCAAGACTTGCCAGTACCTGAGGCCTGTGACTGGATGTTGTCACGCCGCCAACGCGCCTTCGCCACGCAGTCGCGCAACATGCAAGAGATATTAATTGTTCATGACTGGGCGAGAGCCCGAAGAATCGATCTTTACGAGCGTCTACAGTCTGGGCGGCAATTTACTGAATCTGAGATAACCAGCCTGGTCGAGCCGACTTCGTCGGCCCTCAACTTTGCCAGTTGTCGTAAAGTTTGCGGTTAGCCCTGACACTGCCAATAAGCGTATCAGTACCGCAAGCAAACACATGGGTTGGTATATTGACGAATTGATTGCCGATCCGGGCACTTCTGAGGTGCAGCGGAAACGGCTAAGCGATATGAAGGATAAGTTACTCAGGATGTTGCTCGACTCGATGCAGTCACCTGAGGGTAATCGCTCTTACCATAAACACCTGACATTAGACCAAGCGCAGTTTCTTCAGGACGCACTTGACCCTGAAGGGATAGTGCTATTTGGAAGAGACAGCCGTAGCAGACTTCGCAATTTCTTGATGGTTTGTTTGTTGGTGTTCTTAGGGGGGCGGACAGGTGAATTATTAAGTTTGCGTATTCAAGATATTAAGTTCGGTGCGATTACTTCGATTGATATAAGGCGGCGAGGTATGAGTCCCGTTGATCATCGTCGTAGACCGCCAAGAGTTAAACGATTGGGGAGAGTACTAACGCTTGACTCTCCGCGTCTCGCCATGATGCTTGACGACTATATTATGAATGAGCGGCAATGGTTCATCGCGCATGGCCGCAGTAACGACAGTGGTTTTGTTTTTCTGAGTGACGAAGGTGACCCGCTGTCGTCGGATAGACTTCGCCAACTATTCAAGGATCTTAGAACGCGCTTCCCCGACAAACTTCCGAGTCATCTCACACCCCATTCTCTGCGTTATACCTTCACTGATTTGGTGCACAAAGAGTTGCGTCGTCAAGGAAAGGAGGAGGCCGAGATCGAGCAGCATATACAGTTTCGTTAAGGCATATCTCATGAGCGCCACCATCCTCGGCCCTCTGGTCGAAGGGGGAGTTCAGCTTCCCTTCTATTCGTTCAAGGTGCCAGCAGGCTTTCCATCGCCGGCAGCTGACCATCTTGAACAACACATCTCCCTTGATGAGATCTTGGGCATTCGTGCGCCGCATATCTACCTGGTGCGAATCGAAGGCCGCAGTATGGAAGGTGCTGGCATCTTCGATGGCGATCTGGCTGTGGTGGATCGCTCAATCACTGCTGAGCATGGCCATATCGTGATTGCAGCTGTGAACTGCGAGCCAGTCTGCAAGCGCCTATGTAAGCGTGGGCCCAACATCATCCTTATGTCTGAGAATGCAGGGTAGACACGCTGAACCAAGACATCAATCAGATCAGCGATCTGAACGGCAAGAACATCGAGAATGCGAAGTCATCGTTGGCATCTTGCGTAGCGCTGGATGAAGAGGCTATCCGGCTTCAGCGTCTTGTAGGTGGATTCAGGATTTAGGGAGGAACAATTGCCAATGTATCCGTACGGCATGAAATTTGAGGGAAGTGGTACTTGTCACGCCTGACTGACTACGTTTTGACAGCTGCCCATGTAAGGTGCAATCCTGCATCCTGCATCCTGCATCCTGCATCCTGCATGGGCAGTGAGCGGGGACTCTCGTATAGCGATATCTCAAAATGAATCATGGATATCGGCAAACATCTTCCCTAGCAGATATTTGTTGTGGTTGGCTCGATCAAATCTCAATAGTTTAGATTCATTAAATGAAAGTCCGAGCTGGGTGTTTATTTTGGCTTCTTCGAGATTTCTTTTTGCAATAAAGAAATCAACGGCTTCCATTAACAGGATCTCATAGCGCTCATTTACTATGAATGTCTTAAGAGAGTTCTGGGATTTTTCACACTCATCCGGGGCGCGCGCGACGATTTTTACACCATTGTCATCACCAGTTATTGCATCAGAAAGGCCAGCAGGGTTTCCGGAACTGACGAGTTGGAATTTAATTTGTTCGTCGTCAAATAGCGGATTCAGATGAGGGTTTTTGAAGAAGTCTTTCTTCCCTTTCAAGCTGGAGTTGCAGCTTGAGCAGCTCGGAACGAGATTGTATAAGGTTAATGCAAGATGCGGGTATTCATCTTTATAGAAAAAATGATCTAGCGTAGGCCGGAATGATCCTCCCTTGGTTTTTATGGTGAACGCATAAGCATGGTTGCAATATGGGCAGATTCTTGTCTTGGATTTCTTGCATAGCGCGTAGGCATTCCATTGTCCATATTTGCTGATAAACTTGTCGTAATTAAATATTTGCTCAAGATCTTTTATGAGAAGTGCTTTTCGATCACCGAGTTCTTTAGAGTAGGATTCCAGGATTTCCATGCTTTTTAGAAGGTCTGAAAGCTTGGAAGAAGTTATGAGTTCTCTCGTGTTGCATACAAAGTAAAACGCCGGTTTTCTTGGGCCGCACTCTTTATGTTGGGCGTCAATAAAGTCTTGGATGATTTTATTGAGGTATTTCTCGTGGTCTTTTTCTGCTGCTTTCCAGTTGTCTCGTATGGCAGCTATCAATTTTCACCTCGGTGGCGACTTGCAATATGGTCTACTTCAGCCTTTATGATGGGGTTATCAATGCTTTCAATTACGAATTTGTCAATTTCGCTCGCGTGACCTGATTTTATCGATTCGACTGCCGACTTGATTTTTTCAGACGCAAACTCTCCAATGGTCTTGGCTCCGAATGACTGAGTAAGCAATGTGTGTAATGGGGCTGCAAATGCGCTGGGTGCATCAGTCTCACCAAGAGATTCCATTCGGCAAACGAATTGCTTAGGAATATCCGTTGCGAGTAGTGGTGAGTGGGTGGCAATGATCAATTGGAGAGATGAAATTCCTTCTCGGTATTTTAAGTTTGATAACATTCGATTTAGTTGCTCTATGTACTTGCGCTGCCATTCTAAATGCAAGAAGGCATCCCCTTCATCAATTAAGAGTAGAATTTTCTTCAACCCTTTTTTTGAATATGATGAAATTGTCTCTGAAATGAGTGCAAGTTGTGCGATGACAGCAAATTGCCCGGAGCTCATATTTTGAAAGCCGACATCGAAGAAACGCTCAAGATTTGACGGTTTCAGAATGGATGAGTCTTCATAAGGCTCTAGGGCGATTTCCGAATACGACTGACTGCCAAGTTTGGTATCGGCAGAGCGTTGTTTCATGAAGAATTCAAGGGATTCTATGTCGCTCAAACACTCTGCTGTCCTTGGGGTTTGAGCACCCAGGAACCACTGGTCACGTAATTCAATGGCATCAAAAATTATAAAACGTATGACCTTTTTATTTCTCCGGATGTCTTTGAGCAGATGGTTGATTACTGCAAGTAGGGCAAATAGATTGTGTTCGCTTGTCGCCTGCGACTTAAGTCGGCGGTAAAGCAAGCTTGCGGAATCTTCAATAACCTTCTTTTTCAATTTTTCTTTTTCTAGCTGGCGTTGCTCCTCGGCTTCCATTGACTCGATTGGGCTGACGGACTCTAATGCAGCGACCAATTTAACTGAGCGACTTTCGTCGAGAAGGTTAAATAAGTCGGGAAACATATCCATAAGTGCAAAAGGGATATTCTCTTCATTAGGGTAATTTTGCACCATCAGAACGTCCACGAGGGATTTGCATACATCCCTCACATTGATTCTGCTTACAGCATATACTTTGGGGGAGATATCGAATTCTGCGAGAATATCTGTGTGATGGCGTAAGTCAAATGCTGAGAGTGATTCGCCCCATTTTGGTGATATGTCTACGAAATTTCTAGTTGCATGAGGGCGGCGGCCTGACTGTACTGGGGCGTAATAAATTACTCCCCACTTGCTGCGCATTTCTGCAAACGACAAGCTTTTTCCGTTGTCGAGGTGGATCTCGCTGGAGTAATGGTCTCTATTTGCTGAGGGTAGAAACTTTCTGATTATTTTCCTGAAGATAGATGTTTTGCCCGAGCCATTGTTGCCGATAATTAGCGATATTGAGTCGACGTCAAAAATATTAGGTGTGCCTTCAGTGGCAAGATTTAGGCTGATCACGTGGTCATCTACTTCGATCTTACTTATCATTTCCATGGGCTCATGTTTTATCGAAATCTATTGAGGACGGCTCTCGTAATCTACTCGTTCGTTACCAAAGCCTTGCTCTGTTTCTACTGGCGAAGGATTCCTGGGATGACGGTCAGATACAGGTGCATACACCTGTTAGTCGAAAGCACCTGGCTGGTCGACCTCATACCAAGGCATTAACCGATATCGGCCAGCAAATGGTCTAGCATCTTCTGCACTGAAACCGGTAGCTCCTCATCCCGGCAGCAGACGTACATCCGCCGGATGGCCCAGGCATCGCCGAGCGGCACAAGCCGAAGGTTCAGCTCCTGAGCGAAGGCTTCGGCGGCGATCTTGGGGAGGATGCCGATGCCCAGACCTGCCTCGATCATCTTGCAGATCGCTTCGAAGCTCTTCACCTGCACGCGTAATCGAAGCTTCTTGCCCTCGGCCTCTGCCGCCTCCTCCAGAAGCTTGAGCATCGCAGTGTTGCTCTCCAAAACCACAAGGTCTGAGTCAATCAGGTCGGAGAGGCTCAACCGACGCAGACCCAGGGCAGCATGTTGCGGCATGACGGCAACTAGGTAGTCGACCTTGTAGGGTAGGAATCTCAGCCCGCTGCGTTGGATTTCAGTGGTGAACACGACCCCGATGTCGGCCAGCCCTTCCGATATCGCTTGGATGATGTCGCTGCTCAGTCGCTCGGTCACTTCAACCCTGATGTTGGGGAAGGACGAAGAGAAAGTGGCGATCTCACTTGGTAGGTACTGAGTCAGTGCGGAGGTATTGGCGTAAAGGCGCACGATCCCTTTCACACCCCGCGCGTAGTCAGAGAGGTTGGTTTTGAGGCGTTCCGCTTCGCTCAGCAGCCGACGGGCATGTGCTGCAAGCGCAAGTCCTGCCGGGGTAGGGGTGACCCCTCGCTGACCGCGATCCAACAGTTTCACGTCTAGATCGCTTTCGAGCAGAGCAATTCGTCTGCTGGCTGCGGAAAGGGCGATATGGGACTGCTCGGCGGCCTTGGAAAGGCTGCCGCTATCGACAGTCCTCAGGAAAAGAGCCAGGGAAACCAGATCTGGAAGCACCGCAGGCACTCGAATTCAGTCGGGGAATCTGTGCGGGTCGTCCGCCTCAGGTTTCTAATAATTCGAAGGAATGTTGACATTTTACTAATCAACTTCGCAAGGCAGCGGAATTAGAATCGACCCATGGATGCACGTTTGCCACTCCCCATTGATTGGCGTGCAAGTGAGTAATCGGAGGCCGCATAGGGAAGATTTCTAACAACGACAACCGGCTGCCCGAGGAACGTTCAATGAAAAAGATCGGCATGGTGGGTAACGTCATGCGATGGCCTATAGGCATCGTATTCAAACAATGCATCCTTAAGGGCGGTAGTGCTGTATTCGTCAATGCGGGATCCGACGCTGCGATTGAAGTAAAAATCTGATGCTAGCGAGGTGTGTTCCCAAGAAATCTGCTTTCCGCCGGTTGCCACGCTGAGCGTGTTGCGTACCCGCTTGAACATGGCCTCGATGGTGCAGTCTGGCGCGCCAATGTGCTGGAGGAGAGCGCTGGTGTACTCCCCGTTTCTTTTGCCCTTTCCGTCTCTGGCAATCTGACCGGGAGAGGTAGTAACGATGCAGGGGATGTCAGCTACGTTGTTAGGCAGCGTCTCTTTGGCAGGTTAACATCGCTCCTTCGGGCAAGGCCCGGCTCAAAGAATCAGCCGAGCATCTCCTTAATGATGGACGCGACATTCCTAGCATCGACTATCCCTCGGTGATAGGTACCCTGCCAAACTAAGCCCAACGACTCTACTGTTTGCTTAAAACTTTTCGGCTGATCGTCGTATAGGCCTTTGTGCCACTTTCTGACATTGAAGTGCTGCAGACCGGCGAGCAGGGAAGGGCACGCAGCGAATCCGGCAATCAGGGGGAAGTGGGTCTATCCATGTGGGGCCCACTAGGCGGCACGATGTAGTTTGGGCAAATGCCGCAGCTCCAATGATTTTCATCAGGTTCGCCATGGAAAGTATGGCTGCAAAAACCAATGTTGGTAGCAACGAAAGCAACGCTCAATGAAATATTGAAGTAAGGATTTGATGTTTCGAGAAGTGGATAATCACCAGCTTTGTCCGATTGATCACCTCTCAGAGCTACTAACGTATGCAGAGGTAGAGACCGCACGAGAGCCAGGAGATTTGAGTGGGGCGTCACGAACGTGTTATCTACCCGAATCGCAGCTGAAATCGCCGACATGAGGGCAACGTTCACCTCTTCTTTGAAGGAGGGGACAGCTTGGGGTTGCCATTTTTTTGATGACTGCACTACATCGTAGTAATCACGGTAGCCCAATCCTTTGGAAAGAATCTCACGAGCGAAGGAAAGTTGGATAGGGCTGAATCCAGGCCACTCTCGCTGCAGTTTTTTAGCGATGCGTTTGAAGCCGTACTTCGGGTTTAGATCGTCTGGATGAATTGGAACGCGCATAGCACTTCTCCAAAGCGTCAGGGTGTCGGCTGCCCGCTGACTATCGTCGAAATGCGTGCGAGGAGGAAGTGAAGCAACCTGAGGCTTCGCCTTTGCGAACCGACCGCTCGATTCAGGTAATCGATTTTTCAGGTTAGCACGGCCATGCTCTGTGTCTAGGAAATGGCATGCCAGTATCAGCGAAATGTAGGTTCTCCGCTCAGAGGGGCCAGTAAATCTTCTTCGTCATCCGCCTCGCGATCCCGCACGGGTAGAGTCAAGATTCCCAAGGTGTAGTTGTACCCATCCCCCTCTATCACAAATGCGTGTTCTATGATTTCCATCCCTTCGGGCTCTTTCGGGAACCAAGCTCGCGCATCAATTCGCGCCTTATCTCCCGATGCTGATCGAATTGAGCGTTTGAGCACCGATGCCGCTGGCACTTCGATGAGATGCTTCGAGGTAGCTAAGTAGGCTTCGCTTTTGAATGCCCGATCATTCGAAGATGACCAATCAAGGAACCCATCCTTGGCGGCAAGTACGACTACTCGCCCAGGAGCAATCTCCCGCCACTTGAGGGCTGCAGCGGTGAGAGATACGTCATATCGATCCGCACAATGTCTGAGCAAATCTATGGAAAGCTCATGACCGGACACTTGGCTACGGAAGTCGTCAGCGGGCATGAGGAGATAGGAGGCGAATACGTCTGCCTCTGCTTCAATTTTCTTCCCAAGTGCATCCCAGGTGTGCATGTCCTTGGGGGCGCATTGGAAATCCTGCTGCAAATCGCGATGAAGAATGTAGTGAGCGAACTCATGAGCGATCGTGAAGTTAATCCGCCCCGATGACGCCACATCTTCGTTGACGCCAATGATCCATTTGTCCCCCTTGGGATTTTTTTTGAGCATGCCTTCAAAGCTAGGGATAGGTACCGGCTTGATAGCCGAAATAGGTGCTTCAGGGCACACAGCTTTCGAGTACTCGAGTGCAACCTCCCTAACCTTGATCGGGAACTGGTCGAATCCAGCAGTACGTAGAACCTTCGTGATTTTGTTTGCTTCATTCTTCGGGTTCTTTTGCATCGTCAGTCTTCCCACCAATCGTCCACGATTTTTCGAAGGCGCTTCTTGTCACCTTCGTCAAGCGCTTGATATTTCCTAAAGAAAGCGCTGTCGGTTTCCACATCTTGGGAAGTTTCTGTTGCGCTTCCGAGCAGTGTTTCAGGCGCGAGATTCAACGCGAGTGCAATCTTGTTCACCTTGTCCATTGACGGATTAGGTTTGTCTCGGTTCTCGAGCTCCCACAGGTAGCTTTTACTGGAGTCCGTTAGCTCCGCAAGTCGCTCCAATGATATGCCGAGCTCTCGCCTCCTGGCGCCGATTTTCATTCCAAGGCTTGATGCCACCGTAATCACCTCCTAAGTCGTTCGGTGAGTGTACCACTGTACCGAACGAAAAAAACCCTGTTGACAGGGTGGCTCGATCAGGCGCACAGTGAGGTCGTCGTTCGGTGGCCTGATATGCCAGCGTTCGGTGGGAAGGGATGTAGAGCTTAGCAATATTGTTGGATTGAGCTCTATGTTTAGGCAAGCCGAAGCGTGTAATCGGTCAGCTTGACCGTATGACAATGAGAATAGGCTTAACGCCCGGATGAGCGGAGACGCTACGACGGAAGGGGGAATCAAGGAGGGAACGAATGGACTAGCGAAGAAAGAACCTAACCGGTAACCGAGTCTGAGGTGCTGGGAAACGCAACTGCAATTGCGCCCCAGCGAGTGCATGAAGAATGCAAGCACAAATTCAGTATCTTCATGCGCCGTCGGGTAGTCAAGGCTACTCGATGCTCTGACGCACTCATGACGCCCGTCAGGGCACCTGTTCACGCCTGAGAAAAGGCGTGTGGAGATACGTATGAACGAATTTACTCAGAATCATATTTTCATCGCTGGTTTGGATCTCGAATTCAAACCAGTTCCCCTCAACGACGAGACGCCGATCGGTACACAGATTGCCCGTGCAGGAGGGTTTCTCCCCGATCAGATGCCTACGATTCTTCAGGCACTTCCATCCGGGGCTTTCGAAGATGTTCGCCCGGACGAGCTTGTGGATTTGGCTGCAACGTCGCGCCGCTTCATCGTGGTCGAATCCGATCGCTCTTACTTCTTCGCGGTCGATGGTCAGCGTTACGAATGGCCGTGCAAGATCATCAATGGCCACACAGTGCGGAAGCTGGCACAGATTGCTGAGAACATGCGCTTAGTGCAGCAGCTGGAAGAAGAAGCTGATCGTGAAATCGCAGACGCTGACGTTATCAACCTGGGTGAGGAGGGCATTGAGCGCTTTGTCATCCGTAAGGCAATCTGGAAGCTCAAGATCCAAGGTCGTACCTTGGAGTTCGACAAGCCACAGATCAGTGTTCGTGAAGCTGCTTTGCGCGCTGGGCTGGATGTCTCCCAGCATTGGAAGATTACCCTCACGGCTGCAGGGCATCATTCCGAACTGACTAGCATGGACGCGATTGTTGACCTCAGCACTCCGGGCATTGAGAAGCTGCGGTTCACTCCTAAGGATGTTGGGAACGGTGAAGTCGCAACAGCGGCCCGTCGTGTTTTCAACTTGCTGCCAGCTGACACGGTGTACCTTGACCAGCTTGGCTTGCGCTGGGAAACCTGCATCGGCACAGATGGTCTGCGTTATTTGGTGATCCACGACTATGAACTGCCGACGGGCTACAACCACCAATATGTCCAGCTGGCAATTCAAGTCCTGGCAGGTTACCCGGTCGAGCCGTTGGACAGCTTCTACTTGTACCCCCATGTGTCGCTGGCCACAGGTGTGCTCCCTCCCAACGTGCAACTGACGGCTCAGATCGATGGTTTGGGCTTCCAGGGGTGGTCACGTCACCGGACAACTGTCCCGTGGAATCCGCATGCCGATAACATCATTTCTCAACTGGCTCTGGTCGAAGGCTGCCTTCACAAGGAGGTTGGTCAATGAAAACTGGGGCGACGCTCGTAATGACCGAAGCCCTGCACTCCGTACTCCGGGAACATCTGTTCCCGGGGGACGGTTTGGAAGCAGCGGCCATCCTCATCTGCACGCGACACGAAGGTGAACGCACCAAGTTGCTCGCTAAATCTGTGATCCCGGTACCCCATGGAGCGTGCGTCAGGGAGAAGGGTTTTCTGAATTGGCCTGGCGAGTACCTTGAACTTGCTATAGCGCAGAGTGAGGAAACTCAATCTTCAATCATGCTCGTCCATTCTCACCCAGGCGGCTTCTTGGGCTTTTCAGAACTGGATGATGAAAGCGATCAAATCACCATGCGATCGCTGTACGCTGGAGTGGAGGTCATCCATGGCTCAGGTGTCATGATCCCAGACGGCAGGGTGGTGGCTCGTACGTACGATGATTCGCAACGCCCTACCAATGTACGGCTGGTCTCAGTAATCGGTGACGACATACGGTTGTATTTCGACGGAGTCGAAGGCCATGCAGTCCTGGACGATAGATCTGGAGCGCCGATGGCATTCACTTCTGAAATGACTCAGGCGTTGGCGAAGCTGAGTGTGGCCGTCATCGGGGTCTCTGGCACGGGCTCAGTTGTGGCCGAGCAAGTTACCCGTTTGGGCTTTGGCGAGATCATCTTGATTGACCATGATCGCGTTGAGGAGCGCAATCTCAACCGGATACTCAACAGCACCCTGGAGGATGCGGCCTCCTCGGTATTCAAGGTGGAGATGTTCGCGAGCTCCATCGAACGTGTGCGGGGTAAAGGAGTGGCCCGCCCGATTGCAAAATCGATTGTGACTCGTGAGGCAGTATTAGCGGCCGCTGATGCGGACATTCTCTTCTGCTGTGTGGACACGCGATACGCCAGGATGATCGCTGATCGAATCGCTAGCCGTTTTCTCATCCCGCTCCTTGATGTTGGCGTGCTCATTCCTACGATGAAAGATGAGTTGGGAGTGATGATCGCAGGAGTTTATGGCCGCATAGATTACGTGCAGCCTGGTGGATCATCTCTCTCTGATCGTGAGGTCTACACCGGTGAATCGCTTCGCGCCGAGAGTCTTCTGGCTGCGAATCCTGACGCCTATCAGCAGCAGCTTCAGCATGGGTACATTCGAGGGTTCCATGAGGAAGCTCCCGCTGTGATTTCCCTGAACATGCTCGCGGCATCTTCATGCGTGATGGAGTTTTTGGCCAGAGCATTTCCAATGCGTGAAGAGCCAAACTACAACTACGCGCGAACCTTGATTAAGTTCAGAGAAGCGGAGCAGGAGTTCACCGCTGAAAATGACTTTCCGAAGACCTCAGATCCAGGGCTTGCGCTTGGCGCCGCTGAGCCGCTGCTCGGGATCGCTGACTTGGCAGGTGGTGTGTGATGCTCAAAGCCGTAAAAAGAACTCTGTATCGCTGGGTCGACGGCCTGCTGCCCGCTAGGAAATTACAGGTGGTTCAGGGCGATGTCCTGCCTAGCCGGTTGCCTTTTCGCACCCTAACTCTAGTTCAGGATGGCTCGGAGGATTGGTGCGTTGGGTTCAGATGTCCATGCGGTTGTGGTCGGACGATAGAGCTATCACTGCCGCAAGATGTGACGCCAAGGTGGACATGCAGTACCGATTTCTTAGGACGGCCAACGCTGCACCCATCAGTGTGGCTAAAAAATGGCTGTAAGTCGCATTTTTGGCTGCGAGAGGGCAGGGTCATCTGGGTGTGAAGGCGATGCGGATCACTGGCACTTGGGTCAGTGTTTCGCATATCCGGAGAGGAGGGCTATGGGACGGTGCACCCTGCTCCGTCCTGTTCTGACCCGCGCTGCTGTCTGTCTTTTGCGGTTTTATCCTGCCCCCTATGCGTGTCATTGACCTCTGGCGCCGAAATGTGACTTGGCCGGACGGTGACCTGGTGGCAAAAGTCCTTGCAGATACTCAATGTTCACAAGCAGATGTTGATTTCATGTGTCACCGAGGGGCGTGCAGATGATGGTTATCTGCCATTGGAGATGGAGGAAATCATTTCAAGAATTTTGCATCGTAATCAACGACCAGATCCTCTACGTTCATGCCAGAGAGTTTGAAGAACGCACCAAAAGTACACCCATCGATATTTCCATGTTCATCGATGAGCATGGGCATAGGTAGCCCTTCTTTCGGATCAAAGCGTCCGATGCATTCGCCACTAACCTGGTGAGGACAGCCATTGTGTACCCCATACTTCGCGAATCCACATTCAAGGCTGTTAGTGTTGCGTGCGAATGAAGATGGGTTGCCGAGCAATTGATCCATGAACGCTTGGGAGTGGAGCTCGCCTATCAATTCGGTAACGACAGCGTCGTCAAGGGTTGATTGAGCTTGGTACCGCCCTTCGACCAATACTGCGGGTATGCGGAACTCATTAAATAGCATCTCGAGCTCTGCAGTGTTTTGTATCGGGTTCACCGATATCCAGGGCTGCTGAACCCTCTGCTCCATTGCCCTCTTCATGATGTGCTGCATTGGGGATAATCCAGGAGACTGCTCGAGATCCAAGAGCGCTTGAAGCCGTTCTGCCAGAATTTGGCTGAGACCTATGAAATTACATGCGTGCAGCAGCCGATCACAGATTGCTAGGTAGCTTTTACTCCAATCGCTGTTCATTTCGGCGGCGATTTCCGGCGCAGCAGCTAGTGCCTTGGTAAGCAGATAAAATCGCCACGAAGGGTTAGATGCTTGCCATTCATGAGCTGTGGTTGGACTCACGGTTTTCCAGCTGATCTGCAGTGATAGATCGCAGATGACTGGGAAAAGACTCCTGGTGTTCTGCCCGCACTCCGTAATGAACCAGTCGTAAGCAGCAGTGTAGACGTCAGATATCCCTTCTCTGACCCAAGCGGCGGCTTCAGGAAATGAGAGCAGATTTTCCGCGAAGGAACGTTCTAGAAAAAACGCGTGACCTTCCAAAATATCCTTCGTGCAGAGCTCTCGCTGGCCGTTCGCTGATTCAATTACAGGATTGATTTGCCATGGCTCTTTGATGAGTACCAGCTTGAGAGCATCTAAAGTCTTGATGCCAGGGATGCTAACGAAACGAGCTTGGCTGAGCTTATTCTGCTCTGCAAAGACCTGTCCAAGAAACTGGGCGTACTGGTGGATGTCCGGTCGGGTGTTGCAGTTAGACAAGGGGATTCTTGGTGCACCCATGGCTTGGCGCAGCTTTTCCCACATCCTGTGATGTGAATCCCGTGGCTTGTCGATAGCTGCTCCACTGGATGTGTCCATAGCCAGTGAATAGCGTTTGGAAGTAGTGGACGTGTTCATGAAAATACGTGAGCACGCTGCCGTTCGTGGCAGTGTCCCCAGCAAATTTCTCTGCTTTGTCGAATAGTCTGATTTCCATACGTGGGGTGAAGAACGTGCCCAGCGTCGCATTCAAATAAGAGTCCATCGTGTTCCTGTATTCGGCGGAGGGAAATAGGAGATGACATCCAAAAAAACTATTGGTTGACGTTAATCCTAGGCTACTTCAGAAGACGTCTAGCTCGAGGAGTGGCTAGCATTGGGGTTTTGACCAACCAGAGTATTTGAGGCCCGCCTTGGAGCGTGATGTTGCGCCAGATCGGTCGCTCAAATTATCAAAAACACAAGAATGCAGGAAAGAATGTATGCGTAGTTTTCAGGGAGCGGTGCTGTTTGTAGATATGCTCGGATTCAGCGCCCTTACTCGAGGGAGGCTCAAGCTGACCGAGTCAGAATACATGCCATGGAAAATTAAGCCTGGAGGAAAATTTCCACATCAACTGCTCGCTGCGCAGATTTTGTTGGCCTTTCGAAAGGCATTGATGCGAACAGGCCGACGGTTTAAGGCGGTGAAGCTGGCGCAACTATCTGATTGTGCATTTCTTTGGTCAGAAGATATATGCGCGGTAACGGATGCGGGACGCTTCTTGATGCACGAAGCAATTGAGGCGGGTTTATTATGTCGCGGGGGTCTTGCATTTGGAGATGTCCACGAGCCTAACAAAATCGATCATTCTATTGGTGCCTTCATTGTTGGCGATGCTGTGACACGGGCTGCTACCTACGAGACGATGGGCAAAGGGATGCGGATTTTCACAGATTCAGACACCGCCTCTGAAATCCTTTTCAAGCGCCCTCACGAGTCTTTTCAGGCGCTCATCAATCCTCTAGTGGGTGAAACTGTGGACGAATGGCTTTGGTACTCGCCAGAGCCGATACTGGAGCTTTCGCAGGATAGATTGACGTTACGGCCTGTGATAGAAAAGCTGGTGTCATGCCATACCATGCTCCGCTATTCGCCGCGTTTTGCGTGGAATGCAGCATCCCCTGAAGGTTGTCGGCAGTTGGCATGCTCGATTGTTGCCATCTCGGATGCCATGCAAAAACTCTCGCAAGGCTATGGGGAGTATGAATTTACGGTCGAGCATCTTTCGAGTGCAATGCAAACCCGTAAGGACTCGATTCGTGAGAGGGTGCATAAACAGTTTTCCGAGGAGCTTTTAGGGTTGGCAATGTATCGAGATCGCAAGAAAACGCGTGGGTGATGCGACCCTAACCCTGATCTTCATTCAGGTCTCTGTGGAGGGTAGGCAGACGCGTGTCGGGCTTGCTTGGCCTGTTGCGCGAGTGCCTATAAGCGGAGCGCGTGACGTGCGGATGTAAGCCTTCAACCGCCAAGACCAACGCTTGCGTGTGGGCTTGGTTTACGACAGCCGCCCCCGGTAGGGGCACGCCCAAACCATGGCATCTCACCAACCCGCATAATGAGTAACCACGTGACCCCGGGCCACCGTGCACGACCTAGAGATTCACTCATTTGGATAAGTCCTTTATCCAGGCGACACTGCTAGAGCGTCCTGCAATCCGCATGGTGTCGCCAGTCGGAATGGGCAATACCGAGCCTGATCACACTCCCAACCGAGGGGCTCATAGGCTAAAATCTTGCGTTTGCATCCGCCTGGAGCTCAGAGTGCTCAGAGATAAAGAAATTCGAAGCGCTTTAGTTGACCATCTGATGAAGCGGTCGCCAAGACCTGCTCGGGTGCTCGAAGAGCTCACCATAGATAATGGTAATGCTATTGCTGATGTGGTTGCGTGCTACCGCCAAATGCATTGCTACGAGATAAAAGGCGAAACTGACAACGTTCGACGCGTTTTATTGCAATCGGAATTTTACTCTCGGTCGTTCCCTAAGTTGACCTTAGTAACTACTGAAAATCATATTAGATTTGCGATGGAGAGAATTCCAACCTACTGGGGGGTGATTCTCGCCGCACCTGGAAAAGACCGAACAACCTTACGCTATCTACGCAAAGCGGGTAGCAACCCCATGTTCTCTAAGAAAGATGCACTTCTTATGCTTTGGAAGGCAGAACTTACAGCCCTGGCAACTGCACATCCAAGGGTCATTTTCAAAAAGTCGTTCAACCGAGATACGATTGCAGAGCAGATCAGTTTTCAGCTGAGCCGCGACGACGCCTTGGCAGGCATCCAAAGCGCCCTCGTGGAAAGGCGTTCAAATATTATTGACAACGAATGTGATGTGAGCAGCCGTTGAGCATTTGATCCACGTACCAGGGTTGCCCGTCTTGGGCGCTCGTACCGCAGCCTTGAAGCTACGGTCATGTATGTATTGCTCCCCATACGAGTCCCCTGGAAGCCTGAAGAACGCCTGCCTAACAATGTTATCCGAGATATCAAAGTATTGGCTGTATTTGTGAGTTTTGAACCGCCTTCCCCGAACAATGAAGAATTTTTCGTGGTAGGTATAAAACACCTTAGGGGCCGCCATGCCGCTTATCAGCTCTGGTTCGATATCCAGATCAGAATATTCCGGACTAATTATTCCATAATCTCCAAACAAAACCTTGTCGAATTCAGGGGTTGAATTAAGAGCTCGCCAGAGTTTGTACTCCTCACGATCAATATGAGCTTCAGCGTTGGTTTTGACCAATCCCGCAATTGAGGCCGGAACGACTGAACCACTCACGACAGCAGCAGTCACCTGAAAATCTTTTTGGAACCCAGCCAGGAACTTTTCTACTTTTTTCTTGGCGTGAATAGGGTCATCGATGATGCGCAAATCAATTAGCAAAATCACTGACTGAGGTTTGGCAGCGGACAAGTCAACCCACAGGGCCTGCAGGTTACTTTTCGTAAGGTTATAGCTATCAATGTCCACCATCTGCAGCCGAATCCCAGCCTCAGAACCTGGCCGTGCCTTAATGAAATCGAGGGCTGCAACGTTATGATCAGCATGGCGATCAAAAGCGAGAACAGGCATGATTGGGTAATGCGAAAGCTTATTCAGGATAGTGCGATATTGGGGAACACCGCCCAAATCGATGCTGTCATCGACATCAAAATTGTCGACAAAAAACTTGTAGGCTATCGTTTCCTTCTGCGTGGCCTTGAGAGTCTTATCCGCAATTCTAAGGCGTTCAAGAATCTCCGCCTCAGTCATTACTTTCTGAGAGCGAGGAATGTCGTACATTGGTGCGATCTGATTACGAATCGCATCATCGAGCACTCCTACGCCTTGAATTTCGTTCTGCTTGAACTTCAGAAATGGAACATACTTAATCATTGGCGAACCCGAAAGCACGTTTAACGTCCATGCTGTGATGTAGCTCAGGGTAAAGTTTATAGTTTCTGGACTGATGGCGAATCATACCCGCCATAATAGCCGGATGAATTTCTGCTTTACCACAGAGATCCAGTAACTGTCTTTTTTCAGCTCTAACATTCCAAGCCATCCGCCAATGCTGCCTGGAGATCAGGCTGTCTTTAGCAATGATGTTTGCCTCGACCTCCCGATCAGAGTCGGCATCCTCTTCCAGGTCATCCAGGATAGGGCTATCTAGGTAGTCATAGTGCTTATGAACATGGGCCAACTCATGCATAAGCGTGAACCAGAAGTTGTCATAGCGATTGTATCGAATCGCTATTCCCACAACCGGTGTACCTCCCGAGAGTTTGAACGTACAACCGTCCATCTTCATAGACTTGAAACCAGGCTCCACCACCAAGAGAACCCCATAAGTGCTGGCTAAGTGATCGATAAGAGTGGTGATGCGGTCAGGTTCCATACTGATAAGCGCGATTTCACGAAGCTGCTCTAAGCTCAAACCTTGGAACCGAGGGATGACTCGGCTCAATACGGCGATCTTAGATTTCTCGCTGATCAGCGACAACCAAGCTTGGATCTTGGTTTCTTCAGCGGAGTCATTCTTTCGATAGAGCACGGCATTACTGCTGGTCGCGTTGAGCGCAAGCCGGATGATGAAGTCTTCATACACTTCACCAGGTCGTGCATGCGTTTTAGCATCGGCTGGCTTCAACGCTTGCCTCAGACTTGCGAGTGCTGCGGTGAAGTCCTCCGCAGCGGCCCGCGAGGATGGGTAGACCTCGAAATCTTCTGGGATGCCATTTGGGACATCAGACATGATGCGCCTCCCCAGCTAATTTCCCAGCAACGTGAGCGGGAGCCTCAAAGTAGCGGAGGTTTTCCTTGTCGGCGTCCGCTTCGTACTCAACCAAACCGAGGAATCGGTAGTAGCCTTCGGCTGTCGGAAGCGAATGCAGACAGAACCCCGGTCGGTAGCCTAGGGTATTCATTGCAAAGCGCGCAGCGTGGGCTATCAGGATCCGGCTGACACTCCCAAACTGCTTCACATAATTCGGACGATCTCGATTCCAGTACGCTGATGCTACGTAATCGACATAGAAAATTCGTTCACCATCCATCCGGCTTTCCTTCGGATGGTAGATCACACACGTCGCTTGGATGCGTCCTTGGGCACTGAGGAAAAACCAGTGGTACTCGTCAGTGTTTAAAACCATGGCTTTGTCGAGCCACCGCCATCCGATATCCGACAGGCCATAGATCGGTAGCTGCTGAAAGAGTAAATCCCGGTCGGCAGCAGCTGCAGGGACGTCAGCCAGGAGCTGCCGCACGACCTTGGTTTTCTCGGCCTCCCACTGCTCCTGTAACTGGAGCACATAGGTGGGAACCGGCCCCTGGTTAATTTGATAGGGTATCTGCTGCCCGGTATGGCGGCAGAGAAGAGTTGGCTTAGCCATTGAAGCGCATACCGCTGATGGCTTGAAAGTCGGCTGATGCAAAAGGCGTCATCGTGGAAATCCCTGTCCGATTAATGGCCAGATGATGACACCGTTCGGGTGGGCCTTCAATGGCACTCATTTTGACGCCAAATGGCCGTGTCCGCTGCCTTACAAAATTCGTTATAGGGTGGTTTTGTCAGTCCGTGTGAGTCGCCCCCTGGTTTCGTAGACACCTCTTTGTCTTAAACTGAGGCCAATGCGGACGGCTTTGATAGCCCAGCTTAGTACCGTAAGGGCAATTAGGTTGGTGATTGTATTCATCCTAGCCCTTGTCACTCATGGCTTCAGTCGACGCGCATGGTGGTAGAGCGGTATATAAGGAAACTTGATCAGTTGCTCTCATTTCGGATGGTACCTCTGCTAGCAGACAGAATGATAGGTTATAACAAAGGATACAGGGATGAATTATCTACAAGACATAAAGTGTTGGTCTGAAGAAAAGTGGCGTGAATTTGGTCTGGAGTTTCTTCAGCAGGCTGGATGGGATCGTGATTGGATATCTGATTTTGATGTGTTCAGCATTGAAGGAAAGAGATTTTTAGTAAGTTTACGGCACAACATTAATGGTGGTCCTATCGGCACTAGCATCGAAAAGGATCTAATTTCGCGTATGCGGCGTGCCAATGCAGATGGGTTTATTGGTTTTTATTCCGGGGAGTTTACGACTAGCCTACAGGCGCGCCTCAAAACTTTGAGTAGTCATGTGGAATTAATTGGTGGTGTGCAGGTGTCAGTGCTTCTTCCATATTTTAGCTCTCATTTTATCGATAAGTTTTTTGGTGGTAGAGAGGATGGTTGGAAGTGGAGTTGGAATTACTATTTGAATAAAGAAAATAAGGCGGAATATAAGCCGCTTTTTTGTATGTGTGGATGCGGTAAAGATATATTGGAAGGCCCTCTTGCAATAGGGTGGTCGGCAGCTTTTGTTCATCTCTCGAAAGATAAGCTGTACTTTATATACGGTTTAAAGCGCTGCATATTTAAAGTTTGCGAGGATAATACTCCATGTGGCTGGGTGGAAGTTAATCAGGTATTGCATCCTGATCAGTTCAATATCTGGAATGGTCAGCTTAAGGACTACTTGCGTGAAAATCCAAATATTGATTTGAGCGAATACCACAGTCATAAACGACTTTTTGTTTCAAGAATTTTACAGCGCATGCGGTCTATCAATGCTGGCTTCTTTCTTGCGGTTGAGGAGTTTTGATGAATATCTTCGATCAGCTTAGTTCGCATCAATGGGAATATTTCGCGAGCTACTATTTAGGTAGTCAAGGCTACACAGTGCTAGAGCCTCCTTCAGTGGGGCCGGATCAAGGAAAAGATTTGATTGCTCAATTAGATAATGTCACGTATCTAGTTAGTTGTAAGCATTTTTCCAGATCTCAGCGCCCGGTTTATGCTGGAGATGAGTGTTCAATCCTCGACAGATTGATACAGCACGGAGCTCAGAAATTTATTGGGTTCTATTCAACGTGTGGAAGCGTGTCTCTTTCTGAAAGTTTAGAGGCGGATGGGGTTGAGTATGTGATTTTTGATGGCTTATCTATTTTCGAAAACATGATGGATGTGTCTTTTTCTGTACATCAAAGTTTGTTTCGAGAAATAAGAGTTGTCAGGGCTAAAACTTTCGGTCAGGAATACCGTCCATTGTTATGTCAGTGCGGCTGTGGTAGTGATATTCTAGGTAGTGCCTTAAGCTCTAGTGTTTATTTAGCGCTAGGAGAAAAAGGGGTGAATGTTGAGTGGTGCCTCGACAAGCATATTGATTATTCGCATAATTTGATTTTGACTATCTCGGATGTGGAGAACTGTTTTTCGCTCAATAGCTTAAACAAAATTATAGATGAGCATGAGCGAATTTTGGAAAGCGCCTCTGAAGTTTCTCCGTTATTTGATGAGATGTACACTACATTTCTTGAGGTTGTTCATCAAATGATCTATCCGGTCGACTAATCTTCTGATCGGCAGTGTAGGTCCTCCTGCAAGACTTGTTCGTGTAGTGCGCGGAGTACCGGCAATGTAGGTAACTAGCGGAGTGTCGTGATGAGTCAGGAAAATCTAAACAACACACCCTTAGATCCTGGTTATGTTTACAATTTTTTTGAAGCTGGCACGTGTTAGATTTATATTGCGAAGCTGGCACGTGTTAGATTTATATTGCATTGATCTAAAAAGAGAATTTTTCTGTTGACGTTTTTTTGGTAAGCAGAACCGTTCTGATGCTGATCTGATTTGACCAAAACCCCCGCATTGCGGGGGTTTTGTCGTTTCTGGGTGCGCACTTCAAGGCGATGACCGCCAACTGACCAACCAGTCTTCGTCGATATCTCGATAAAGTTACGCTCAGAGTCTTGAAGGCCGTTGCCAGCCGTTCCATGATCCGTGCCGTCGACTGTTGAACCTGTCCGTCTTCGCCAGAACAGCTTTGCAGACTGTTCATACACAACAACAAGAGAGTCCAATGAGCAGTAGCAAAAACAAGGAAATCGAGTATTTGCGCGGGGCGGCCATCCTCATGACGATCATGGCCCATCTTCCTCAATTGCTGCCGTTTCAGGGAGTGTTCCTGAGCAAACTGTTCACGGTGTATTCACCCTGGACCGGGGTGGATCTGTTCTTCTGCATTTCCGGATACGTGGTCAGTAAGGCTTATCTCGATTATTTCGATAAAAACCGCCAGCAGAACCGGTTTGGCATGGCCGCGACTTCCTTCTGGATCCGCCGTGCGTATCGCCTTTTGCCGACGGCATGGCTGTGGGTATTGATCCCACTGGTGTTCTCGATTTTCTTCAACCAGTCGAACGCCTTCCAGTCCTGGTTCGACAATTTGCGCAGCTTCACCGCTGTTGCGACATTCTCGGGCAATCTGGCCAATCAGTACGGCGCGATTCTGGGGCCTAATTCGGTGTATTGGAGCCTGGCGCTGGAGGAGCAGTTTTACTTCATCTTCCCGTTGTTCCTGTTGCTGGTGACCTCGACACGTTGGCGAGTGATTGTCTTGATCGCGCTGATCGCCGCGCAGTTCGGCTTTGATCGCAATGCCTTTGGCGCAGCGCCGGCACCGATGCTTTTTTCGTTCCGGCTCGATGCGATGATGTGGGGGATTCTGCTCTGCCTGTTCACACGCACGCCGCTGTACAAGGAACTTGAGCCGGTCGCGCTCGGCGCCAGTCTGTTCAAGCGCCTGGCGCTGACCCTGGGGCTTCTGTACATGTTGGGGGCCATCGCGGCGCAATTGCTCGTAATGCCGATTGCTGTCGGCCTGATCGCGATAACCGCAGTGATCATGGTCTGGCTGGCCAGTTACGACAAAGGCTACATCTATTGTCCTGCGCTGTTGCGCGGGTTGTTCGACTGGCTGGGCTCGCGCTCATACGCCTTGTACGTCGTGCATGTATTCGCTTACCACCTGAGTACCGAAATCTGGACGCGCATGGCCGGCAGCAATGGCGGGACGCTGGGGGCGGACTACACGGTTGAACTCTTGCTCACGTCGTTGTTGATCATGCTGGTGTGTAGCGAACTGAATTATCGGTTCGTCGAAACACCATTGCGTCGTCGCGGCGCGGAAATCTCCCGTCGCAGGATGGCCGGCATTGCCGCCACCGAGACCGCCAATGCGGATGCTCCGCTTACGGATCGCTCGCGCACGACAGAGCTGTCGTAAGACACAGCCATAAAAAAACCGTAGCGCGCCAACGCTACGGTTTTTTTATGCCCGGCCTCTGCCGTGCCGAAGCGATCAATCGAGGATCAAATGCGGCAGAAACCGGCTTGAATCCTTGGTGATCAGACTGTTGTCCTCACGCACGCCAATCCCCGCCGCCTGATCGCCAATCACCCAGGAACCGATGAGCGTGTAGCTGTGATCGAACTTTGGCAGCGGCGCAAATTCCTGCAGGATGAATGGCGCATCGGTGTAGGGCCCGTCCTCTTTGACAATCAGACCTTCCGCCGTTTGCAGCTCGATGTTGGCACCTTCCCGGGAAAAGTACGGTTTGCGTACCCAGCCCTTGGGCACAGCACTGGCTGGATCCGGATCGAGATGCGCCGCGAGCAGATTCGGATGACCCTTGTGCAGTTCCCACAGCAACGGCAGCGCGCCTTTGTTCGACAGGATGGCTTTCCATGCTGGTTCGAAAAACTGCGTGTCGCACTCGGCAATCGCCGCGCCGAACGGTTCGTGGAAGATAAACTCCCAGGCATGCAGCTTGAACAGGTGGGGGATCCAGCGATCCTCCAGATCAACAAAGCGACCTTCAGCGGTCAAGCCGATGTCTTCAATATCGATATGCCGCGATTCGATACCGACCTTCTCGGCAATCAAGCGCAGGTAATCCGTGGTGCCCTTGTCTTCGACCGAATCTTTCATTGAGGCGAAGTAGAACGGCCGCTTCAGTTGCAGCTCGGCGAAGGCCTGATGCAGCTTGGTATCGATGCTGTTGAACTGGTCGGCATGGCGCGGCAGCGTGCCGCGCTCGATGCATTGCTCCAGCCAGCCCCACTGGAAAGCCGCCGCTTCGTAAAGACTGGTTGGCGTGTCGTAGTTGAGCTCCAGCAGCTTCGCCGGGCCGTTGCCGCTGTAGGAAAAGTCCATGCGCCCATACAGATGCGGATGACCTTCCCGCCAGGACGTGCGGATCATGTCGTAGTACGCCGCCGGGATGCTCAGGCGATCCAGCAACTCTTCGCTGTTGACCACCCGGTCGACCAGATCCATGCACATCTCGTGCAGTTCGGTGGTCGGGTCTTCGAGATCGTTTTCGATTTGCGCAAGCGTGAACTGGTAGTACGCGCTTTCGTCCCAGTACGGCTGATCGTCGATGGTGTGAAACATGAAGCCGAGGCTCTCGGCGGTCTGTTTCCAGTCGGGGCGTTCGGCGCAGAGGATCTTCTTCATCGTCAGCTGCTCGAACGACCAGAACCAGAACTGCTGCCCCAACCACCCCAGCCGCTACGCGCACTGGACTGGCTGCCGAAGCCGCCGCGTGAGGTCGAAGAAGCCACGTTGACCGGTTTGCTTTTACTGCTCTCGTAATCCGCTTGGCTACGCGTCGTGGTGTCGGCTCTGCGGTACTGCGTCGAGGTGTTGTAGGGCTGGCGCGTTTCGCGATCGCGGTAAACCGTGCGTTCGGCGTTGTTGCTCATCGCATTGCCAATCAGCCAGCCGGTCAGCCAACCGTTGCCACCGCCACTGGAGGTGTGCGAAGTGTTTTGCACACTCTGCACAGCCGCCGCATCACCCGCAGGCATTTGCGCGCCGGCGATGGCGTCGAGATTCTGCGCCGGCTCACCGTCTTTCGGCACTTTGAAGCCGCCGAGTTTCGGCACGAAGCGGCCGTCGGAATTCTTCTGACACCAATCGGCGGCAAAGTCCGCATCGCACTTGGCCTTGTCGTTGTACACCGGGGCGATGCGCCGGTGTTCGGTCAGGGCGGCGACGTAGGCGCTGGAGCAGACGTCGGCAGCCACTTCGGCGCCGACACACTGTTCCAGGCTCTGGAAATTGCGCGGTTGATCCGCGGCTGTCACCTGGCCGGAAATGGCCATGGCCACCGAGGCCGCGAGGGACAACTGAACGTATTTGCTGCGTTTCATCGAAGGCTTCCTGCCGATCAGTTGGACGGTGTCATGCACGCCGCATTGAGCATGCCGACGCTGATCGCGACCGCAGCGACATAGATACCCGAAGCGATTTCACCGTTGGCGATGCGTTGCGAAGTGCCTTTGAGCACCACACCCGTGGCCAGAAACGCCAGCAGTTGCACGACGGCGGCAATCACCGCCCAGAGCACGAAATCGAGAACATTCACCGAAAATGCAATCACGTTACTGGTCGGAATCGCGAAGCCGATGATCGCGCCGGACAAAGCGATCGCGGCGGCAACGTTGCCGGAGCGAATCAGCTCGAACTCCTTGTGCGGCGTGATGCGCGTGTAGACGAATTGGAACAGCATGAACAACAGTACGGCGCCGATGAGGTAGACGACGAAACCGACCAGTGCGGTTTTGTTCAGGGAAACGGCCAGCACTTCCAGCATGAAAAACTTCCTTTTTTAAATGGTGCTCAGATCTGTCGTGTACAGCGAGATGCCGAGCGAGGTGCTCAGGCTGACGGTGCCTTCTTCGTCCTGCTCGACGGAGAACAGCAGCAATTCGCGGCGATCGGTCAGGCCGGTCTCGCGCGCATAAAGCATGGAGTGATGTTCGATGGTGTAGCTCTCGTCCGGATTGACCACTTGTTCGGTCATCGGTACCAGTTCGGTCTGGCCTTGTTCGGTGCCCCACTCACGGTTGTATTCGACACCGTCGTGGTTGTAGGCGGGCAAGCCGATCTGGCTGTTGGGGCCGGCCAGGCGCTGCAGTTCGGCGTCACTGTTGACGGTCACGTAACTGAGGTAGTTGAACAGGGTGACCGATTCGATCTGATCGTCACCGGTGACGTGGATCTGCAGCCAGAAATCCTCGTCGTTCATGTAATAGCGGTGCAGTTTATTGGACTGGCCGAGGTCGACCCAGCCGTGACTCCAGATCGCCTGATCGAAGGGCACGCGCACCGTGGTCGAACCGTCGAGCAACAGCGCCAGCGTCGTATCGAACCTGACGGCTTTGCCTTGCGCCATGCCGAGTGGACCGCTGACAACGGTCGGCGTTGGCGCAGCGGTCTGCCAGTTGCTGGTGCCCAGCAAGTCTTTAAACCATCCCATGGGTACGTTCCTTGAAGCGGGTGGAAGTGTTCGTCGGCGAAAAAGCGTGGCTAGTGTACCGGGCTGAGCGGCGAACGACACGCCGTAAACCATGTGGGAGCGAGCTTGCTCGCGAAGAGGGCGTGTCAGTCAACATCGATGTCGACTGGTACGACGCTTTCGCGAGCAAGCTCGCTCCCACAGGTTGTTTTTCCGCAGTGATTACTGGGAAGACTTTTGCTTCAGACGCTCAAGAATCGCGTTGGCGCTGCCTTCGTTCGGCGTGATGCCGGCGTCGCGCAGTTTGCGTTCCAGGTCGTTGCCGGTCGACGCGTCAGCCAGTTCGTCCGCCGCGCTCAGCTCGGCAGCACGTTGCTGCTGCTTGGCTTGCAGGCGGTTCAAGGTACCGACGGCAGTTTCCAGTTTGCCATTGGCACCGCCGCTGGCGATGGAAGCGCTGACCTGGGCTTTCTGCACGCTTTCACGGGCCTTGGCCATGTCCACTTGCTGGCGCAGGCTCTTGATCCGCGATTCGGCCTTGCTGATGTCTTTGCGCATGTTTTCGGCGTAAGTGCCGAACTCGTCGCTCTGCTTTTTCTCAACATCCAGTTCGTTGGTCAGGGTCGAAATCGCTTCGGCCACTTCCAGCGCCAGGTCTTCACGGCCGGCGTTCAGCGCCGAGATGGCTTTGGCTTCCAGATCCTTGATCTTGGCGTCGTACTCGCTCACGCGGTCTGCCGCCAGTTTGTGTTTGGCCATGATGGTGACCAGTTCGCGACGTGCGTTCGACAGCGCGCCGTCGGCATCACGGATTTCCTGGTCGAGGATGCGCAGGGCCTGTTGGTCAGCGATCGCTTCGCCGACTTCATTGGCACCGCCGCGCAGTGCGGTGAACAACTTGCTCCAGATGGACTGAGTCATTGGATATTCCCTGTTGATTACTTGAAGAAGTGTTCGAAGGCTTCGCTCGCGCGCTGCACGTTGTCGACCAGGGTTTTCACCTCGGTGACGACGTTGGTCAGGCTCGAGTCGGCGCTGAGGGCGCCAAACATGTTGTAAACGGTCTGCCCGTTGGGCATCGACTCGATACCGATCGACGACAGCGGGAACATTTCCCGGCTGCGCAACACGGCGTCGTTGAAGGCCGCTACGTCCGAGATCGAATCGATGTCCACCAGCACGGTGTCGACGATGATCTGCTGGCCGGCCAGGGCGATGTGAATCGGCAGACCGCCGAATTCGTTCATTTCCAGCTTGATGCTGGGTTCGGAGCTCTGGATCAGCGACAGCGTGATCTCTTGCGAAGCCACCTCGTCCAGAGCCTTGAGGGCGTTGAAGAGGCTATCGATGGTCCAGTTGTTGCCTGCGCTCATGTAATTCTCCGACATGAAAGAGCCAGCCAGAATCGGTTGGCGTAGCTGTTGCTCCATTTGCTTGAGCAAGCTTCGGTTTTCGGGAAGCACCCAAGTTTCGTGTTTCACATAACCGGCAGCTGCCAGGCCTGCGCGCATCTGCTTCATATAGAAGCTCGACGGTTTTTTCGCCGACGGTTTCGCGCGCTCCCCCTTGGGACTCTCTGATTTCGCGGTGGGGGAACGGCTTTTCATGGCAATGGCTCGGTTATGGATATCTCACGCGTGAGCCACACTACAACCAATTCAAAGTGCCATCAATGGCTCACGCGTGAGATTTTTATGACAGGCGAAAAAAGGCCCGCGGCAAGGCGGGCCTGGTGTTTTTGCAGAATGTTGCTTAGCGCTGGGCGGCGAGGAATTCGTCAGTGGAGACCACGCTGGCGTAGGCGAACCCTAGCGCCGACATGAACGCAGCATGGACGTGGGCGGCCGGCACAGTAAGCCCGTTGAATTCCAGGTCACGGCTGGCGCAGGCATCGTGAATCACCGTCATGCCATAACCGAGATCCGCCGCAGCCCGGGTAATGCCGTCAACGCACATGTGGCTCATGCTGCCGACCACCACCAGTTCCTTGATGCCTTGTTCGTCGAGAATCGCTTGCAGTTCGGTTTCGCGGAACGAGTTGACGAAGTGCTTGAGCACTACCGGTTCATCGGCGCGGTTGAGCACTTTCGGATGCAGCTTGGCGCCTTCCGAACCCGGGGTGAAAAACGGCGCGTCCGCTGAGGTGAATTCGTGGCGAATGTGTATTACCGAATCACTGTTCTCGCGGAACGCGGCGATCAGCCGGGCGGCATTGTCGGCGGCGGCATCAGCACCGGCCAGCGGCCACTTGCCTTGGGGGAAGTAGTCGTTCTGGATATCGACTACGATGAGCGCTTGCTTGACCATGGGTGTGTCCTCGATGTGTTGGCTGGAAGTGGCTTCAGTATTGGTGCTGACCAGCGATTCGAGGATTGGCCGCACCGACAATAGACAGGGGAAAACTGACAATGGGCGCAGAAAGGGCTGCCATCGCTGAACTGGGCGTGCTGATCTATCCCGGCGCGCAGATGGCAGCGGTGCATGGTTTGACTGATCTGTTCGCGGTGGCCAACCGGATTGCTGCCGAACATCAGGCCGCGCAGTTGCCGGTGCTGCGGGTCAGTCACTGGCAGGTCGAAGGTGATCAGCCGCCAACGCGCACTTACGCCAGTCATGCGGGTGACGACAGCGCTTTGCTGGCCGTGCTGATTCCGCCATCGATCGGCGGGTTCTCGGCGGCGCAGGCGCCGGCCAGCCTGATGCAATGGTTACGGGATCAACATGCCCGCGGTGCGACGCTGGGCGGGGTTTGCGTAGGCTCGCTGATGTTGGCCGAAAGCGGTCTGCTCGACGGCCGCAGCGCCACCACCCACTGGACCTCGGCCAAGGCCTTCGCCGAGCGTTACCCGAAGATCAAGCTCAAGGCTGATACCCCGATTGTCGACGACGGCGACTTGATCACCACGGCCGGATTGATGGCGTGGTCGGAACTGGGATTACGTCTGGTCGACAGGTTGCTCGGGCCGAGCATTGCCACCGGCACCGCGCGATTTCTGGTGATCGAGCACAGTGACAGCGCCAGTGAGTGCGGCAGTAACTTCGCGCCGATTCTCGGGCATGGCGATGCGGCGATTCTCAAGGTGCAGCACTGGCTGCAAAGCACCGGTGCGACGGATGTTTCGCTGGCGGCAATGGCTGAGCGGGCGGGGTTGGAGGAGCGCACCTTTCTGCGGCGTTTTCGCGCGGCGAGCGGGTTGAAACCGACCGAGTACTGCCAGCATCTGCGGGTCGGCAAGGCGCGCGAGATGCTGGAATTCAGCAATGGCACGATCGATCACATTGCCTGGACGGTGGGCTATCAGGATCCGGGCGCGTTTCGTGCGATATTCAAGAAGATCACCGGGCTGGCGCCGAGTGATTATCGGGCACGGTTTGGGGTGTCCCCGATCCCGAAAGCAACGAACATCTAATGTAGGAGTGAGCCTGCTCGCGAAAGCGGTGGATCTGCGAAATTGCTGTCCGCTGACACTACGCCTTCGCGAGCAGGCTCGCTCCCACATTGAATTCCACAGGGCCATAGATCGTGCAAATTGCCGGGATTTTACGGGCCGTCGTGCAGATTGAAACAGGCGTGGTGCCAGCACGACTCTGGCAAGTTTCTGATTGGACTAGGATTTTCGTAGAGTGGCCGTTGGCCTGATCTCTGCACCTCTCACCGCTACAGTCATCGAACCGATGGAAGGGGGACGCATGACCCCGACACCCCGCAGGAAAATCGTCGTCGCCCACTCGGTGCGCGCCGACGCACCGCAACATGAAGTACAGACCAACAAGTCTCTGGCGCGATGGCTGGCGCAGATTCTCGGATGCAAATTCGGCGGCAGCTACGACCCGGACAAACACCGCGGCCGTGACCTGTATCTGCTACCGACGCAAACCATCGTCGGTGCTGCCAGCGCTCATCAACTCGGTATCACAGGCCCTGACGATTTGTGGGGTGGCTTTGTCGAGCACGATTTCATCTGCACCAAAGCCATCAGCCACGGTTTGCGCAGTCATCTGGCTCATGCGCCGCAAGGCTGGTCGCCATTGTTTTCGGAGCGCGTGCGTAACGTAGTACTCGATGGCCTCAGCGTGTTTGCGCTGGAAGATGCGCGGCCTGCTGCCGAGCATTTGCTGTACAGCGGCCCGATCCGCTTGAAGCCGGTTCATGCCTGCGCCGGTCGCGGCCAGGAAGTGATCAAGAGCCTCGACGCCTTCGACGAAATCCTTGCCCGCCCCGACATTGCAAAGCAGTTCAGCGAGGGCGTGGTGCTGGAACAGGACTTGAGCGATGTCGTCACCCACAGCGTCGGCCAGTCATTCATCGGCGACAAGGTGCTGAGCTACTGTGGCGATCAATACTTGACCAAGGATGCCCACGGCGAAGACGTGTACGGCGGCTCGAACCTGCTGGTGGTGCAGGGCGGCTATGACGATTTGCTAGCGCTGGATCTAGCGGATGATGTACGGCTGGCCATCGAACAGGCGCAGATTTTCGACAGCGCCGCCGATGAAGCCTACCCGCGCTTCTACGCTTCGCGGCGCAACTATGACATCGCCCAAGGCCTGGACAGCAACGGCAAAGCCCGCAGCGGCGTGCTCGAGCAATCTTGGCGCATGGGCGGTGCCAGCAGCGCCGAAGTGGCAGCGCTACAAAGTTTCGTCAATGATCCGGGGATGAGCGCGATCCGCGTGTCTTCGGTGGAAACCTACATCGATCAGCCGCTGCCGGCGGACGCCATCGAGGTCTATCGCGGACCGGCTGAAAACAGTGAATTTCTCCTCAAATACGTAACGGTCAAATCCTATGACGGCTAGAAGCGAAAGCATTCAAATCGACATTGATGATGAACAGATGAGCGGGACCTTTCTCAGTCCCAAATCGAAAGTGCCGGGGGTGTTGTTTGTCCATGGTTGGGGCGGTAGTCAGGAGCGCGACCTTGAGCGCGCCAAAGGCATCGCCGGTCTCGGTTGCGTGTGCCTGACCTTCGACTTGCGCGGACACACCGGCGGCACCGGGATCCCGCTGACCCGCGTTACGCGTGAAGATAACCTGCGTGATTTGCTCGCGGCCTATGACCGCTTGCTCGCGCATCCGGCGCTCGACACCTCGGCGATCGCCGTGGTCGGCACCAGTTATGGCGGTTACCTGGCGGCGATCCTCACCTCGCTGCGCCCGGTACGCTGGCTGGCGTTGCGCGTGCCGGCACTGTACCGCGACGAGCAATGGCACACACCCAAGCGTGAGCTGGACAAGGCCGATTTGCGTGATTACCGCAGCACGCTGGTGCGCGCGGACACCAATCGGGCGCTGCATGCCTGTTCGCAATT
The DNA here is from genome assembly GCF_009866785.1 of Pseudomonas sp. S49. Taxonomy (NCBI): domain Bacteria; kingdom Pseudomonadati; phylum Pseudomonadota; class Gammaproteobacteria; order Pseudomonadales; family Pseudomonadaceae; genus Pseudomonas; species Pseudomonas sp. S49. The sequence goes on along the minus strand of NZ_CP019432.1, from coordinate 5,926,321 downwards.
CGCCGGCGATGTGTTGCTGGTGGAGTCTGAAACCGACGATTACGTGCCACACGCGGCGATCATGAGTTACCGCGCGGCGTGTCAGCAGACCCATTCACTGACCCATCGGATTATCGACGGTGCCGATCATGCGTTGAGCGAGCCGGTGTCGCAGCAGGCGTACACCTCGATTCTGGTGGACTGGATTACCGAGATGGTCGTGGGTGAGCGGTTGAGCATCATTCAGTCGGCTTGATCTTTCAGTGTTCTTTCGGACGCCTTCGCGAGCAGGCTCGCTCCCACATTTGGAATGCATTCAACCTGTGGGAGCGAGCTTGCTCGCGAAGAGGGCATCAGCCTCAGCAACCCTCTCAGGACGGTTTCTTCTCTATTCGCAGCGCCTTGGCCTTGGCCTCAACCACCAGATACATCACGACTGTGATCAACAACGGCAGCAGAAAATAAATCGCCCGATACGCCAACAGTCCCGCCACCAGACTGCCGCGCGAAGCTTCGTGTTGCAGCAACGCCACAAACACCGCTTCCAGCACGCCAAGACCTGCCGGAATGTGGGTGATGACCCCGGCAATCGCACTGATCAACAGCACGCCCAGCACCAACGGATAATCCAGTTTGCTCGGCAGCAAGGTGAAAATCACCGCCGCCATCAGTGACCAGTTCAACGCCCCCAGCAGCAATTGCAGGACTGCCATGCGCAACGACGGCAGATTGATTTCCACGCCACGAATCGACCACTCGCGGCGTTTGGAAAACTGACACGCAGCCAGATAGCCGACGCTGATCAGCAGCAACAGCACGCCGATGCCTTGTAGAGCACTGCTGCTGATTTTCCAGCCCGGCGGCATTGTCACCAATCCACTGCTGAACACCACCCCGGCAATGGTCATGTAGCCAAACCAATTGGTCGCCAGGCTCAAACCGAGGATCTTGGCGATGTTGCTTTTGCTCACGCCAAGACGCGAATACAGCCGATAGCGCATGGCGATGCCACCCACCCACGCGCTCAGGTTCAAGTTGAACGCATAGCTGATGATCCCTACCGGCAGAATCTGTTTCCAGGTCAGGTCCTGACGAATGTAAGTGCGGCCGATCAGGTCGAAACTGGCGTACACGAGAAAACTCAGCAGCGTCAGGCTGGCGGCGATGATCAGTGTGCGCACCTTGAAGTCGGCAAGGGTCTGCAGCACTTCGGCCCATTCGATGCGCGTGGCGAACATCGTCAGCAACACGATCAGCGCGAGGAAAAACAGCAGCGTCAACGGACGCTTCCAGCGGCTCCATTTCGAGTGCGTTGCTGGCGCCGAATGCTGGGCGGAATGCACCTCGGAATGGCTCATGAGCGGTCACCTCGAAACGGCTTGAGCCTTGGTTTGTGCGCTGGCAGCCAACCGGCCATCGCCGGGAAATGCCGCAGAAAGTGGAACACCAGAAAACCCACGGTCATGTGCCAGATGCGGCCACGCGGCGACTTGCTGGCATTCATGGCTTTGCAATGGTTTTGACTGAGGTCTTCGAGGCGTTCGAACAGATGCTGATTGAACGCGCGGTCGCGGATCAGCACGTTGGCTTCGAGGTTGAGCGACAGGCTCAGCGGGTCGAGATTGCTTGAGCCGACGGTGCTCCATTCGTCGTCAACCAGCGCGACTTTGCCGTGCAGCGGGCGCTGACAATATTCGTGAATCTGTACGCCGGCCTTGAGTAAATAATCGTAGGTCATGCGCGCGGCGAGTTTGGCCACCAGCATGTCCGGCTGGCCTTGCAGAATCAGCCGCACTTCGACCCCGCGCCGCGCTGCATTGCGGATTTCCCTTAGCAAGCGGTAACCGGGGAAGAAGTAGGCGTTGGCGATCACCACGCGGCGTTTGGCGCGGCGCAGTACCTGTAAATACACGTCTTCGATGTCGGAGTGGTGCTGGTCGTTATCGCGGAACACCAGGCGCACCTGACCATCGTGATCAGTGAAGGCCATCTCGGCGCGACGCTGGCGCCGGCGTTGCCACCAGAAGCGTGCACGACCGGGACGACCACTTTGCAGCAGGGCGAAGTGGTGAATGTCGGCGACCGCTGGCCCCTGCACTTGCACCGAGTAGTCCTGCTTGGCTTCGGGGCCGAAATCGGCCAGGTGATCGCCGGAAAAGTTGATCCCGCCAATGAACGCGATCAACCCGTCGACCACCACGATCTTGCGGTGCAAACGACGGAACCAATTGGTGCGGATGCCCAGACGTTTCGGCGCCGGGTCAAAGATTTGCAGGTGTACGCCGGCTTCGCTCAGCGCGGTCAGATAACCGGTGGTCAACTCACCGCAACCGAAACCGTCGAGACTGACCGTGGTGCGCACACCGCGCCGGGCAGCGTCGATCAGAATCTCCTGTAATTCGGCACCGACCTTATCTTCGAAAACGATAAAGGTCTCGAGGAGGATTTCACTCTTCGCCGCGCGCATCGCTTCGAACACCCGCGGGAAATATTCCTCACCGTTTTCCAGCAACTCGACCCGATTGTTGCCCTGCCAGCTGTACTCGACATCAACGTGGCCGGGCTCGCGGATCGGCGGGTTGATGGCTATCGGTTCCACGGCGGATTTCTCCAGCGGCGCGCTGCTCATAGTTCGATCTCTACCGATAAAGGAACGTGGTCGGAAAGGTGCGACCATGGCCGGTTCGCCAGGACTTTCGGCTGGCTGGCCTTGAGGTTGCGCACGTAAATACGATCAAGCCGAAGTGCTGGCAGGCGCGCGGGAAAACTGCGCGCCGGTTTGCCCTGGTGCTCGGCGAACACTTCGCGCAGGCCGCAAGGTTTGAGCTGCGCATCGGCGCGCTGGCGCCAGTCGTTGAAATCGCCCGCGACGATCACCGGTGCGTCATCTGGCAGCTCCGCGAGGCGTTGCATGAGCAAATCCAGTTGGGCGTTGCGATGACTTTCGCGCAGGCCCAGATGCACGCAGATCGCATGCACCTCGGTGCCGTCACCGGGCAGGCGCAGCACGCAATGCAGCAGGCCGCGGTTCTCGTGGCCGTTGATCGACACGTCGAGGTTGTCGTGACGGATGATCTGGAATTTCGACAGCAACGCGTTGCCGTGGTCACCCTCCGGGTACACCGCGTTGCGTCCGTAGGCGAACTGCGGCCAGAGGCTGTCGGCGAGGAACTCGTACTGCGGCATTGTCGGCCAATTGCTGTAGCGCTTGGGATGATGCTCGTGGGTGCCATGGACTTCCTGCAGGAACACCACGTCGGCGGCCACGCTGCGCACCGCTTCGCGCAACTCCGGCAGGATGAAGCGCCGGTTGAGCGCGGTAAAACCCTTGTGGGTGTTGACCGTCAGCACAGTGAAGGTGCGCACTGAAGGCGCGACCACCGAGCCTTCATCGGTGAAGCCGACCGGTTCTGGAATGCTCATGCCAACACTCCTTCGCCAGCCGTTTCGCCGGGGCGGGTGGCGAGGTCTTTATCCAGTTCGAAGCGATGCAGCAGATCGCGGGCGTCATAGGGCGCGCGGACTTTGATGTCGTTGTCGAAGTAGCAGAACACTTCGCGGGATTTGCGCGCGCGCGGCTTCAGGCGTGGCGCAATCAAATGCGCATCTTTGGGTTGCTCGCCGTGGTGCCAGGCGTCGATGCGCTCGGCCCAGCGCTTGAGGGCCGGGGCGGTGTAGCCGCTGGCGTAAAGCGCTTCGGCGCCGTGCAGGCGCAAATAGACAAAGTCGCTGGTGAGGTCTTCGCGGTACGGCCATTTGTCCGCGGTGTCGGCGATCACCAGCGCGGTGTTGTGGCGTTTCAACAAGCGCACGAACTCGGGGTCGATGAAGCTCTCGTTGCGGATTTCCACGGCATGGCGCAGCGGCTTTTTGCGCCAGGCTTTCATGCTGGCGTGGCCGTGCAGGTGCGAATCGTGTTGATGGGCGAGGGTGGCGGCGGCTTCGGTGTCGTGGGGCAGTAGCGCGAGGAAATGTTCGAAGCGCTCGGGTTCGAATTTGAAGTTTGGCGGGAATTGCCAAAGGATCGGGCCAAGTTTTTCCTTGAGTTCCAGCACCCCGGAGGCGAAGAAATTGGCCAGCGGTTTTTCGATCTCGCGCAAGCGACGGATATGGGTGATGAAGCGCGGCGCCTTGACGCTGAAGACGAAGTCGTCGGGTGTTTCGGCATACCACTGGGCGTAACGTTCGGGCCGTTGCAGGGCGTAGAACGACCCATTGATTTCGATGCTGTTGACCGCCCGCGACGCGAACTGCAATTCGCGTTTTTGCGCCAGTCCCTTGGGGTAGAAGTCCCCGCGCCACGGTGCGTAGCGCCAGCCGGAAATACCGATGTGAATCGTCGCCATGCCGCCCTCCCGTTGAAAGTCCTCGTGTTGCCGGTATCTTTTGATGACTGTGGGCGGTGCGGGAAAGTTTCGACGGTATTACGGACGGTCACGTCTTTAAGGTGAAGATCAAAAGCGCTCCCCCTCACCCCAACCCTCTCCCCCAGAGGGGGCGAGGGGGAAGGGAGCAGATCTTCATGGTTTTCAGGGTTTGAGTTCGACTCCGGATTTGCAAGTCGGTGTACTTCTCGCAGGCAACTCGGTCAGCTCCCTCTCCCTCCGGGAGAGGGCTGGGGTGAGGGCGCTCTTGAACTTGCTGTGCAATTACCGATCAGTTCCTTACAGGTTCAGCCAAGGGAGATCGGAGTTTTGGTCAAGTTCAGGATCGCTATTCTGCTGGGAGCACTGTTGTTTCTCGGCGCCAGTGAAATCGACGCCGCCGCATTACCGGGCATCCCGGCCGCCACCGAAGAAGCGGCCAAACCTGAACCGATTGTGCAGGGTGGTCTGCTCGGTGCGATCAGTTCAAGCATCGACGACGTCCAGGACAAACTCGATCTCAACGAACACCTGGTCGACGCCTGGCGCCTGCGCGCCGATCGCGCCGCCGATGAAGTCGACAAACTGGTCAATCAACCGTCGAACCGCTCGGGCTGGAGCGTCGCCGGGGATTTCCTCACGCTGTCGGGCGTCTGGCTTGGCAGTTTCGCGTTATTGACCGTACTGGGCAGTCTGTTGGCCAAGCGCCTGCGCGAGGGCCGCTGGTTGCGCACCCGTCAGCGCAGTCAGGATCTTATTGGTTACTTGCTGCCGTACACCGTGCCGGCGCTGATCTGCCTGCCGCTGACGTTGTATGTCAGCCATTTTCTGCAAGCCTCGGTAGGGCGCGCGCTTGCGCTGTGTCTGGCCTACGCCACCAGCAGCGGAATCTTTTCCACCTCGATGTTGTTGTGCGTGGTGGTGATGTTCAACGTCGGCCATAAACGTCCGGCGGCGCGGATCATTCGTGATTATTGCCCGCGCCCGCTGTTCCTGATCGGCTTCCTCGCTGCTCTCAGCGATGCGCTGACCAGCCCGCAGATCGCCCGTCAATTGGGTGGCAATATCACCAGCAGCATCGCGGTGTTTACCGGGTTGGTCGCCTCGATCATTTTCGGTTTGCTGGTGATTCGCCTGCGTCGCCCGGTGGCACACCTGATCCGCAATCGCTCGCTGAGCCAGCGGCTGAAACAGCCCTCGTTGCAGGAGTCGCTGCGGATTTTTTCCGGGCTGTGGTATTGGCCGATCGTGCTGATGGTGCTGGTCTCTGCGGTCAATCTGATCGGCATCGGCGAGGACAATCAGAAAGCCTTGCGCTGCGCGCTGTTTACCACGGTGCTGCTGATCGGCACGGTGTTCCTCAGCACGATCCTGCAGCATCTGTTCAAGTCACGAAAAGCCGAAGCGATCCAGCGCAGCAGTGCCTACAAGGAGCGTTTTCTCAGCCTGTTGCACGCCTTGCTGCGGATTGTCATCGCCATCGCGTTCATCGATATCCTCGGGCGGATCTGGGGCGTGTCGCTGCTCGATTTTGCCCAGAGCAGCACGGTCGGTCGGGCCATCAGCAACGCGCTGAGCAGCATCGGTCTGATCTTCCTGGTGACGTGGTTACTGTGGGTGGTACTCGACACGGCAATTCAGGAAGCGCTGAAACCACCGGTCAGCAAGCGCGGCGCACGCCAGCCAAGTACGCGGGTAAAAACCATTCTGCCGCTGCTGCGCAACGCGATCAAAATCATCCTTGTGGTGATTTGCGCGATCACTACCATGGCTAACCTGGGGATCAACGTTGCGCCACTGCTGGCCGGTGCCGGGGTGGTCGGTCTGGCCATCGGTTTCGGTTCGCAGCAACTGGTGCAGGACGTGATCACCGGGCTGTTCATCATCATCGAGGACACCCTGTCGATTGGTGATTGGGTGGTGCTCGATTCCGGGCACGCCGGCACGGTCGAGGGTTTGACCATTCGTACCTTGCGTCTGCGCGACGGCAAGGGCTTTGTGCACTCGGTGCCGTTCGGCCAGATCAAGGCTGTGACCAACCAATCGCGGCAGTTTGCCTTTGCGTTTTTCTCGGTGCAGTTCACTTATGACACGGACGTGGATAAAGCCATCGAGCTGATCCGCGAGACCGGTGATTCGATCCGCGAAGACCCGTTCCTCAAGTACAACCTGCAAGGGCCGCTGGACGTGTTTGGCGTGGACAAGATGGATTTGAATGGCGTGGTGCTGACGGCGCAATTCCGCACTGTGTCGGGGGGGCAGTATGCGGTGAGTCGGGCGTTCAACCAGCGGTTGAAGAAGCTTGTGGATAACACCGCGACCGTGCATTTCGCGCAGACTTATCCACAGCAGGTTTTGTTGCCGAAACGGCAGCAGGAGGGTGAGGTCGTGGCAAGCGAGGTGCCACAGGAATCGCGGACTTAATGCAGGATTTTGTGAGGCTGTGCCGGCCCTTTCGCGAGCAGGCTCGCTCCCACAGGGGGAACGCGATCAAACTGTGGGAGCGAGCCTGCTCGCGAAGACGTCAGCCCAAACACCCTCAATGCCGGATCAATTTGCCGCGCACATGCTCCATATCAATCTGATCCAGCTCCAGCCAAAACTGCTGCTTGCCGGCAATCTCCGCCGCCGCCGGCAATCCATCGCGATACACTAACCGATTACTCACCAGTGCCGGCACTTTCACCCCCGGCAGCAGCGTCCCGGCCAGGTTCAACGGATCCACCCCGCACACCGCAATCAAACTACCGTCATGCGGTCGCCGCCGAACTTCGCGTAACAACGGAATCGCCTCGGGCAAGGCAAACTGTTCCCCCGCCAAACCACTGACAAACCGCCCACCGCGAATCTCGCCGCGCGCCTCCAGCCGATGAAACGTGCGCAGCAATTCGCGCCAACTCGGCAACCAGTCCGCCTCGCGTTCCAGCAAACGCCAGAACACCACGCCATAGCGCCGCAACAATGTCATCGCGACATGTTCAAGGATTTCGCTGTTATCCACAGCCGCCCCGCGCCGCAGCAAGGCCCAGCGCCCGGCATCATCCATCCCACCGATAAACGCCCCGCGCCCGCGACGACTGCTGCGCTGCTGGCGCTTGCTCGCCGGGGTGATCAGCGCGCGCAGGCCGGCGAAGCTGTCGGCGTTCACCAGGCCGGCGCCGACCAGTTCCTGCAAGGCGATTTCCAGCTCGGTGCGCAGCAGGTGCGCTTCATGAATCAGCTCATCGAAAAATAGCGCGCCGTGCTGGCTCAAGGCTTCAAAAACCTTCTGGGTTTTCGGCGAAAGTTCGCTCACCGGCGTCTGTTCGGCCAGCGCACTCCACAGGCCGACCTGACTGCGCGGCAGCAGCACGATAGGCGTGCTGCGCAACGCCGTACCGCTGATTTTTTGCCGGGCACTGAGGCGCGTCCACACCAGTTTGCCGTTGCGGCACAGCTCATCCAGCCAACTTGGCGAATAGTCTTTTAATCGCGCCGGGAGGATATCGCTGTCCCACGCCGAAGCCGCCGCCGCGTAGCCTTCGAACTGACCGATAATCGCCGGCAACACGGCTCTACCCTGACCGCGAGTAGAAGGCGAGAGATGCTGCCAGTCGAACAGAAACCGCATGAAATCCTGCAACGCCACCGGTTCGATTTCCCGGCGCAGGCGCTTGACCGTGTAGCGATGAATGCGCGCGAGCAGGTGGCGTTCGCACCATTCTTCGACATTGAGTTTCGGCGTGAATTGACCACGCAGCACATAACCTTCGCGCTCCAGTTGTGCGAGGGTCTGATGGACTTGCGCGGCCGGCAATTCGAGCGGTTCGGCGATGGCGGGCAATGGCAGTGGGCCGAACGCACCGAGTCGCGCGCGGAGCACTTCGACCAAGGCCTCGTCGAACGTCCAGGCTTCATCGAACCCCGGTAACGCCTCCAGTTCGTCTTGCAATTTGGCCTGTGGATAAAGCGCTTGCAGACAGGTCAGGCGTTCGCGGGCCAGCCATAACCAATGCTCAGGATCGATTTGCAAACGGCAGGCGCGACCACTGCTGGCCAGATTTTCCAGCCATGCACGCCATCCTTCGTTCGCTTGCACCTCCTCATCGCTGATGCACGCCAGGCTCATCAACGCCTCGTGTATTTCATCCACTGTGCTCGGCGTCGGCCAGGCTTCTTCGCGCACGGCGTTAATAGCGTCCGCGTCCAGCGCACCGAGATCATCGGTCGATTGCGGATCGCTCCAGCGCCGGTTGATCACCGCTTGGGTGCGACGTTCTTCCAGCGGTGCATCGTCGAGAAAGGTGTACGGCCGCGCACTGAGAATTTCTGCCGCGAGCGGCGAAGGCGCCGGCAGATCGCGACTGATCAAACGCACCTCGCCACGCTCCATGCGCCGCAGCAGATTCAGCCAGCCCTCGCTGTCCATCGCTTCATGCAGGCAATCGTCGAGGGTTTGCTCGATCAGTGGATGCTCGGGAATTTCCCGTTCGCCGGCGAGGTTTTCCAGGCAGGCGATCTGGTCGGGAAACACGCTGGCAATCAGGTCTTCGCTTTTCATCCGCTGCAACTGCGGAGCGACTTTGCGCCCACCGGTAAAACGCGGCAGCGCCAATGCCACCCCGGCATTCCAGCGCCAGCGCACGCCGAACAGCGGCGCATCGAGCACCGCTTGAATAAGGATGTGCTCGGCGCTGTTGCTGTGCAGGTAACGCCAGACGTCATCGAGTTCAAAGCTGTGGCTGGTGGACAGCGACAGCACGATCGCGTCTTCGCTGGCGGCAGCCTGCAATTCGAAATTGAAGGTGCGGCAGAATCGCTTGCGCAGGGCCAGGCCCCAGGCGCGGTTGATACGGCTGCCGAACGGCGAGTGGATGATCAATTGCGTGCCGCCGGACTCGTCGAAAAAACGCTCCATCAACAGCGTGTCCTGCGACGGCAGGGCGCCGAGGGTCTGACGGGCGCAGGCGAGGTATTCGACCAGTTGCTCGGCGCTGGCGCGGTTGAGGCCGAGGGTGTGCGTCAGCCAGTCGAGCGCCGGTTGCAGATCGCCGGGGCTGGCGCCGAGCAACGCGTCGAGCTGCGCTTGCAGGCGGGCGACAGCCGATGACAATTCATCGCTGCGCCCCGGCGCTTCGCCGAGCCAGAACGGAATGGTCGGCGGCTGGCCGTGGGCATCCTCGACGCGCACCTTGCCGGTTTCCACGCGCAGAATCCGATAGGACGTATTGCCGAGCTGGAACACGTCGCCAGCAATGCTTTCCACGGCGAAGTCTTCGTTGACGCTGCCGATGTTCAGGCCTTGCGGCTCGAGCATCACGCTGTAATCAGCGTTGTCGGGGATGGTGCCGCCGCTGGTCACGGCAGCGAGTTTTGCGCCACGCCGGCCACGCAAGGTGCGGCTGACGGCGTCGCGGTGCAGGTAGGCGCTGCGAATGCCTTGGCGACCGTTGTAGCCTTCGGCGAGCATGCTCAGCAGGGCCTGATAGTGTCTTTCGTCAAGGTCACGGTAGGGCGAGGCTTGGCGGAACATCGCCAGCAAGGCGTCCTCCGGCCATTCCTGGCAACTGACTTCGGCAATGATCTGCTGCGCCAAAACATCCAGCGGCGCGACCGGGATGTGCAGGGTATCGAGTTCGCCTCGGCGTACGCAGTCGAGCAGGGCGGCACATTCGATCAGGTCGTCACGGGTGGTGGCGAACAAACGGCCTTTCGGTGTGCCACCGACCTGGTGGCCGGAGCGGCCGACCCGTTGCAGAAACCCGGCGATGGAGCGCGGCGACGCGATCTGACAGACCAGATCGACTTCGCCGATATCAATGCCCAGTTCCAGTGAGGCGGTGGCAATCAGCACTTGCAGTTCGCCGCGCTTGAGCCGTTGTTCGGCGTCGAGGCGAAACGCCTTGGCCAGACTGCCGTGGTGCGCCGCCACGGCGTGCTTGCCGAGGCGTTCGCTGAGGTGCCGGCTAAGCCGCTCGGCGAGACGCCGGGTGTTGACGAAAATCAGCGTGGTGCGGTGCTCGCGGGCGAGTTCGGCGAGGCGGTCGTAGACCAGCTCCCAGACATCGTTGGCCATGACTGCCGACAACGGCACGGGCGGTACTTCGATGCCCAGGTCCCGTGGCCGGGCGTGGCCAATGTCGATGATTTCGCAGGGGCGCTCATGGCCGACGAGAAATTGCGCCACGGCTTCCACCGGTTTCTGTGTGGCGGACAGGCCGATGCGGGTCAGCGGTTCGGCGCAAAGCGCTTGCAGGCGCTCCAGGCTCAGGGCCAGATGACTGCCGCGCTTGCCGGCGGCCATCGCGTGGATTTCGTCGATGATCACTGTGCGCGTGGTGCCGAGCATTTTGCGGCCCGATTCCGAGCCGAGCAGAACGTAAAGCGATTCCGGTGTGGTCACCAGAATGTGCGGTGCCGATTTGCGCATGGCCGCGCGTTCTTTCTGCGGCGTGTCACCGGTGCGCACGGCGGTGGTGATGTGTACTTCCGGCAGGTTCATCTGCCGCAGTTGTTCGGTGATCCCAGCGAGCGGGTTTTGCAGGTTGATGCGGATGTCGTTGGACAGCGCTTTCAATGGCGAGACGTAGACCACCAGGGTTTCGTCGGGCAAACCTTCGGGGTTTTCCAGGCCACGGTGAACCAGATCATCGAGTACGGCGAGAAAGGCTGTGAGGGTTTTGCCCGAGCCGGTGGGCGCAGCGATCAGCGTCGAACGGCGCTGGCGGATCAACGGCCATGCGCGGGCCTGGGCGGCGGTGACCGTCGGGAAAGTCTTGCGGAACCAGGCGCTGACGGCGGGGTGAAAGCCTGCCAGGGCCGCGTCCGTGGGGATGGGCAGATTCATGGCTCAAGTTATGCGGGCGCAGGGGGGAAGATGCAAGTACCGTTCGGGCCTCATCGCGAGCAGGCTCACTCCTACAGGGGAATGCATTTCAATTGTAGGAGTGAGCCTGCTCGCGATGGCGCCAGTCGAAGCGCTACAAATATCCGGGATGTACACTTTACGGATGACGGTTGCGCACTAAACCCGCAAAATGCAACGATTCCGGTAATTATCGACGACGGTTCCACGAGATCCGTCGCTAAAGCCATCGTTCCAATCAGACTGGGCCTGCTGACTCTATGCGAATGCGCCTTATGTTACTGGGCGGCGGAAATGCCCTTGGGCAGGCGCTGATTCGCCTCGGTGCGGAGGAAGACATCGGTTTCCTCGCCCCCCGCCCGCCCGAAAACGGCTGGGATGCCGCGAGCCTGACCCAACTGCTCGACGACACCCGTCCCGACGCGTTGATCAACCTCGCCTACTATTTCGACTGGTTCCAGGCCGAAACCGTCAGCGAAAGCCGCATGGCCGGGCAGGAACGCGCGGTTGAGCGTCTGGCCGAACTGTGCCAGCACCACAACATCGTCCTTGTGCAGCCCTCCAGTTATCGAGTGTTCGATGGTTCGCGCGCCACGGCGTACAGCGAAAAAGACGAACCAGTGCCGCTGGGGCTGCGCGGTCAGGCGTTGTGGCGGATCGAACAAAGCGTTCGCGCCACTTGCCCGCAACATGTGCTGCTGCGTTTCGGCTGGCTGCTCGATGACAGCCCGGACGGCACCCTCGGACGTTTCCTCGCACGGGCCGAGCAACCGGAAGAATTGCTCCTGGCCGATGACCGTCGTGGCAACCCGACGCCAGTCGATGATGCCGCGCGAGTGATCATTTCAGTGCTCAAACAACTTGATTGCGCCGCGCCGCTGTGGGGCACTTATCACTACGCGGGCCACGAAGCGACCACACCGCTGGCGCTGGGTCAGGCGATTCTGACCGAAGCGCGCAGCCTGCACGCCCTGGCCATCGAAGCGCCGACCGCCCAGGCCCACGCCGCGCGGCCGGACGCTGCCGAGGAACCGCAACACGCGGTGCTGGCCTGCAAGAAAATTCTGCACACTTTCGGGATCAAACCGCGCGCCTGGCGTGCGGCACTCCCGGGCTTACTGGATAGGTTCTACCGTCATGGCTAAAGGGACTGTATTAATCACTGGCGGAGCCGGTTTCATTGGCTCGCACCTGACCGATGCGTTGCTCGCTGCCGGGCATTCGGTGCGCATCCTCGACGACTTGTCGACTGGCAAACGCAGCAACCTGCCGCTGGACAATCCGAAGGTTGAACTGATTGTTGGCGACGTCGCCGATGCGGCGCTGGTGGCCAAAGCCATGCACGGCTGCAGCGCGGTCGCTCACCTGGCGGCTGTGGCGTCGGTGCAGGCGTCGGTGGATGATCCGGTGAAGACGCATCAAAGCAACTTCATTGGCACGCTGAACGTCTGCGAAGCCATGCGTCTGGCCGGGGTCAAGCGCGTGGTGTATGCCTCCAGTGCGGCGGTGTACGGCAACAACGGCGAGGGCGAGTCGATTGATGAGGACACGCCCAAAGCGCCACTGACGCCTTACGCCTCGGACAAGTTGGCGGGCGAGCATTATTTCGATTTCTATCGTCGCCAACATGCGCTGGAACCGGTGATTTTCCGCTTCTTCAACATTTTTGGCCCGCGTCAGGATCCGTCCTCGCCGTATTCCGGGGTGATCAGCATCTTCAGCGAACGCGCGCAGAAAGGTCTGCCGATTACCGTGTTCGGCGATGGTGAACAGACGCGCGATTTCCTTTATGTCGAAGATCTGGTCGATCTGCTGGTGCAGGCGATCGAAAAGCCTGAGGTGGAGGTCGGTGCAGTGAACGTCGGCTGGAATCAGGCAATGAGCCTCAAGCAGATGCTTGAAGCCCTGCAAGCAGTGGTCGGTGAGCTGCCGCCCGTCAGCTACGGCCCGGCGCGTTCCGGCGACATCCGGCATTCGCGGGCGAACAACGCTCGCTTGCTGGAGCGCTTCAAGCTGCCGCAGCAGACGGCGATGAGCGTGGGTTTGGCGCGGTTGCTCGGTCGCTCCTGAAAATCCCCTCACCCTAGCCCTCTCCCAGAGGGAGAGGGGACTGACCGAGGTGTTCTTTCGAGTTACACCGACGTGAAATACCGAGTCGAACTCAGGTTTTGAAAGTCACCCAAATCGGCTCCCTCTCCCGGGGGATAGGGGACTGACTGAGGTGTTTGGACGAGATACATCGACGTGAAATATCGAGTCGAACTCGGATTTGAAAGGCACCCAAATCGGCTCCCATTCCCCCTCTCCCTGAGGGAGAGGGCTGGGGTGAGGGGGGAATCCAGTTCACGCCACAGGTTTCCAGCGGACATGAAAAAGGCGCCCTTTGACAGGCGCCTTTTTCACGGCCGGAATATGTCGCTATCCCTGTGGCAAGGGGATGTTATCCCCCGATCAACTGCGTACGGTCGCCGTCAGGTCTATGCCTGCTCGCCACCAAGCCTCATTCACCACCACGTGAACGTTCGATAACTCGACTTAGAACTTATAGCCCAAGCCAACCATGTAGATGAACGGATCCACATCGACGTTGACCCGTGCGCGAGTGCCCGGTGCAACCGCGTTGTTCTCGACGGTGGCGCGGGTGTCGATGTCGATGTAACGCACTTGGGCGTTGAGCATGATGTTGTCGGTCAGCATGTAGTCAGCACCGACCTGCCAGGCCAGACCCCAGGAGTTTTTCGCCTTGAAGTTGCTAAAACCGTTGGCGCTGGCTTCGCTGCCAACGTGCTCGTCGTAGATCCAGGTGTAGTTGATGCCACCGCCGACATAGGGCTGGAACGGCGACTTCGAGTCCAGCGGGTAGTACACAACGCTGAGGGTTGGCGGCAGGTGTTTCAGGGTGCCGAGCTTGCCATTGGCCGCTGGCAGGGCAGTGCCCTTGAGCTTGACGTCATGCTCGAACGGCGTGGCCGCGAGCAGTTCGAGGCCGACGTGATCGGTGAGCATGTAGGCGAAGTTGAGACCCAGTTGGGTGTCGCTGCTCATGGTCGCCTTGCCGCCCAGATTGGTGCCGCTCAACGGACCCTGATCGACTTTGACGCTGGAGCTGTCGGCCTTCGGGTTGACGGTGATCGCACCGGCGCGGATGAGGATGTCACCAGCTTCGTGGGCGTGGGCGAGCGGGGCTGCGAGCGCAAGGGCAAACAGCGAGGCGCTGAGCAAGGACTTGTTCATGGGGGCTCCAAAAGGACGTTAAAAGTTTCTGATGTCCTATGGTACGAAGCCAACTGATACGGTCTTTTGACTCAGCTCAATGAAACAGTGAAGGAGCAGATTTCTGTGGAACCTTGAAGGCCTCTTCGCGAGCAGGCCCGCTCCCACCCTGGAATGTGATCTCCTGTGGGAGCGAGCCTGCTCGCGAAGACGATAGATCAATCAACACAAAACCGCCGGATTCACTCCGGCAGCTCATACACATAAATCTTGTCGGCATCCATCTGATACCCGGCATCCGCCAGTTCGCTGCTCGACGCCTTGACCTGCAACGGCCCTTCGACCCAGTACGGCTGATACAGCTCATCAAGCTTCACGCCCAACTCGCTTTTGACATGCACGATCTGGTTCGACGGCGGTGGCGGCACATGGATGCACGCGCCGAAATACGGCACCAGCAAGAAGTCCGTGGTGCGTCCTTCTTCGTTGACTTCCAGCGGCACGATGTAGCCCGGCAAACGAATGTTCTGCCCGTCGAGACTCTGCACCACCGGCGCATTCGGCATGTCCTGCTTCGCCGCTGGCGCCGCCTCGGCAGACAACGCATCGCCCATCTTCGACAGGTCGTGCAGCGGCGTCATGTTCGGCACTTCCGGTGCGGCGTCCGGCGGGATCATCTCCGACCACGTCAGGTCTTTCGGCGCCGCTGCCCACACGGGCAGGGCGATCAGCAACAGCAGCGCGAGTGCAGCGCGGGGCATGGTGAACATCCTCATAAACGGATCGACAGGCCATCGGCCAAGGATTGGCGATAAGCGCGCCAGGCCGGCACGCTGCCCATCAGCAGCGCGGCCGCCAGAATGCCACCGAGCAGCGTCCATTCATACTCGCTCGGCCATGCCAGCGGCAGATACAAACCGTAATTGGCCTGCACGTAACCCTGCGCAGCGGCGATGCCGATGTACAACAACGCAACGCCGGCGATCACCCCGGTCAGCGCCAGAGCAAACGCTTCCAGCACCAGCAGACTCGCGATGTGCCACGGTCGCGCACCGACCGAACGCAGAATCGCCATTTCGCGGCGCCGTTCGTTGAGGCTGGTGAGAATCGCCGTGAGCATGCCGATCAACCCGGTCAGCACCACAAACAGCGAGACCACAAACAGCGCTTTTTCGGCGGTGCTCATCAGGCTCCACAATTCTTGCAACGCTACGCCCGGCAGGATCGCCAGCATCGGTTCGCCACGGAATTCATTGATCTCGCGTTGCAGCGCAAACGTGGAAATCTTGCTGTTTAGACCGAGCATGAATGCAGTGATCGCTTGCGGCGTCAGGTCCATGTTGCGCGCCTGATCGGCGCTGATCCGGCCGTTGCCCCGTGCAGGCACACCGTTGTGCCAGTCGATGTGAATCGCCTCCATGCCGCCGAGGCTGATGTGCAGCGTGCGATCGACCGGGGTGCCGGTGCGCTTGAGAATGCCGACCACGGTGAACGGTTTGTCGTCGTGCTTGACCAGACTGATCGCCGCCACGCCGTGGGCCAGCACCAGTTTGTCACCGAGCTTGTAATGCAGCGCATCGGCTACTTCCGCACCGAGCACCACTTCGAACGGATCCGTTGCAAACGCGCGGCCGTCGGCCAGTGCCAGGTGTTGCTGGCGACCGTACTGGTAATGCTCGAAATAGGCTTCAGTGGTGCCCATCACCCGGTAGCCACGATGGGAGTCGCCGAGGGACATCGGGATTGCCCACTTCACTTTCGGGTTGCTGGCGAAGTGTTCGAAGCTGTCCCAGCGGATGTTGTTGGTGGCGTTGCCAATACGAAACACCGAGTACAGCAGCAGGTTCACCGAGCCGGAGCGCGCGCCGACGATCAGGTCGGTGCCGCTGATGGTGCTGGCGAAACTGGCTTTGGCTTCGGTGCGCACCCGCTCGACGGCGAGCAGCAGGCACACCGACAGGGCGATGGCGAATGCAGTGAGCAGGGCGGTAAAACGGCGGTTGGCCAGGCTGGCCATGGCCAGACGAAACAGATACATCTCAGACCTCGGCAGACGTGGCGGCGCGATTGAGTTCGGCCAGGGACAGATGACGGTCGAACAGCGGCGCCAGGCTCTGGTCGTGGCTGACAAACAGCAGACTGGAGCCGGCCTCGCGGCATTCGGCGAACAGCAGGCGAATGAAGTTTTCCCGGGCGTCGTAATCCAGTGCCGAGGTTGGTTCGTCGGCGATCACCAGCTCAGGCTGGCCGATCAATGCGCGTGCGGCGGCAACCCGTTGCTGTTGGCCGATCGACAGTGAATCAGCACGACGGCTGAGGATGCTTTCATCCTTCAAACCCAAGTGGGCGAGCAGGGTGGCAGCGGCTTGATCGACACTGCCGTGGCGCTGTTTCGCCCGTTGTGCGCGCATTTTTGAGAAGTGACACGGCAGCTCAACGTTCTCGCGGACCGAGAGAAACGGCAGCAAGTTGAACTGCTGGAAAATGTAGCCGGTGTGATCGACGCGGAAGGTGTCGCGAGCGCCGGCGGAGAGTTCGGTCAGCTCCTGGCCGAGCAGGCGAATGCTGCCGCGACCGGGTTTCTGCACGCCGCCGAGCAGACCGAGCAGGGTGGTCTTGCCGCTGCCGCTGGGGCCTTTGAGGAACAGGGTTTCGCCGGCTTCCAGACGAAACGCCGGGATGTCCAGCAACGGCGGGTGACCGGGCCAGTTGAAGCCCAGGTCGGACAGTTCGATGAGTGCTTGGGTCATGGCACCAGTTTCATGGTTGGACACTGAACCCTTGTGGGAGCGAGCCTGCTCGCGAATGCAATCTGACAGTCGACATCGATATCGACTGATGCACCGCTTTCGCGAGCAGGCTCGCTCCCACAGGGGATTTACGGAGTGATCAGAATTTCAGCGCGGCAGCCTTGGCCGTCACTTCGGTACCTTGCTGGCCGCTGGCGCTGATCAGTTGTACCTGAATTTTCTGCGTCGCCGGGAAGGTCTTGAAGACGTTCGCCAGATCCAGGGTCTTCAGCGCGCCCGGTGTGGCGCAGTTGAACTGATAGTGCGCATGGATTTCGCTGTGGTCGTGGTGATGCTCGTGACCGTCCTTGTCCGCTTCATCGTCGTCATGGTCGTCAGCATCCGGCTTGTCACCGAACAGCGGGCTCTCCAGTTCCTGACTGACTACTTTGCACCCGGCATCAGACGGCAGGCTGAACAGGGTCAGCGGTTTTTCCAATTGTGCGCGGGCGGCAGCGACTTTGGCCTTGTCGGCATCGCTGGTGGCGACGTGTTCGAAACCGACGAGGTTCATCGCCGGGCTTTCCAGCTCCAACTCCAGGGTCTGACCATCCAGCGCCGCGTTCAGTCGACCAACGCCATGCTCATGCGCGCCGAGGCTGCCGTGTTCATGGTCGTGATCGTGGTCATGCTCATCGGCAGCATGGGCGATAGCCAGCGGCAACAGGGCAAACGGCAAAGCGAGCAGCAGACGACGCATGGCGGTCTCCGGGAAGTAAAGTGAAGAGTTTGTTATGTAATCTTATAACGAAAGTGCGCAGAGTTTGCCCGTGTGCTCCGCTTTGCGCAAGACATGACTGAGCACCGCCCAAGGTAGATTCCGGGGCGGTGCTTAGATTGGAAGTCACGCTTTTAGAGTCAGAAGCCTGCGCCGGGATAGTCGAACCAGTAATGGCCCGATAGCACATAATTGATCAGATTTGCCTCAAGTACGCTCGGGGCATCGCGAGTGAAGCGCTGGCGCCATGCTGGCAGCCACCAGTATTTGATGGCTGTTCCGCGTGGGCGTATCACCACTTTCATGACCTCCTGATCTATTTTGCCCTCTGCATAGAGTTGATGGGTACGATCCATGAAGGCCATGTATTGGCCTATCGGCAACTGGAACATCAACGCAGTGGTGAAGATTTTTTCACTCTGACTGAACGCCGGGCTTTGTAGTATCTGCAGTGCTTCGCAGGTGTACGGCTCTGGTTGGCCAGCGATTTTTTGGCCTTCTGGAGTAGAAAGTATGTCGAAACGGTCGTCCATATCCCGCCAGTCGATGCGGCTATTGCCCTCAAAGTAATTGCTGACCACAGCGGTCAGCGGACCCGGCGCTATGTCTTTGTAGGTACAGGCTGAAAGGTTGGCGGGCGACAAAAAACGCCATGCCACAATCAGTAAAAGTGAAGCAGTCAGGATTATCCAGAAAAGACGTTTCATTGTGGTTTGCTGTATTTGTAGCGTCGGAAGATGGAGAAGTCGTGGTCACCGCGAGCGGCATTGCCCGATGCGATTCGAAAACCAACATCGTTGACTTCTATTTTGTCCCAGCCTGCAGAAATGCAGACACCCTGGGTCAGAACAAAACCTACGTGGCCGCTGGCATCAGTGTAATTGACAGCATACGCACCGACGTCTCCGGGAAGCGGTGATTTCTCGGCGTTCCAGCTATTAAGCAAGCGGGTTTCGTCTGCCCATTCTCCTGCGGTCGGCGGACTCACTTTGGAGTAACCCGGAACATACTTTGAAGAGCCATGTTCGATCATCGCCACATTGACACCGATTGCGGTCAATACGTCATAGACGAACACATTGCACTTGTTTGATTCCGCCCGGAATTCCACGCTTTTCTTAAGTGTTGGATGCGGTAAAGAGTGTTTAACTTTGTTACCGGCCCATACGGTCGAACCTCGGTGTGAAAGCGCCTCCATCAATATTCGGCGCGGCATATCCTGGATGACCACTTTCACGGTGCGGGTCTCGTTTTTGCGTTTGACCCCGTACTCCACCTCGTAAAAGGTGTCATTGGAAACGGCACCGCTGGTGGACAAGGGAACCTTGACCCACGGTGAAACTGCGACGATCGACAGTGATTTGCCTTCGGTCAGCGTGGCTGTGTGCATCGCCTTCGTCGCTCCCGATGAGCCGACGATCTGAACAGTAACTTCGTGGCTATCGCGGGTTTTTACCGAGGGCAATGTCTTTGAACCCGAGAGGGTGATGCCGGTTTGCCCCTTGTCAGAGATGAGCGAGTAAATGCGGGGTTTGTCATCGTTCTGAATAATGTTGTCGTCGATGATCGATCCATCCACCAGCATCTGAAACTTGATGCCTTTTGGTGGCTGCATCAGAAAGTCTTTAAAGATCAGTTTGATTTCCGATTTCATGACAGATCCTGTTGCAACGGTTCTTCGTAGGCATAAAACGACCACTCGGAATCTTCACCGACAAACAGAGTGTCGTAATCCGCGTGGTTTTCTACTTTGTGTTCGCAGCCTTCACCCGTGGCGCTGCAGGTGCTGTCTTGCAAGACAGCCACCTTTTTTTTGTCTTTGAGTTTGTAGGACAGTCCAGGCTTTTCGACGTCGTCCAAGCGTTCGATGATTACCTGCAGGTAACGATACGAAGTCAGCGCAACAATCGGTGGCCCCATGTCGATAGGGGTGGGGCGGCCTATTCCGGCAAAACCACTGTGTTGTTGAGGCAGCAGTTTGTTGGACATGGGCGGGCAGCCGCAGGCGACATAATCATCTACCAAAGCGGCGGGGCCAGCAGGCAATATCAGCGTTCTTTCGCCCACCGCCACGATCGGACCTTTGCCGGGACCGCAAATCGGACAACTGGCGAGTTGTCCGATGGAGGCGATTATTTTTCCTTCGATATTGAGGTTTTCATTTCCCTCAAGTACCACACCACCTGTCGAGGTCGGGCCTCCCTTTGAGGCCAGTTTTCGTCCTGAAGACATTGGGATCCTTCCCGCGAAAAAGAGATCAATGTAGTCGATTATCCAAGAATTACCAGATGCGTTTGGCGCCTTTACTTGGCGTTGCACAAGTCCCGTGGGAGCATGCAGGTCAGAAATGTGCGGGAGCGAACTCAATGTTGCGGATACGCGGAACCGTCGGCGATGTGCCGGTGGACTTGACGGTGGAACTGGATGACGGCGACTGGGCGAAGCTCGGTTCGGCGCTGAATGGGCAGGCGCCGCTTGCGCAATCTGAAGCGCTCGCGTCAGCTCCGGCAGCGAAACCGCTGAATCAGGACGATGCGTTGTGGCAGGTGGCTAAGGATCTGTTGCGCAAGGCCGGGCAACTCAGCGGTCCGGACCTGCTTGATCAGCTGGAAGGGCTGACCGGCAGCGCGGCAGCGGGCAAACGCTTGCTGGTGCGCCTGCGCCACAGTTCGGAGGTGAAAGTGGTGAGCGGCGGGGATACGCCGCTCTACAGCTGGATCGAGTGAGTTGCAAAAGATCGCAGCCTGCGGCAGCTCCTACAAGGGTGTACACGATCCCAATGTAGGAGCTGCCGCAGGCTGCGATCTTTTGATCTTAATAAAGCGCAGCAAACATCTTGCGGCGGTACACCGTCACCAGCGGATGATCGTTGCCCAGCAGCTCGAACACCTGCAGCAAGGTCTTGTGCGGCAGACCTTCGCCATAACTGCGGTTGCGGATGAACAGCTTGAGCAGCGCCTCCAGCGCCGCCTCGTATTGCTGGCGCGCCAGTTGCTGAATCGCCAGTTGATACACCGCTTCATCGTCCTGCGGATCTTTCGCCAAACGCGCTTTCAGGTCGGCGGCATCCGGCAGGTCACGCGCCAGGCCGAGGAACTTGATCTGCGCCTTGGCTCCGGCCAGTGCGGCTTTGTGTTCGTCGCTCTTGACTGCATCCAGCACGGTTTGCGCTTCGTCCAGTTCGCCGCGTTCAGTCAGGCAGCGCGCGTAGAGGATCAACGCCTTGGCGTTGGTATTGTCTTCATTGAGCATCACCACCAGCGCCGCTTCGGCATCGGCGTATCGACCGTCATCGAACAGTGCCTGAGCCTGCTCGAACGGATCGGCTGCGGCCGGCGGTGGCATCTGCACATGTGGCTCAAGCAGGGCGCGTACGGCGGATTCCGGTTGCGCACCGGCAAAACCGTCGACCGGTTGACCGTCCTTGAACAGCACTACGGTCGGCAGGCTGCGAATGCCGAAGCGGGCGACGATGTCCTGCTCGATGTCGCAGTTGACCTTGGCCAGCAGCAACTCGCCCTGATAGCTCTCGGCAATCCCTTGCAGCATCGGCATCAGCGCCTTGCACGGCGCACACCATTCGGCCCAGAAATCCACCAGCACCGGTTTGTTGAAAGAGGCCTCGATCACCGACTGGTCGAAATCGGCCGTCGTGGCGTCGAAGATGTACGGCGTTTGCTGACTCATGGGGGATCTCGTAGAAGCGTGGATGGGGCAACTATACGGCTTGGCGGGGTGTGGCCGGAAGCGGTCAGCTTTTGAGAGGTGTGTTGCATGGGCGGACGCCTTCGCGAGCAGGGGATTTGTGAACGACATAGATCCAATGTGGGAGCGAGCCTGCTCGCGAAGCTTTTAGCTAGCGCCGCGCATGGTACAGGCTGACATGTCTGAACTCTTCCGGCTCCGCCAGATCCGGCAACGTCATCGCCTCAAGCATTTCAATCCGCTCATACAACGGATGACGAAAATCCCGAACCCGCGAATCCGCCACCAGCGCTTCACGGCCACGACTCAAGAATGCATCGAGCAACGGCAGATTCGCCCGGTCATACAACACATCCGCCACCAGGATCAGATCAAACCGATCGGCTTCGGCAAAGAAGTCCGTCGAGTACTTCATCTCTACGCCATTCAGCGTGGCATTCGCCCGGCACGCGGAAATCGCCAGCGGATCGAGATCGCACGCCACGACTTCCTGCGCTCCGGCCTTCACTGCCGCGATCCCGGCAATCCCGGAACCGGCACCGAAATCCAGCACGCGCTTGCCACGCACCCACTCCGGGAACTCGGCCAGATACCGCGCCACCGCCAGACCACTGGCCCAGCAGAAACCCCAATACGGTGGCTCATGCAGAATTCGCTGAATTTCTTCCTGGCTGAACTCGCGATCCATGTTGTCGCCATCGATCAGCCATAGCTGTAAATCAGTGTCCGGCAACGCACAGACCTTGAGTCTGGCGTCGCCGAGCAATTCACCTAACGCCTGTTGCAGGTCGAGCGGTGCATTCATGGTGCTTTGACAAATTGCAGTTGGCCCAACGCCTGAGTGGTCGGCTGGCCGATAGTTTGCGACGGCAGATGCAGGATCAACTGACCGGACTGGCTGGCGCGACCGCGCAGCTCGACCCGCGCGCCGGCCGGGAAGGCGTCCGGGTTGAAGCGCAGGCGGAACGGCAGAACCTGGTTGTTGCCGATCAGGCTGGAACTGGCGAGCAATTGTTGCGGGCGATCCTTTTCATCGATCACCAGCAACGCCAGTTCGACTTCGGCACCGGCCGGCACGCCTTGCAGGGTGCCGCTCAGTTCGCGTTGATAGGCCGGCAGCGGGCCGAGGTCAGCGGCTTCCTTGGCTTTTTTCTGCGCCTGTTGCGGCGCAGGGCCCGGCGTTGGCGGCTGGGGCTTGGGTGCATCGCTGCCACAGGCCACCAGCAGGCTGAAAAGACTGAGCAAAACGAGCGGACGTAACGGCATTGGATGCTCCAGCAAAATGAAATCCATGGATCAAACGATCATGCCGTTCTGTATACCGCAAAGCCTATGGCTTGTCTTGCCACCGGGATGCGCTACCATGGCCCTCCCTTTTTTTGTTGCCAGCCACCATGCACTGTCCCTTCTGCGGTGCCAACGACACCAAGGTCATCGACTCGCGTCTGGTCGCCGAGGGCGAACAGGTGCGCCGCCGGCGTGAATGCCTGGCCTGCGGCGAGCGTTTCACGACGTTCGAGACGGCCGAACTGGTGTTGCCGCGCCTGATCAAAACTGACGGCAGCCGCCAACCGTTCGACGAAGAAAAACTCCGCGCCGGCATGCAACGCGCCCTGGAGAAACGTCCGGTGAGCGTCGAGCGCCTCGAATCCTCTCTGGTTCACATCAAGCACAAGCTGCGCGCCACCGGCGAACGCGAGGTCAAATCCCTTGTGGTCGGCGAACTGGTCATGGCCGAGCTGCAAAAGCTTGATGAAGTCGCCTACATCCGTTTCGCTTCGGTGTACAAGCGCTTCCAGGATCTCAACGAATTCCGCGAAGAAATCGACCGACTCGCCCGCGAACCGGTGAAAGAATGACCACCGTCGCCGAGCAGGCCATCCTCGACGCTCACTTCATGGCGCGTGCGCTGGAACTGGCGCGTAAAGGTCACTACACCACGCACCCCAATCCTCGGGTCGGCTGCGTGGTGGTGCGCGACGGGCAGATTGTCGGCGAAGGCTGGCATGAACGCGCCGGTGAACCGCACGCCGAAGTCCACGCGTTGCGCGCCGCTGGTGAACTGGCCCGTGGCGCTACCGCTTATGTGACCCTCGAGCCGTGCAGCCACCATGGCCGCACACCGCCGTGCGCCGATGCGCTGGTGAATGCCGGTGTTGGCCGAGTCGTTGCGGCGATGCGTGATCCCAATCCGCAAGTTGCCGGTCGTGGTTTGCAGCGTCTGGCCGATGCCGGTATCGCCACTGAAAGTGGTGTACTCGAAGCCGAGGCGCGCAAGCTCAATCAAGGTTTTCTGAAGCGCATGGAACACGGCTTGCCGTTCGTGCGGGTCAAGTTGGCCATGAGTCTCGACGGGCGCACGGCGATGGAAAGCGGCGAAAGCCAATGGATCACCGGTCCGGCTGCGCGTTCGGCCGTTCAGCGTTTGCGCGCTCAGGCCGCCGTGGTGCTGACCGGCGCCGACACCGTGCTGGCCGACGGTGCGCGCTTGACTGTTCGCGCTGACGAACTCGGTCTGGACAGCGAGCAAACCGCGCTGGCCATGAGTCGCCCGCCGCTGCGCGTGCTGATCGACGGACGCCTGCGGGTGCCGCTGGATGCGCCGTTCTTCAAGGCAGGCCCAGCGTTGGTGGCCACCTGCGTCGCGATCGAAGAGCAATACGCTCACGGCCCTGAATGCCTGATCGTGCCGGGTGATGACGGTCAGGTCGATCTGCATCAATTGCTGATCGAACTGGCCAACCGTGGTACCAACGAAGTGCTCGTCGAAGCTGGCCCACGCCTGGCCGGCGCTTTTGCTCAGCTGGGTCTGGTCGACGAGTTCGTGATCTTCATCGCCGGCAAGTTCCTCGGCTCCACGGCGCGTCCGTTGCTGGACTGGCCGCTGGCTTATATGAAGGATGCGCCAGAGCTGAAAATCACTGAAATTCGCGCGGTAGGCGATGACTGGCGAGTCACTGCCATCCCTGCTCAAGCGGCGAGCGTATAATTCCCGGCCATCGTTATTACGCTGGCTTAGTTCTCAAGGAGAACCCCATGTTTACCGGCATCATCGAATCCATCGGCAGTATCCGCGCACTGACCCCAAAGGGCGGTGATGTGCGGGTCCACGTCGCCACCGGCAAGCTCGACCTGAGCGACGTCAAACTCGGCGACAGCATCGCGGTCAACGGCGTTTGCCTGACCGCCGTTGAGCTGCCGGGCGACGGCTTTGCTGCCGACGTCAGCCGCGAAACCCTCGACTGCACCGCTATGAATGACCTGAAAAGCGGCAGCCCGGTCAATCTGGAAAAAGCTCTGACCCCGACCACTCGTCTCGGCGGGCATCTGGTCAGCGGCCACGTCGACGGTGTCGGTGAAATCGTCTCGCGCAGCGACAACGCCCGCGCCGTGGAATTTCGCATCCGCGCGCCGAAAGAATTGGCCAAGTACATCGCCCACAAAGGCTCGATCACCGTCGACGGCACCAGCCTCACCGTGAACGCAGTCGATGGCGCCGAGTTCATGCTGACGATCATCCCGCACACCCTGAGCGAAACCATCATGGCGTCGTACAAGCCAGGTCGTCGGGTGAATCTGGAAGTCGACTTGCTGGCGCGTTATCTGGAGCGTCTGCTTTTGGGCGACAAGGCCGCAGAGTCGGCATCCGGCGGCACGATCACCGAAAGCTTTCTGGCCGCCAACGGCTATCTCAAATCCTGACTGAAGGGGGTGCCTTGTGGCGCTCAATAGCATCGAAGAACTGGTTGAAGACATCCGCCAAGGCAAGATGGTCATCCTCATGGATGACGAAGATCGCGAGAACGAAGGCGACCTGATCATGGCCGCCGAATGCTGCCAGGCCGAACACATCAACTTCATGGCCAAGCACGCCCGTGGCCTGATCTGCATGCCGATGAGCCGCGAGCGCTGCGAACTGTTGAAGCTGCCGTTGATGGCGCCGCGCAACGGTTCCGGTTTCGGCACCAAGTTCACCGTGTCGATCGAAGCCGCCGAAGGCGTGACCACCGGCATCTCCGCCGCTGACCGTGCGCGCACCGTGCAAGCGGCTGCGGCCAAGGACGCCAAGGCGGAAGATATCGTCAGCCCGGGCCACATTTTCCCGCTGATGGCACAGGCCGGCGGCACCCTTGCTCGCGCCGGCCACACTGAAGCGGCTTGCGACCTCGCGCGCATGGCCGGTTTCGAGCCGAGCGGGGTGATCTGCGAAGTGATGAACGACGACGGCACCATGTCCCGTCGCGCTGAACTGGAAGCTTTCGCCGCTGAGCACAACATCAAGATCGGCACCATTGCCGACCTGATTCACTACCGGATGATCCACGAACGTACCGTTCAGCGGATTGCCGAGCAGCCACTGGACAGCGAACTGGGCCAATTCAACCTGGTGACCTATCGTGATTCCGTGGAAGGCGACGTGCACATGGCGCTGACCCTGGGCACTGTTTGCGCTGAAGAACCGACACTAGTTCGTGTGCACAACATGGACCCGCTGCGCGACCTGCTGATGGTCAAGCAACCGGGCCGCTGGAGCCTGCGCGCCGCCATGGCTGCGGTTGCCGAGGCAGGCAGCGGTGTGGTGCTGTTGCTCGGTCATCCGCTCGATGGCGACGTGCTGCTCGCGCACATCCGCGAAACCGGTGATCAGGCCACGCCGAAAAAACCGACCACCTACAGCATCGTCGGTGCCGGTTCGCAGATCCTGCGTGACCTCGGCGTACGCAAAATGCGCTTGATGTCTGCGCCAATGAAATTTAATGCGATATCCGGTTTCGATCTGGAAGTTGTAGAATACGTGCCCTCCGAATAATGACCGGTTGTTTCCGGACTCCGATTCGCGGCAAATAAATCACTGAGGGACGCGTAGCAGACGCGTCCCGGCTCTTTAAGAGAACTGACGAATGACCCTGAAGACCATCGAAGGTACCTTCATCGCCCCTAAAGGCCGCTACGCTTTGGTAGTGGGCCGTTTCAACAGCTTCGTGGTTGAAAGCCTGGTCAGCGGTGCAGTTGATGCCCTGGTTCGCCACGGCGTGAGCGAAAGCGACATCACCATCATCCGCGCACCTGGCGCCTTCGAAATCCCGCTGGTTGCGCAGAAAGTCGCCCAGAAAGGTGAATTCGCAGCCATCATCGCCCTCGGCGCGGTCATTCGTGGCGGTACTCCGCACTTCGAATACGTCGCAGGCGAGTGCACCAAGGGTCTGGCCCAGGTGTCCATGGAATTCGGCGTTCCGGTCGCTTTCGGCGTCCTGACCGTTGATTCCATCGAGCAAGCCATCGAACGTTCCGGCACCAAGGCCGGTAACAAAGGTGCCGAAGCTGCCCTGTCCGCTCTGGAAATGGTCAGCCTGCTGGCACAGTTGGAGGCCAAGTGATTAGCGACGAAAGCGATCGTTTCAACCCGCGCGAACCGCGTCCAACGGACGCCGGCAAGCCTTCGAAAAGTGAAAAGCGCCGCGCTGCCCGTCAGCTGGCGACTCAAGCGTTGTACCAGCGCCACATGGCCAGTACTTCGCTAAACGAAATCGAAGCGCAGTTTCGCGTCGACAACGATTTCACCTTCGCCGATGCCAGCTACTTCCACGACATCCTGCATGGTGTTCCGGCCAGTCTGACCGAGATCGACACTGCGTTGGCGCCGTGCTTGGACCTGACCATCGAAGAGCTGGACCCGGTTGAACTGTGCGTACTGCGCCTGTCGACCTGGGAACTGCTCAAGCGCGTCGACGTGCCGTACCGTGTTGTGATCAACGAAGGGATCGAACTGGCGAAAGTCTACGGTTCCACCGACGGTCACAAGTTCGTCAACGGCGTGCTCGACAAGCTGGCCCCGCGCCTGCGTGAAGCTGAAGTGAAGGCGTTCAAGCGCTGAAACGCGCTTGAAACCTCAATGGGCGAATTCGAGCTGATCCGCAATTTCTTCGCCGCCGCGCCCTGTGCGCAGGGCGGCGAAGGCGTTGCTCTGGGGATCGGCGACGATTGCGCCTTGCTCGCTATTCCCCCCGGGGAACAGTTGGCGATCTCCACCGATACGCTGGTGGCCGGTGTGCATTTCGCCGACCCCTGCGATCCGTTTCTGCTCGGTCAGCGCTCGCTGGCCGTCGCGGTCAGCGATCTGGCCGCCATGGGCGCCACGCCCGTTGCCTTTACCCTTGCCCTGACTGTACCGACGGTGACCGCCGATTGGCTGCAAGCCTATGCCCGCGGTTTGAACCGCATGGCGCAGAGCTGCGGCGTTGCGCTGGTCGGCGGCGATACCACGCGCGGGCCGTTGAGTCTTACGGTAACTGTGTTTGGTCGAGTGCCGGCGGAGCAGGCACTGACCCGCAGCGGTGCACAACCGGGTGACTTGTTATGTGTCGGCGGGGAGCTGGGCAATGCGGCCGGCGCCTTGCCTTTGGTGCTCGGTCAGCGTGAGGCTGAAGCACACATCGCCCAACCGCTGCTCGATCATTACTGGTCGCCGCAACCGCAACTCGCCCTCGGTCAGGCCCTGCGCGGCAAAGCCACCTCGGCGCTGGATATCTCCGATGGCCTGCTCGCCGACTGTGGCCACATCGCACTGGCGTCGAAGGTGCGGCTTGAGATTGAACGCGAGCGCGTACCGCTGTCGGATGCATTAGTGGCGTTTCTCGGTCAGCGTGGCGCCGAGCGTGCAGCGCTAAGCGGTGGCGATGATTACGTGCTGGCGTTCACCCTGCCGTCCGTCGAGTTGCCGGCGCTGCTGGCCAATGGCTGGCCGATCCATGTGATCGGTCGTGTGTCAGAAGGTCAGGGCGTGATTCTGCTGGATCGCGAAGGGCACGACATCACCCCGCAAATCCGGGGCTATCAACATTTTCAGGAGACACCGTGACAGATCACCCGAAACAGGTTCCGGCCGAATTCGTTCCGCCGTCGGTCTGGCGCAATCCCTGGCATTTTCTTGCGTTCGGCTTCGGTTCCGGCACCTTGCCCAAGGCGCCGGGCACGTGGGGCTCGCTGGTTGCGCTACCCTTTATTCCGTTGTGGCAAATGTTGCCCGACTGGGGTTACTGGCTGATGCTCGGGATCACCATGCTGTTCGGCTTCTGGCTGTGCGGCAAAGTCGCCGACGATCTACGGGTACACGACCACGAAGGCATCGTCTGGGACGAAATGGTCGGGATGTGGATCACCCTGTGGCTGGTGCCGGAAGGCTGGTACTGGTTGCTTGCGGGTTTCCTCGTATTCCGTTTCTTCGACATTCTCAAGCCGTGGCCGATTCGCTGGATCGACCGACATGTGCATGGCGGCGTCGGCATCATGCTCGACGACGTGCTGGCCGGTGTATTTGCCTGGCTGGCCATGCAGGGTCTGGTGTGGGTTTTCGCCTGATTCCACGGGATATCAGGGTCAAGTGAGGGGACTAGGGATGGCTCGACGCTGGTTGGCGTTAGTGGTTTTGGCTTTGCTGAGTACCGTGGCCGGTGCGCAGGAAGCTGCGCCGACGCCGGCGGTCATCCATCTGGCCAGCGAAGACTGGGAAGACTACACCGCTGCCGACGGCCATGGCCTTGGCTGGGACGTGTTGCGCAAAGTGTTCGAACCGGCCGGAGTAAAGCTGGATATCCGCAGCGTGCCATACACCCGTTCGGTCGGGCTGGTGCAGTTGAAGGAAGTCGACGCGCTGGTCGGTTCCTATCGCGACGAAGCCGAGCAGGTGTTGTATCCACACTGGAATTTCGATTCCGACCACATCTACGCGTTGGGTCTGGCGAGCAATCCATCGCCGACCCAGGCGACGCTGGGCAAATATCGTCTGGCCTGGGTGCGCGGTTATCGCTACGAAAACTACCTGCCGAATATCAAGCGTTACAACCAGATCCAACGGCGCACCGGCATTTTATCGATGCTCAAGCAGGGGCGGGCGGATTACTACATCGATGCGTTGACCGAGATCGAGGCCGTGCTCAAAACCGCAGCAGATCCGGCGCTGTATCGCTATTCACATCTGATCGAGCTGCCGTTGTTTCTCGGCTTTGCCGACACTCCGCAGGCGCGAGCGCTGATGGCGCTATATGACCAGCGCATGGAGCAGTTGGTGAAGAGCGGCGAGTTGAAGCCAATCTTCGAGAAGTGGAAGCAGCCGTATCCGTTCAACCCGAATTGAGCATACAACTCCCACAGGGGACAGAGGCAACTCAGTAGTTATCAAACTTTTTGATCGTTATGCCCGATAATTCAGCCTAAGCGTCTGTAGGAACCTGCTGTTACAATGCCGGCCTGCGAATTTTCAGACTCTTTAGATCAGGAGCACACCGGTGCCTGTCGTCTTTGTCGCCGCTTCCAAGCTGCCAACGCCTTTTGCGCAATTCACCATGCACGGTTTTCTCGATGAAGCCACCGGCCGCGAGCACGTC
Source organism: Pseudomonas sp. S49 (assembly GCF_009866785.1). Lineage (NCBI taxonomy): Bacteria > Pseudomonadati > Pseudomonadota > Gammaproteobacteria > Pseudomonadales > Pseudomonadaceae > Pseudomonas > Pseudomonas sp. S49. The sequence goes on along the minus strand of NZ_CP019432.1, from coordinate 5,896,325 downwards.
GTGCTGAGCCTGGGTGAAATTGCCGACGGTGCCCCGGTTCTCGGCCGTTTGCACTCCGAATGCCTGACTGGCGACGCCTTGTTCAGCCAGCGCTGCGACTGCGGCTCGCAACTGGAAGGCGCGCTCAAAGCCATCGCCCGTGAAGGCCGTGGCGTATTGCTTTACCTGCGTCAGGAAGGTCGCGGTATTGGTCTGCTGAACAAGATCCGTGCCTACGAATTGCAGGACGGCGGTGCCGACACCGTTGAAGCCAACGAGCGTCTGGGCTTTGCCGCTGACCAGCGCGACTACGCAATGTGCCTGCCGATGCTTGAACATCTGGGCGTGAAATCCCTGCGTCTGATGACCAACAACCCGCGCAAGGTCAAAGCCTTGACCGACATGGGCATCACCGTCGCCGAGCGCGTGCCGTTGCACACCGGGCACAACCCGCACAACAAGCTCTACCTGGCGACCAAGGCCAGCAAGCTCGACCACATGATGGGCAATGAGCATCAGGGCGAGGTTGATCGCGCGTGACTCGCGGTCAGGTGCGGCGCCGATTGTCGGTCGATTGGTGGAAATACCTCGCGCTGGCGCTAGTGCCGTTGTTCGTGCTCAACGCGCTGTTTGGTCAGGGCGAAGGGATTCTGCCAGTACTGGCGATGCCGTTTTTCATTGCCGGCGTCGCGTCGATGTTTGTCAGCCTGAAGTTTTTCGGTCGCTATAAACATGCGCTGATCGCCACGCAAAAAGCCCTCGATACCCCGGATGAACCTGCAGCGTGGATTGCCCTCGCAGCCCGTCGTCGTGCGGCTTTTCTCGCGGCAGCCTTGCCGGCGTGGATCGGCGCGCTGGCGGTGTTTGTCGGTCTTGAAGCCGTACCGTTGATGCTGCTGGCGTTGTCCACGGCGGTGCTGTTTTATCTCTACCGTATCCCGCGTCAACTCGGCTGATGCGTCGTCTGTGGCTTGCGCTTCTGCTGCTGGCCGTCAGTGGCCCTGTGCTGGCGAACCTGCGGGTGGTCAGCCTCGCGCCGTCGCTGTCTGAAATTGTCGTTGAACTGGATTCGGCTGACCTGCTGGTCGGCGTGCTGGATGCCGGGGAGCGTCCTGCTGAAATTGCCAACGTCCCCTCTGTCGGCCGCTATGGCCAACTCGACATGGAACAATTGCTGAGCCTCCAGCCTGATTTATTGTTGCTGTGGCCCGGCAGTGTCGGCCCTGCGCAGCGTGATCAGCTCAAGCGCTTGGGCATCCCGACCTTCGTCGCCGAACCGCATTCCTTTGAGCAACTCATTACCCAGATAGAAGCCATTGCCGCGCAATTGGGGCGACCTCAACGTGGGGTGAAACGGGCTTCGGAGTTGCGCAAACAACTCGCAGAGCTGCGCCAGCGCTATCGCCGGGACGTGCCGTTGCGGGTGTTTTATCAGGTGTGGGACAAGCCGCTGTACACCGTCGGTGGCGGGCAGATCATCAGCGATGCGCTGCAAGTGTGCGGGGCGGGCAATGTGTTCGGCGATCTGAGTCTGCCGGCGCCGCAGGTGAGTATTGAGGCAGTGTTGCAGCGCGATCCTGAGGTGATTCTGGCGAGTGATCGGGCGCAGCTGAATGCGTGGAAGGCGTGGCCGCAGGTCGCCGCGGTGACGCAGGGGAAATTACTGCTGGTCACCGACAAAGGCCTTGAGCGCCCAAGCGGCCAGATGATCAGCGCCACCGCCAAACTCTGCCAATTGATCGCGCCGGACCACTGAAACCGTGGTGACTTCTTCGCGAGCAGGCTCGCTCCCACAGGGGGATTGCATTCCAAATGTGGGAGCGAGCCTGCTCGCGAAGGGGCCTGTGAAATCACCGAAGATTCAAATCAAAGCTGGGGAGTCCAGGTGACACCAAACATCCACACTCGACCTTCTTCGCGATAGCCATACTGGCTGCCGTCATAGCTGTAGTTCGCCCGGCTGTAGCCCTTGTCGAAAACGTTATCGACCTTCAGATCCAGCTTGATCTCGCGGTTCAACGCCCAGCCGCTGCGTAAGCCGAACAGCGCATAGCCGCCCAGCGCCTGCGTATTGTCCTTATCGTCATAACTGCTGCTGACCGCCTGCCAACTGGCGCCGAGGCTGACTTGATCAAACTGTCGATCCAGATCCCAGCTCAACGTGCGCCGCGCACGTCGGGCCAAGGTGTGCCCGGTATCACGATCACGCGGATCGATGATCGAAACGCCAAGGTTGCTCTGCCAGTCGAACAGTTCCTGCTTCAGTGCCGCTTCAAATCCATTGATTCGTGCCGAAGCCACGTTCTCTGGACGTGAGTTGCTGCCGAAGATGATCGCGTCTTCCAGGTCAGTACGGTAAATCGACGCCTCGAGACGGCTGCTGTCGGTCAACTGACTGCGCCATTGCAGCTCGTAGCTTTTCGAGGTTTCCGGTTTCAGATCCGGGTTGCTGAAGTCCGGGTAGTACAGGTCGTTGAAGGTCGGCGCGCGGAAACCTTCGCTGTAACTCAGCAACAAATCGTTGTCCGGGTTCAGTGGCAGGGTGAACGTGCCGCTCCAGGTGTTCTGGCTGCCGAATTGTTGATTGTCGTCATGGCGCAGGCCCAGCTCCGTGGAGAAGCTGTCGGCTTGATAACGATGCTGGATAAACGCGGCGCGGTTCCAGCGACTGTCTTCGTCGAATGCGGTGCTGCTGTTGACCCGGTCTTCGTACCAGTCGCCGCCGAGGATCAGGCTGTTGCGTGCGTCCAGTGTCAGGTCGTTCTGCCAGTTCACCGAATCGCGGTAGGTGTTGAACACCGTGCGTTCGTCGCTGAGCTTGTCGAGGGTTTTCTCGCGATTCTCGGTGTGGCCGAACTCGACGCGGGTTTTCCAGGTTTCGTTGATCCGCGCATCGACGTAACTGCTGACACTGCTGACGTTGAAATCGCTGTAGGGCTGCTGCTGGAGCGATTCGAATGTGGTCATGTCGAAGCGGCCGAACGGGTTGTCAAACTCGCCCTTGCCACGGTTATCGAGCAGATTGGTGCCGATTTCGATGTCATCGGTCAGTGCATGGCTGAGGCTCAGGCTGACGGATTTATTGCGGTAGGCGTCGTGATCGCCATCGCTTGGATACGACTCATGGGTGCGATCAATCCCGGCAGTCTCATCCAGGCTGGCGCCGAGGTTGAAACGGGTTTTCTCATCGCCGCCGGACAAGCCGAGGCTGCGCTGCCAAGTCTGGTTGCTGCCGAAACCGACGTGCATCCGGGGCTGCAAACCCTGCTCAGTGCCGCGTCGGGTGAAAATCTGAATCACCCCGCCAATCGCATCGCTGCCGTAAATCACCGAACGCGAACCGCGCAGTACTTCCACGCGCTCGATCTGTTCGATATTCAGATGCTGCAGGTTGCTGTCGCCGGACGTTGAACTGCCGATGCGCTGGCCATCGACCAGCACCAGACTCTGCGCCGACTGCGTGCCGCGAATGTAGATCCCCGGCAGGCTGCCGCGCCCGCCGGCCTGCGCCACTTGCACGCCGGGTACGCGCCGCAGCAGATCAGGCACGTCGCTCGGTTGCAGGCGGTCGATTTCTTCGCGGGTGAATACCGTGTTGGCGGCGCTGCTGTCGTTTCGGGCTTCGACCTGGCGGTTGGCTGAGATCAGCGTGTCCGGCAGTTTCAGTGCCTGATCACGCTCGAAGGTATCGGCGAAAGCGTTGGTGGATGGCAGCAGAAGAAAGGGCAGGGCGAGGCGCGAGAGTTTCATGGAAATCCATCGGGAATTTCAGATGTGCACAAATCAAATGTGGGAGCGAGCCTGCTCGCGAATGCGGTGTATCAGTCAGCCCTGATTTGACTGACAGTCCGCATTCGCGAGCAGGCTCGCTCCCACAAGGGTATTGCGTTTATTTGTCGAGTAAGGCCAGACGCTCACGAATCGACGCTTCGATCCCGGCCTCATCCAGCCCGCACTCGGCCAGCATTTGCGCAGGCTTGGCGTGCTCAACGTAGATATCCGGCAAGCCCAGATGCAGCATCGACTTGAGAATGTTCTCGCGCGCGAGGAACTCGCTGACCGCGCCACCGGCGCCGCCCATGATCGCGTTCTCTTCGATGGTCACCAGCAATTCGTGGCTGTCGGCAATCTCGCGCACCAGCTCTTCGTCGAGCGGTTTGACGAAACGCATGTCGACCACGGTGGCATCGAGTTTTTCAGCGACTTTCAGCGCTTCGGACAGTTGCACACCGAACACGAGCAAGGCGACTTTGCTGCCCTGACGACGGACGATGCCCTTGCCGATTTCGATCGGCTCGAGGTCTTTCTCAATGGTCGCATTCGGACCATTGCCACGCGGGTAACGCACCGCCGCCGGGCCGTTGTAGAGGTGGCCGGTGGTGAGCATCTTGCGCAGTTCGTTTTCATCGCTCGGGGTCATGATGACCATGCCCGGGATGCAGCGCAGGTACGACAGATCGAAGCTGCCAGCGTGGGTCGGTCCGTCTTCGCCAACTAAACCTGCACGGTCGATGGCGAACAGCACGTCGAGGTTCTGCACCGCGACGTCATGCACCAGTTGGTCGTAACCACGCTGGAGGAACGTCGAGTAGATCGCCACCACCGGTTTTGCGCCTTCACAGGCCATGCCGGCAGCGAACGTTACCGCGTGTTGCTCGGCAATCGCCACGTCGAAGTAGCGCAACGGAAAACGTTCGCTGAACGCCACCAGATCCGAGCCTTCCTTCATCGCCGGGGTAATCCCGACCAGACGTGGATCAGCGGCTGCCATGTCGCACAGCCACTCGCCAAACACTGCCGAATACTTCGGCCCGCTGGCCTGCTTCGGCGCGGCGGCCGGAGCGTCCAGTGGTTCGAGTTTGGTAATGGCGTGGTAACCAATCGGGTCGACTTCCGCCGGGGCGAAGCCTTTGCCTTTCTTGGTGACGATGTGCAGGAACTGCGGGCCTTTCAAATCACGCATGTTGCGCAGCGTGGCGATCAGCGTTGGCAGGTCGTGGCCATCGATCGGGCCGATGTAGTTCCAGCCCAGCTCTTCGAACAGCGTGCCGGGGACCAGCATGCCTTTGGCGTATTCTTCGGTGCGGCGGGCGATTTCCCAGGCGCCGGGCAGGCGCGACAGGACTTTCTTGCTGCCCTCGCGCATGCTCGCGTAAGTGCGGCTGGAAAGGATCTTCGCCAGATAGTTCGACAGACCGCCGACATTGCGCGAGATCGACATGTCGTTGTCGTTGAGAATCACCAGCATGTTGGCGTTCACTTCCGGCGCGTGGTTCAGCGCTTCGAAAGCCATGCCGGCGGTCAATGCGCCGTCGCCGATTACGGCAATCGCCTTGCGATCACTGTCCTGCAGGCGGGCGGCAATCGCCATGCCCAGCGCAGCGCTGATCGAGGTGCTGGAGTGGCCGACGCCAAAGGTGTCGTACTCGCTCTCGGAGCGACGCGGGAAAGCGGCGATGCCGTCTTTCTGGCGCAGGGTGCCCATGCGCTCGCGGCGACCGGTGAGGATCTTGTGCGGATACGCCTGATGCCCGACGTCCCACAGCAGACGGTCGTCCGGCGTGTCGAAGACGTAATGCAACGCGATGGTCAGCTCGATCACGCCCAGGCCGGCACCGAAATGCCCACCGGTCTGGCCGACCGTGTAGAGCAATTCCAGGCGCAACTCATCGGCCAGGGTTTCCAGCTCGGCTTCGCCTAACCGGCGCAGGCCGTCCGGCGTGTTCGCGCGGTCGAGCAGGGGCGTGGTCGGGCGCTTGCGGGGAATCTCATGAAACGTCGTGGGCATCAGGCGAATCGTTATAGGTATAAAAGATGCCGCAGTTTACCTGATGCATCGCCCCCTGCCCACGCGTTGGTCTTTTTTGGCGGATACGCCGTCAGTTGCGCCGCTCGACGATATACCGGGCCAGCTCGCGCAAGGGCTCGGCCGCCGCGTCAAACGGTCGCAGGGCGTGCAGGGCCTGATCGCGCAGTTCCAGCGCGTAAGCCTTGGCAGCGTCGAGACCGAGCAGCGCCGGGTAGGTCGGTTTGTCGCGGGCAATGTCGGCGCCCTGGCGTTTACCGAGGGTTTCGGTATCGCTTTCGACGTCGAGGATGTCGTCCTGCACCTGAAAGGCCAGGCCGATGGCCTGTGCATAAGTCTGCAGGGCACGGAGTTCATCCGGCTCGGCACGGCCGCTGGCCAGAGCACCGAGTTTGACGCTGACTTCGATCAGTGCGCCGGTCTTGTGCCGGTGCATCTGTTCGAGGGCTTTCTGATCGAGTTTGAGGCCAACCGAACCGAGGTCGATGGCTTGACCGCCGACCATGCCTGCCGGGCCTGCGGCATTAGCCAGCGCGGTGACCATTTGCAGGCGGATGTCACTGCTGCAATCGCTCAGGCGCGGGTCGAGCAGGGCACTGAAAGCCAGGCTCTGCAAGCCGTCACCGGCGAGAATCGCGCAGGCTTCGTCGAATTTCTTGTGGGTGGTCGGCTGGCCGCGACGCAGATCGTCGTCGTCCATCGCCGGCAAATCATCGTGAACCAGCGAATAAGCGTGGATCAACTCGACCGCGCAAGCCGCGCCGTTGGCTTGCTCAGCCTTGCCACCGAGGGCTTCGCACGCGGCGTAGGCCAGCAGCGGGCGCACGCGTTTGCCGCCGTTCATCACGCTGTAGCGCATGGCATCGTAAAGCCGCGCCAGCTCCGGCAACGGCGCATTGAACAGGGTTTCCAGCGCTGCGTTGACCCGGGTCTGGCTGCTCGCCGTATACGCCGCAATCATTCTGGCTGTTCCGCGTCGAAGGGTTCCTCGGCGAGTTCGCCATCGCGCTCCAGCAGCACTTGCACTTTCTGCTCGGCCTGCGCCAGCGCTGCCTGGCAGTCACGGGTCAGACCGATGCCCTGCTCGAAAGCGGTCAGCGAGTCTTCCAGCGACAATTCACCGTTCTCCAGACGCTCGACCAGTGTTTGCAGGTCGGCGAGGGACTGTTCGAAATCCAGTGCAGCTTTTTTGCGGGCCATGGCGGCGATTTCCGGTTGACGTTAAACCGGCGCGACACTAGCAGATAGGGGGGTTATGGGCAAATGAGCGGGCCGGCTCTCAAGGGCAAAAATAACTCTGTGGCGGTTGGGTTTAACGTGCTGCTCTGTCCGGATAATTGATCTGGTAGCGCGTGCTACGGCCACCTCCCGGCAAGCGTTGCAGGCAACCTTTCTCCAGCAACTCCACAAGATGTCGGGTCGCCGTGGCCTTCGACACTTTCGCCACCGCTTGATATTGCCCGGCGCTGATGCCGTGCTCAAAGCCCCGCTCGCCGCCATCGAGCAGGCGATTGAGCACTTTGACCTGCTCAGCCGAAAGTTCGGACTCGCGGTGTGCCTGCCAGAAACGCGTCTTGCCCAGCACGCTTTCAATCCGGGTGATGGCTTGTTGCAGACTGCGTAGCAAGGTTTGCAGGAACCAAGAGAGCCACTCGGTGATATCCAGCGCGGCTTTCTGGCTCGATTCCAGAATCCGGTAGTAGCCGGAACGATCATCCAGAATGCTCGCCGATATGGCGTAGAAACGGATGGCTTGCGCTTCGCCCTGTGCCAGCGCCAGATCAGTGATGGTGCGGGTCAGACGGCCGTTACCATCGTCGAACGGATGCAGGGTGATGAACCAGAAGTGGGCGATGCCCGCGCGAAGCATCGGGTCCAGTGCTGTCTGATGCTGGCTGGCCTCGAACCATTGGAGAAACTGGTCGAGCTGCTGTTCAAGACCTTGGCGTGGTGGGGCTTCGAAATGAACCGTTGGACGATCAATGCGACCCGAAACCACCTGCATTGGCTCGTCACCGCGTAGCGCACCCACATGCATTGAGCGCGCAGTAAGGTCAGCCTCTTGATCGGGAAACAGCCATTGGTGCCATTCCAGCAAGCGCTCCAGCGTCAACGGTTCGGCAAATCGACGGGTGGCATCAAGCATGAGTTGCGCCAGACCTTCACTGCGTTGGCTGACTTTATCGCCGTCGATCAACTCCAGGCCCAAACGTCGCGCCAAGGATGACCGCACGGAGCCGACATTCAGTTGCTCACCTTCGATGGCCGAAGACGTCACGATATTCTGCAAAAGGGCGTCCAGTTCGGTCTGAGCCCCCAAAGAGTCACCTACCGAACCGGCCATACCCATCAACTGACCTTGCGCCTGCACACACTCACGCAACAACGGTGTCAGGCGTTCTGCCTGCCAGTTGAAGTCGGGCCAATCGGGCTGCTGCCAGATCCAGTGAGTTGCCATTCGTTGCCTGCCTTGAGTCCGTGAGCCGAATAGAAAAGCTATTCGGCTCATTTTGTGAGCCGAATATGACGGCTATTCGGCTCACCGTCCACCGGATCGGCGTGATTCCTACAGTAAAAGCACATGTATCCGATTGTTAAAAAACCGCCGAATCGCTAATCTTCGCGCCTTCTACGACCCCATATTCACGGGTCTTTCAGACGAAACGCAGTTTTCACCGCTGTGAAGTACCGAGGATCGGGTGCAAGGTTTCGTTCAGGCATGGCAGGAGGCATTACATGCGTTCATTTCTTTGGCTGCTGATCGGCCTGGCCTGCGCGCCCGCGCTGCTGGCGGCGCCGACGGCCGAGCTGTCGGAGCCAGTGGGCGGTTGGCGCTATCACGGCTTGCTCGACCGCAGCGAAAACCCGCAAGTCGCCTATCCGACGCCGCCGATCGATCGCGGCATCCAGCGCAATCGCACGATGATCCAGGGCCAGCTCAAGGCCATCGGCCATATGCGCCCGCCGCACAGTCTCGCCGTGAATGGCAATCCACTGAATCTGTACACCGACGACCAAGGCCGTTTCGCCCGGCCGTACGCGTTCGGCGCTGGCTCCAACAGCGTCGAAGTGATCAGCGCCGAAGGCCAGTCGCTCAAGCGCGTGCAATTTTATGAAGCAAACAATTTGCGCACGCCGGCGCGTATTCGTCTTGTCTTGGGATGGGACGATCCGAAAGCCGAGCTCGATCTGCACATTGTCACGCCCGACGGTCAGCATGCGTTCTGGGCTCGGCCAGCGCTGAGCAATGGCGGCGGTCTTGACCCGGATGGCGTTGATGGCCCGGGCCCGGAAATGTTCACCATGACCGCGCCGTTGCACGGCACCTATCTGGTTTACGTCAACTATTGGGGCAACTTCGGCAACGGCGGCTATAACTTCGAGGAGACCAGCAACCAGAACGAGGTGATCACCTCGCAAATCACGCTGGTGCTCAACGAAAACACCGTCGACGAAAAACGCGAAACGTTCATCGTACCCCTGCGGGCGATCGGTGATCTGCTGCTGGTCAAGACTTTCAACTATTAATAAGCATCCCGCTGCACGGATGAAATCGGGCTTTGAAAAGATGAGCGATAACACTGTTACTCCGGCTGCCGACACGCCAGCGGCCAAACCTTCGCGGCGCTGGCCTTTGCTTCTGGCCGGGTTGTGCCTGGTGGCCGGCGTGGCGGGTGGTTTTGGCTGGCTGCTGCTCAAGCCCAAGGCACCGCCGGCGGAATTGGCCAGTGACAAGCTTGGCCTCAGCCGTCCGGATGCGTTGCTGGAAACCCGTTCGCTGAGCCAGTTGCCCAAGGACTTGCTGACAGTGCCGTTCCTCAAGGCCACGCTCACCGAGGATTTCGTCTTCTATTACGAGACTCATGCTGATCGCCTCGGCTTGATCGGCAGTCTGCGCCGGATCATCTACGAGCATGATCTGAAGTTGCAGGACAGCCTGATCGAGCAGCTTTTCGATCAACCGGCCGATGTCGCGCTGTGGCGTGGCGCGGATGGTCGCTTGAAGGATTTCCTGCTGGTGATGGATCGCGGCGGGCTGGCGAAGCTGCTCGAGCCGCTGGCGAAAGTCGCGATGGATGACACGCAACTCAGTCAGATGGGCGAACTCAAAGTCGGCGGCGATAGCGTGCCGTTGTACCAACTGACCTATAACGCCAGCAAAGCGCTGCTGTTTGCCTCCCACGGCGACAAACTGGTGGTGCTGTCGAACCCGGCCAAGTACTACGACCCGGAAAGTGGCGTCTCTGAAGAATCGGGGCACGTCTCGCCACAAGCGCTGGCAGCGCTGCTCAATGGCGAAAAACTCTTCCCCGAAGCGTTCGGTCTGCCAGCGAAAACCGCGGAAACCAAGCAGCGTCTGTCGGTCAATTCCAGTGTTCTGGCCATGGGTTATCAGCGCTTCATCCCGAACTTCGCCGGGCTGCGCTTCGACATGGACGACAAGGGCTGGCACAGCTACCTCGCCATGGACGAGCTGGAAAACCAGCCCGACTTCGATTTCAAACCGGTCTGGCAAGCCATGCCGCTGGGGGCCAGTGCCTGCGTAACCCTGCCGGTCGCGGCCGAACCGCAAAAACCGCTGTTGGTAAAACTTGGTGCCGAAGAGACCGTGGCGCAGACCCTCACCGAACACGTGGCCGGCGCGGCAGGCCTGTGCTGGTACGCCGATTCGCGTTTGTACACGCCGCTGTTGGTGGCCAGTCTGAAAGACGAGGACAGCAGCAAACTTGATGGCGATCTCGGCAAGCTATTCGGTTCGATGGTTGGTGCGTACGAGGCCAACGTCGAAGAAAACGTGTTCCCGGTGGTCGAGAAGCAGGAAGGCCAGAACCACGTCTGGCAGCGTCAGGTCAGTTCCAATTTCGGCCCCTACGCGGCGAAGACTGCGGAAAACCCGAACGCGATTTCCGGCAAGGCATTCATGAAAGTCAGTCTTGCCCGTCACGGCTCGACGCTGCTGTTTTCCCTCGACGACAAACTGGTCGACAAGGCCCTCGGCACCCTCGATAAGCGCTTCCCGCCAATGGCCGACGTGCTGCCGAAAGATGTGCTGATGCCGATCTATTTCGGCCCGGATTCGATGGCGCAACTGATGCAGCAGGAAACCCTCGACAGCCTGCCGCAGGACATGGAGCCGGTGTTCTACAACGCCGCGCAAACCTACCTGATTCCGAAACTGCGCACCTTCGGCGGCTACGGCAAATATGCCCTGACTTTACCTGAAGGCAGCGAGCCTGACGGCCACTGGCAGTGGCTGCCGCTGGAGTGGAAAGCGCTGTGACGACACTGATCCGCAGCCTCGGCCTGCTTGCGCTGCTATTGAGTGCGGGTGCCCGAGCCGTTGAAACGCCAGCGCTGGACCCGGCGCAATCCCAGGTGTTTCGCGCCTGGTTTGTGCGCATCGCCCAAGAGCAACTCAGCCAAGGCCCGAGTCCGCGTTGGTATCAGCAGGACTGTGCCGGGCTGGTGCGTTTCGCCGCCAACGAAGCGCTGAAAGTCCATGACGACAAATGGCTGCGCAGCAATGGCCTGTCCAATCGTTATCTGCCGCCGGAGCTGTCGCTCAGCGATGAGCAACGCAAACTCGCCCAGCAATGGCAGCAGGGCGGCGGCAAGGTCGGGCCGTACGTCAACGCGATCAAACTGATTCAGTTCAACAGCCATCTGGTCAGTCGCGACGTGTCGCAGGCGCGGCCCGGTGACCTGATGTTTTTCGATCAGGGCGACGACCAGCACCTGATGATCTGGATGGGCCGCTACATCGCCTATCACACCGGCACCACCACCCCGACTGACAACGGCATGCGTTCGGCAAGCCTGCAGCAACTCATGACATGGAAGGACACCCGATGGATACCCGACGCAGCCAACCCCAACTTCATCGGCGTCTATCGACTGAACTTTCTCTCCCAATGACCGGTGCCCGCATGTTGCGTATCTGCTCGCGAATTCCTTTGCTGCTGGCGCTGTTGCTGCCATTGGCGACCGTTAACGCCGAAGATTCGGTGGAGCCGAGCGGCTATACGCCGGTGTCCGGTGAGAGCTTTTTCCTCCTTGCCGACAGTAGTTTCGCAGCGGACGAGCAGGCGATGGTGCGCCTCGAAGCGCCGGGCCGAGACTATCGCCGTTTCCGCATGGAACCGTACGGTGGCGCCGACATTCGTGTGTATCGCATCGACAAGCCGCTGGATTTCCTCAAGCGTCAGAAGAACCTGCACCGCGTGGTCAGCGATGGCCAGTTCAAGGGCGAAGGCTTGTCCAACACCCTCGCGTACTTGTGGGACAACTGGTACCGAAAATCCCGTCGGGTGATGCAGCGCGCGTTCTCTTATGAGTCGCGCAAACAGGTCACCGAAGAGGTGCCGGAACTGAAGATGGGCAACGCCATTGCCGCGCCGACACCGTACGATGCACAGCCGCAATTTGCGCTGATTCCGGGTCTGCCGGTGGTCAGCCAGTTCCGTTATCCATTGTGGCAAGCCAAGCCGATTCAGCCGCCAGCCGGGGTCAATCTCGCGGGCTCTTCGAGCGATTTCGTCAGCGTCGCGCCGGGCAACGTTTACATCCCGTTGGGCAATTTGAAACCGGGTCTGTATCTGGTCGAAGCGCTGATCGGTAAATACCGCGCGACCACCATGGTGTTCGTCTCCAACACCGTCGCGGTGAGCAAGATTGCTGGCGATGAATTGCTGGTCTGGGCCGCACGCAAACACGAAGGCAGCTCGGTGCCGAAGGTCAATGTGCTGTGGACGGATGGCCTCGGTGTGATGAGCAGCGGCGCGACCGACACTGATGGTTTGCTGCGCCTGAAACACGTCAGCCCTGAGCGTTCGTTCGTGATCGGCGAGGATGAAGAGGGCGGCGTCTTCGTCTCGGAAAACTTCTACTACGACAGCGAAATCTACGACACCAAACTCTATGCCTTCACCGACCGGCCGCTGTACCGCCCGGGTGATTGGGTGTCGCTGAAGATCGTCGGTCGCGAGTTCAAGAATGCGCGGGATTCGGTATTGCCGGGGGCAGCGGATGTCTCGGTCAGCGTGCTCGATGCGACCGGTACCGAGCTACAACACCTTGACCTTAAGCTTGATTCGAAGGCGGGCACTCAGGGCCGTTTCCAGTTGCCGGACAACGCCGTTGCCGGTGGTTACGAGATTCGCTTCAACTACAAGGATCAGGCTTACAGCAGCGCGTTCCGTGTGGCGGAGTACATCAAGCCGCACTTCGAGATTTCGCTGAATCTGGCCAAGCAGGATTACCGCACCGGCGAACCGGTGAAGGGCAGTCTGGTGCTGCTCTACCCGGACGGCAAACCGGTGGCCAACGCCAAACTGACCCTGAGCCTGCGCGCCCAGCAACTGTCGATGGTCGACAACGAGCTGCAATACCTCGGGCAATTCCCGGTGGAGCTGACCAGCACCGAACTGACCACCGACAGCAAGGGCAACGCGACCCTCGACCTGCCTGCCGCCGACAAACCGAGCCGCTACATGCTCACCGTGTTTGCCAGCGATGGCGCGGCGTATCGGGTCAAGACCACCAAGGAAATCCTCATCGACCGTGGCGCCGCGAGCTTTCGCTTGAGCGCACCGCAACGCTTCAGCGCGGTTGGCGACAAGGTTGCGTTCAGCTACGCCAACGAGGGCGGCAGCGAGCAGAGCAAAGCGGTCACCCCGAGCAGCTACAGCTGGGTGCGTCTGGAAGACCAGAGCACCGGTGAAGGCAAACTTGCGGCGACTGACAAAGGCTTCAGCATTGCCTTCGAACGTCCGGGCACTTACAACCTGACACTCAAGGATCAGCACGGTCGCGTGCTCGGTGCCACCGGGCATTCGGTCACCGGCGATGGCGTCAAAGCAGTGCCGGGCACCGTGGAAATCGTCCTCGATAAACCTGAGTACAAGGCTGGCGATGAAGCGCTGGCGCTGATCACGTTCCCGGAACCGGTCAGCGATGCTCTGCTTTCTCTGGAGCGCGACAAGGTCGAAGCTACTGCGCTGCTGGCCAAGGGCGGCGACTGGCTGAAACTGGAAAAGCTCAGCGACACCCAATACCGCGCGCGTATCCCGGTGAGGGACAACTTTGCGCCGAACCTGACCTTCTCCGTGCTCTACACCAAGGGTGGTCAGTACAGCTTCCAGAACGCCGGGATCAAAGTGGTCGCGCCGCAAATCGACGTGGCGATCAGCACCGACAAAGCGGTGTATCTGCCGGGCGACACGGTCACGGTTGACCTGACCACGCAGTTCGCCGGCAAAGCCGTTCCGGCGCATCTGACCGTCAGCGTCGTCGACGAAATGGTCTACGCGCTGCAACCGGAAGTCGCACCGACCATCGACCAGTTCTTCTATCACCCGCGCCGCAACAATGTGCGCACCAGCGCCAGTCTGTCGTTCATCAGTTACGACGTCGCGTTGCCGGGCAGCCCGGGCGCGCCGGGCAAAGCCAACCGCAGCGAGCGCGGGGTGAAAGTGCTGGAGCGGCCGCGTCGTGAAGACGTCGACACGGCCGCTTGGCAACCGGAGTTGTTGACCGGCGCCGACGGCAAAACCCGTTTCACTTTCAAAATGCCGGACTCGCTGACCCGTTGGCGCATTACCGCCCGCGCCATCGCCGATGACGGTCAGGTCGGACAAAAGAAACAGTTCGTGCGTTCGGAAAAACCGCTGTACCTGAAGTGGAGCGGCCCGAGCAAATTCCGCAAGGGCGATCAGCCGCAACTCGGTGTGTTCGCGTTCAGTCAGGCCGAGAAACCGGTCAAGGCTGAACTCGTGACGCACTACGCTGGCGCTGAACAACGTGTCCCGGTGACCCTCAACAACGGCATCAATTACCTGCCGCTGCCAGCATTCGCCTTGGCTTCCGGTGATTGGACGGCTGAACTGGTGCAGGACGGCAAAACCGCCGACTCCCTCGCCGTGCGCCTCAGTGCGACCGGTGACGGCTGGCAGGTGACGCAGACGCAAGGCCTCGATGTCGCCAGTGGTGACACGCCGTTGAGCCTGCCGGCGGATGCCACGGATATTCGCCTGCGTCTGGATGACAGTCCGCAAGCGCTGTTCCGTTCGGCTCTCGATGATCTGCTGAGTTATCCGTACGGTGGCGTCGAGCAGACTGCCAGTCGTTTGCTGCCGCTGAGCATCGCTTATCCGTCGCTGGCATCGAATCCGCAGATTCGTGATCGCTTGCGCCTGATCATGCAGAACAGCCGTCTGCGTCTGGTGCAAATGGCCGGGCCATCGGCGAGCTTCACGTGGTGGGGTTACGACGGTGAGCCGGATGCGTTCCTCACTGCCTACGCCTATTACGCCGACTGGAACGCCAGCCAGGTGCTGGAGCTGACCTTGCCGCCGGAGCATTGGCAGCGGGTGCTGGAAGTTTACGCCAAGCAAGCGCCGAACACGCCTTTGCTGCAACGCGCGCTGATTCTGTCGTTCGCCAAGCAGATGCATTTGCCGGTGAACACGCTGCTTAGCGGCTTGATCGACGATCTGGCCAAGGCCGGTGAAGGCAATGCTGAGACCATGCTCGACGATGGTGAAGACAGTCTGGTGATGAGCGATCCGGATTCGGCGCTCGGTCTGGCAGCGGCACGGGTGTTGACCGCCTCTTTGGCCACGCAGTCGAAAGTCGCCTTGCCGGACGCGTTCAATCGTCAGGTGGGCGCTGCACAACAGCGTCTTTCGGTCAGCTCGCAGCCGTTTGCCGAAGCGCTGAACCTGTCGTTGCAACCGTTCGATCAGGCACGTGCGCAAGCGCTGTTGCAACGACTGTTGCCGCAGCAATCGACCCTCGAACGTGCGCTGGCGCTGACCTGGTTGCAACGCAGCATCGCCCAGGCTTCGCCGACCATCGCCTTGACGCCGGGTGAGGGCTGGAAGAAAAACTACGGTGCAACCGGTGAGATGTACTGGACCTGGCAAGGCGCCACTCCGGTGCCGAGCGTGCTGACAGTGTCCGGCACGCAAGAGCGTCCATTGCGCGCGGCGTTGAGCTTCCAGACCCAGCAACCGCCAGTCGATCCAATGGCCGTGACCATCACCCGTCGCCTGTCGCGACTGGTACCAAGCGATGAAGCCTTCACCTTCAAGCTGGAGCCGGTGGGCACCAAGCCGCTGTCCAGCGACAGCCTGTATCTGGACGAAGTGATCCTCACCAGCAAAGCGCCGAAACCACTGCGCTACGGCATGCTCGAAGTGCCGCTGCCACCGGGCGCTGATGTCGAGCGCACGACGTGGGGCATCAAGTTGCAGGGCAAGGACGGCACCGAGCCGACTGCGCTGGAGAAGGCGCGTTTCGAACCGGGCCAGTTGGCCTACGCGGTGCCGGTCGATGCGCTGAGCGGCGAGTTGCGGCTGCGCCATCTGGTGCGATTCTCGCAGAAGGGCCAGTTCAACTTGCCGCCGGTGCGCTTCAAGCAGGTCTACGCACCGCAGCATCAGGCCCAGGAAGCGAAAGCCGCCCTCGGTCAGGTCACGGTCAACTGACATGACCCGGCCGCTGCTGTGGCTGCTGATGTGTGTGATCCCTGCGCTGGCGACGGCGCAGGATGAGCCGTTGCGCGTGGCTTACAAGGGCGAATTGTTGTCGTTGAGTCAGACGCAACTGATCAAGCGTGAACCGTTGCCGTCATCGCTGGATACGCCGCTGGGCAGTCTGTGGAAGTTGTTTGTCTACGCATGGCTGGTGGATACCGGCGCGCGGGAGCCGGCGTATGAATGTCGCGGACAGTCGAAGGAAGAGGTTTATTGCTGCGCGGCGGGTGGCAAAATCGAGCGTGATCAGGCGCTGGTGAAATCCTGCGGTTTGTATTTTGAGCCGGTGCGGTTGGGGATTTCGGCGGCGGATTGGCGTACCTATTGGCAGACGCGGCAGGCGCCGTCGTGGTTGCTGGATCTGCCTTCGGTGCAGCCGGCTCAACGGGTTTCCGTGGTTGAACTGCTGAAGGTTATGGCCTCGTTGCCGGCGCAGGATAAGGCGCGTCGAGTGCTACTCGACGTGGTGCTGAACGCGGCGGACGGCAATGTCGTTGGTGAACTGGGCGGGCGCTTGCGGGTGAAAACCTGGAGCTGGCTCGGCGATCAGGATCCGCAGTCGCGGCAGGGTGGTTTCGCCGGTTGGACGGCTGATGGCTCGCCGGTCTGGGCAGGCGGGCGCGGCACCAGCCAGATGGTCTTGCGGCATTACGGTCAGGCACTGGCGACGGTGTTGCCAGCGGCATGGCCAGCAGAGGCGGGGCGTTGTGTTGAAGTCGGATTGTTCGCGCGCTATCCGGTTGCGCGGGTTTTGACTGGCGAGCGGGTGGTCTCTTCCGGCCCGTTGCAGGGCGATTACGGCGTCGAATTCGCCAACGGCAACGCGCTGGATATCCACAGCGACGGCGAACTGTTTCTGCTCAACGACAAACTCGTCGCAAGGCTTGATCGCGAAGAATATGTAGCCCGCGTCCTTGAGCGTGAAGCCAAACCCGAACCCACCGAAGCGGCCAAAGCACTGGCCGTGGCAATCCGCACCTATCTGCTGCAAAACGCCACGCGCAACGGCGACTGCCTGAGCATCGATGACAGCAGCAATCGCCAGCGTGTCGCCCCGCGTCCAGCCTCGGCCGAATCCCGCAACATCGCCGCATGGACGGCAGACCTCGTGCTGGCCGGCAGCACCGTCACCTATCACTCCGATCAACCCGGCCCGGACAAACTCGCCTGGCAACAAGCCGTCGAGCAAGCCAAGGCCGGTCAACGTTACGACGCGATTCTGCTGCACGCCTATCCGCGCGCCAGCCTCAGCCGCTGGGACAACCCGGTCGCTTCCTGCGAAGCGCTGCCCGCCGCACAAGACTGGCTGCAGAAACAGCGACGCGGCTGGCGCCCAAAGCTGGAAAGCGAAACCGGCTACAACGAAGTCAGCACCTTCGCCGTGTGCAAACTCGCTTTCGGTCGCCCCTTTGTTGATCGCGAACGCCAACGCATCTACGTACGCGGCGTACTGACTTTGCAGGATCGCCTAGACCTCACCCACGAATATCTGCACCTGGCCTTTGAAGCTCACCCCAACGGCCAGGATGAAACCTACATCGAAGGGCTCGCCCGTCATCTTTTGCTGGAATAGACCATGACACTCCTTTATCCACAGGTCTTGCTGTTGCTCTGCACCTTGACCGCGCTATCGCCAGCGATGGCCGCCGACAGCGTCAAACTCGACACCCCGGTCGGCGGCTGGCGCAGCGGCGCCCCGGAAGGCGAGGGCGAAAGCTTCCGTCAGACCGTCAACTACCCGGCCTCCTCGGTCAACACCCCGATTGGCCAGGCCAATACCGCCCGCATCAGCGGCGAAATCAAAGCTACGCAGAAGGGCAACGAACCCGGTCGCTTGATCGTCAACGGCGTCAGCATGCCGCTGAAAATCGACGACAGCGGCCGCTTTGACCGCCCGTTTTCCTTCCCCAACGGCAGCAACAGCGTGGAAGTGCGCAGTCCCGATGGCCAGCAACGCCACCGCACACAGTTCCTCAACACCAGCGGCGGCGCCACCCCGGCCAAGCTGCGCGTACTGTTGGCGTGGGACAGTGACGGCACCGACCTCGACCTGCACCTCGTCACCCCCGACGGCGCGCACATCTGGTACGGCAACCGCAGCGCCGCCAACGGCGCCGCGCTCGACGTCGACGTCACCACCGGTTATGGCCCGGAAATCTTCGCCATGCCGGCGCCGATCAAGGGCCAGTATCTGGTGTATGTGAATTATTACGGCGGTGGCTATCGCGGGGATGAGGATGGCGGCGATGAGGCGGTGCAGGCGCTGACCACGGCGCAGGTGACGGTGATTACTGAAGAAGGCACGCCGAGCGAGAAAATGGAGACGTTTCTGATCCCGATGCGCGCGGTGGGTGAGCTGACGTTGGTGAAGTCGTTCAGTTATCCCTGAGCAGTTACTTGCTCAGGGACAGCACTAGAGTCCAGGCGGAATGTAACCGGGTACGAACGGAACGTTGATGCATTTGCCATGAATGATTTTTCCGTCCTCGATCCTGAACAGTACGATCTTTTTGGCTTTATTGACGGTCGCTTCCAGTTTGCAGTCAGAGCTATGCCCGACCGTCTCGTAGTACTCGGTGTACACCATGCCGTTGCCGGTGTGATTCATGGAAGTGCCGGCCGCTTCGGTGGTGGTCCAGCTGGAGGATTTGAACCAGGTCAGGACGGCCAGATTTTCGCCGTTGGTACCGGTCTGTTTTTTCATTGAATCGGGTTTGCCGAACAGATCGAGTGCTTCCTGAACATCCCGTCCTTCCCAGCGCGACTGTGCAATCAGGTGGCAGCCATTCACCATTGATACTGTGGCTGTTATCAGCAGCACCGAAAACGTTTTAGTCCATTGATTCATCATGACTCCCGGTGTCATGTGCGAGACGAAATAGCGCGCTGCAGCGCCCAGAAATCAGGCTGTTACTTGTTGCCCAGTATCGAGTCGAGGTTGTCCATCATCTGGCCTTTCTCTTGAATCGGTGCAAGTTTGAAAAACATCTGCTGCATGCCCTGAATCATCTGCAAGTGCTCCATCTTGCCCACTGCAATCATGTCTTTTTTCTCTGGAGTGCAAACGAAAGCCAAAGCGCGCTGCACCCAGAACTCCTTCGGCTGTTGCCATTGCTCGTTCACTTTCAGGTGCCGCAGCATGTAGGCAATTCGATCCACCGACTGGCCATTAACAAACCGCACCTTGTTGGTCTTGCACTGAACTTCCAGGTTGTAGGCATCGATCATTGGCTTGCCCGGCTCTTCATACACCAGCGTCACCGCCAGCATTTGCGCACCCTTGGTACGCGTCGACGGCACCACGGATGTGCTGTCGGCGACATACATGATGTTCTTGTGCGGGACGCCGTTACCGTAAATGATCCACCAGTCGCCAACGGGGTTCGGCTCTTCTGCTGACACTGAAGTGGCAGTCAAGAGTGCAGTCAGTAAAGCGACGGATTTACTCAGTTTGAAAAGCGATGACATGGTGCTGCTCCATTCCTTGGCGCTTTTGTAATGCACAAAAACAGAATGGAAATTTAGTGGCGGGCGCCGGCAGGGGCAATTAGGGCGGATGTGCTAATGGCTTATTGGAATGGCCGTTTGTTGGGCACTAATTATCGGTAAGGCTCAGGTACAGCGAACGCAACGTCTGTACACGATTACGCCCCTTGTCTTTGGCGCCGTACAGCGCCTGATCGGCCTCCGAGAGCAGACGTGACAAGTCGTAGCCGGATTCGCGGGTGGTCACCACGCCGATGCTGACGCTGAGCAGCCCCGGCTCAAGAATCGACAATTGCGAGAACGAACGGCGGATCCGTTCGGCAATTTCCAGTGCAGTCTGCTCATCGCAATCGTTGAGCAGGCAGGCAAACTCCTCACCGCCAATCCGCCCGCAAACATCTTCCTTGCGCAGGCTCTCGACCACGATCCGGCCGAACGCGATCAACGCCTGATCCCCAACGGGATGGCCATAGGTATCATTCAGACGCTTGAAGTTATCC
Organism: Pseudomonas sp. S49; assembly: GCF_009866785.1. Lineage (NCBI taxonomy): Bacteria > Pseudomonadati > Pseudomonadota > Gammaproteobacteria > Pseudomonadales > Pseudomonadaceae > Pseudomonas > Pseudomonas sp. S49. Next base: position 5,876,019 of record NZ_CP019432.1, on the reverse strand, counting down.
AGGTCGCAAAGCAGCAACGCCGCCGGTTCTGCGTGTTGCTGGCTTTCAGTAAGCAACTGGCCGGCGTTCATCATGAACGCGCGACGATTGCCAATGCCCGTCAGCGGATCGCTGAACGCCGCCGCTTTGAGCTTGAGCTCTGCACGTTCCTTGACCATCGCCAGGGTGATGTAGGCAATGCCGATGACATATAGCATCGACTCGAACAGCATGAACGAGAAAAACGGCACACCCTCGCCAGTGCCCAGCAGCGCCTTTGTCACCGGCAGCCCTTCATCGGTCGCACTGCGAACGGCGTAGAACACAGTGTGCAGAATGGTCAGCACCAGCGCCGGCATAAACGCGACGTCCAGAGTGTGGCGGCTGCGCCAGAGCTCCAGCGTTGTCAGCACGCCGTAACCGAATGCCAGCAAGGAGTAGATTAAAACCCGATTTGGCATCGACTCGTAGAAGGCGGGAATCAGGCACAAGGTCAGCCAGGCGAACGCCCCCGCCAGAATGCCGGACACAGAAGGCTTGCGCCCGACCAGCGTGCGCATGGCCGTCCAGTTCATCGCTGCACTGAGCAATAGAACAACATTGCCGAACACAATGGGAACGAAGTCGACGCCTCGATCACGCCAACTGACCAATACCACGCCCAAGGCGCCCAGCAGCATCATGCTTCCGAGGTACGCCAGTGGCGGCTCGCGGGTTTCGCGATACCAGGCGTGCAGCGTCAAAAGCCCCATCAAAAAGAAGACGAAGACCGAAACGACCAGCAGGGTCGGGATATGCAGGACCATTCCATGGATTCCCGTGAGGCTCAATACCGGAATCCGGCCGGGGTCGGGGATGCGGGTAAAAACAGAGGGGGTGGGTGTTGGGCGGGATTTAGCACTGAGGGGTTGAGGTTGGCAAGTGTTGAGTCAAGCTCGCCAAGGTAAACGTTTTTTTTGCAGGCATTAAAAAGCCGGCTTGTGGCCGGCTTCTCGGGGACTGGCTTGGCCTATTTTTGGTAAGCCTTGCCAGCCTTCAAAACTTACATCCGGATCTGCGTCCGGCTGCGGGACTTGGTCAGACGTTGGTCTGCCGCGTCGGGCGCTGTCTGAGCCGCGGGGCGGATCGATGCGCAAATGTGGGGCGCAGGATACTGAGTTTTGCTTGGGATTCCCAGTCTGAAGTGCGGTTTAGAGCGACTTCTTCGCCAGAAATCCGGGATTTGTACCGATTGTCCGGGCCTCTTCGCGAGCAGGCTCGCTCCCACAGGGTTCTGTGCAAGCAGGCATAGCTGCGTCGGATCAAAGAAACGGCACCACCGGCCGCCGTTTGCTCACCGTCGACCACCAGAACACCCAGCCCAATATATGAATCCGTTGCTCTTCGATCTGCGCCGCGCGGAACACTTCGTCCGGGTATTCGGCGCTGTTGTGGCTGCGCAGGCGCAGACCGTTGCCGGGCATGCGGTGCAGGTATTTGATGCGCAGCATGCCGTCGTGTTCGATGGCGTAGATTTCGCCGTCCACCACTTGGGTCAGGCCGCGGTCGATGGCAACGACGGAGCCGTCTTCGATGCGTTCGGCCATGCTGTTGCCGATCATGTGCGCGCAGATGGCGTCGGCGGGGCGGATCTCCAGTTGATCAACCTGTGCACGCAGCAGGCGGATGGAGAGCTCCGGGTCTTGGATGACGTGGGTTTTGTCGGAGCCGTTGGTCAGTGGCGTTTCTTTGAAGAAGGCCAGTTCGATGTCGTTGGGATGGATGAATCGGTAGGCGCCCTGAGGATCGTGGGCGTCAAAGCTGTCGCCGTTGCTGGCAGGCGGAGTCAGGCTTGGCAGCTCTTTAATGCCTTCACCGGTTTTCAGCCATTCGCTGTTGACAGACAGCAGACGTGAGACTTCTTCCATGCGATACGCCGGGACGCCCCGGGTGTACCAGTTGTGGACATTTTGGGCTTCCGTGCCCCAGAACTTTGCGAAACCCGTTGTGGAGATGTTCGCTGCTTCCAGGAGTGCCTTGAATCTTGGACCGCTAGTGTTCTTTCTCATAAACACGGAGTCTACGGCCGTGCCAGAGCGGTTTGAATAAACTGAACGTTCAAAAACGGGCTGAATTTTGCGACGGGATGTAAGACGCTCTTGTGGGAAATTACACAGGCTAAAACTTTTCTGTAGTCCGCCATAAACAAGCTGTTTAAGGCGGCTTTTTCCGAGCACAAAAAACCCCGGATCAACCGGGGTTTTCTTCAAGCATCACGCGTCGTGCAGGTGCTTAGCCTTTGTAGGCGGCAACCGACTTGGTGATCGCTTCGCGGGCGGCGTCAGCACCGGCCCAGCCTTCGATCTTGACCCATTTGCCTTTTTCGAGATCTTTGTAGTTCGCGAAGAAGTGCTCGATCTGCTGGATCAGCAGTGGCGGCAGGTCAGTGTATTCCTTCACATCGACGTACAGCTGGGACAGCTTGTCGTGTGGCACTGCGATGACTTTGGCATCGCCGCCGCCGTCGTCGGTCATGTTCAGGATGCCGACTGGACGTGCGCGGATCACCGAACCTGGCGCAACCGGGTAAGGGGTCACAACCAGCACGTCGAGGGGATCACCGTCGTCAGCCAGGGTGTTCGGGATGTAACCGTAGTTGGCCGGGTAGAACATTGGGGTGGCCATGAAACGGTCAACGAACAGGCAATCGCTGTCTTTGTCGATTTCGTATTTGATCGGCGCGTGGTTGGCCGGGATCTCGATCGCGACGTAGATGTCGTTCGGCAGGTCTTTGCCAGCCGGAATCTTGCTGTAGCTCATTGGGCGTTGCCCCCGTAGTTGACCAAAAACACTTGGCCGGATTGACCAAAAAGTGGCGGCGATTATAGGCATATTCTGCCGTGGACGCCATGTACCGAAAGTCGTGCAGCGCTTAGTCGTGTGGCTGATAGACCGGGTCTGTGGCCTGAAGTTGCCGCAACCTGCCCAACGGATCCTGGCGGTAGAAAAGCTGCAACTGCGCATAGACCTGTGGATAGGCCTCATGCAGCAAATCCGGGGCGCTGAAGAAGTATTCGCTGGTGACCGCAAAGAATTCCGCCGGGTTCTCGGCGGCGTAGGGATCGATAGCAGTTTCGGCGTCGGGATTGCGGTCGAGCTGGCGATTGAGATCGTCGTAGGCGTGTTGCATCACTTCGGCCCAGTCGCTGACGCGCATATCGGCGTGCAGCGGTGGCAGGCCATTGGCGTCGCCGTTGAGCATGTCGAGTTTGTGCGCCAGTTCGTGAATCACCAGGTTGTAGCCTTCCCAGCCGCCACTGGCCATGACGCCGGGCCAGGCGAGAATGATCGGTCCCTGCTGCCAGGCTTCGCCGCTGTGTTCGCCGTCCCATTCGTGCTCGACGCCGCTGGCGTCGCGATAACGTTGCGGACTGAGGAAATCGTCCGGGTAGAGGACGATTTCGTGGAAACCCTGATACCAGTTCAGATCACCGAGGTTGAGCAGCGGTAATTGCGCTTGGGCGGCGAGCAGCAGGCGTTGTTCCTGATGCAGTTCGACGCCAGGCAGGGCGCTCAGGTGTTTGTCGTCGAGGAACAGCACGCAGGCTTCACGCAGCCATTGGTCTTCGGCAGCGCTGATGCCATCAAGAAAACTCAATTGATGGCGCACCCGTTGCCACATCTCGTCGGCAATCGGGTACTTCGCCAGAATGCGCCGGCGGCGCCAGGCGCTCAGCGACCACATCGGCTTAGTGCGATTGGGCTTTGGTGCCGCCGAAACGGCTGCGAACCACACCAAGGATCATCGGCACCAGCGACAGCAGAATGATCGCCACCACCAGCAACGACAGGTTTTTCTTGATGAACGGTACGTTGCCGAAGAAGTAGCCCAATGTCACCAGGCCGCCGACCCAGAGGATGGTGCCCAGCACGCTGAAACCAAAGAAACGCGGATACGGCATCTTCGCCACACCGGCGACGAATGGCGCAAAGGTGCGGATGATCGGCAGGAAGCGCGCCAGGGTGACAGTCTTGCCACCATGCTTGTCATAGAAGTCGTGGGTTTTTTGCAGGTAATCGCGGCGGAAGATTTTCGAGTTCGGGTTGCTGAACAGTCGTTCCCCAGCCGTTCGTCCGATCACGTAGTTGGTGCTGTCGCCGAGTATGGCCGCGAGCATCAGCAGACCGCCCAACAGCACCGGATCCATCCCGCCACCGGCCGCAACGGCACCGGCAATGAATAGCAGCGAATCACCCGGCAGGAACGGCATCACCACCAGTCCGGTTTCACAGAAGATCACCAGAAACAGGATGGCGTAGATCCATGGCCCATAGTTGTTCACCAGCAAATCGAGGTACACATCGAGATGCAGGATAAGGTCGAGCGGGTTGAAATCCATGGGGGCACCTGTTTGACGGCCCGACTCGGCAGGCCTGTGCGGATGACTTCGTGTAAGCCTACAGCGGGGTGTAGTTTTTCTTACAAGCCGGAAAGCTCGGGATTATACGGTCTGAAGGATGAAAAGCGCGTTGGTTTTGTAGCGGGGGATGTCGGGATGTGAGGATTTGTCAGACAGATAATCATTGTGGCGAGGGAGCTTGCTCCCTCATCACAGGCAAACCGCGCAATCAGAGTTCGTCGCTGATCGGCAACACGTAGTTCTTGAACTCGGTGTCTTCCTTGAACCCGATGGATTCGTAGGTTTTCTGCGCCACTTCGTTGTTGCTGCTGGTGGAAACACGCATGCGCACGGCCTGGGTTTCCTTGGCCATTTTTTTTGCGGTGCGGATCAGGTTGTCGGCGACCAGTTGGCGACGTGCGTCTTCGGCAACATAGATGTCGTTGAGGATCCACACGCGCTTGAGTGACAGCGAGGAGAAGCTTGGATAGAGCTGACAGAAGCCCATCAGTTTCTTGTCGTCATCATCGGCCAAGGCCAGGTAGATCACCGATTCCTTGCGGCGCAGGCGCTTTTCAAGGAAGGCGCGGGATGAATCCGGGTAAGGCAGGGAACCGTAGAACTCGCGATATTTGACGAACAACGGAGTCAGTAAGTCCAGATGTTCGAGGGTCGCTTGAATAATCCGCATGATAGGTCTCGTCTTCAAGTGGCTGTCTTCAACTGCTCTGACGGCGATGGGAAACCCGTGCGGCCGTGCATCGATCCTGCCTGAAACCGGCGCAGAAACGCAATGCGGAAACGGTTCAGGTTGTGGGCGGATCGAGTAGGAAATTACCTTTCATGTCTACACCGGCGTCCGATTCCAGCGTCTGAACCTGTGCTTCGTCCTTCAGGTTGACCCCTGACAACTGCCGCCGACAGGCTTCGCGCATCAGATAGAGCAAGCGATGCGCCGCCATGCCGTAGCTCAAGCCTTCGAGCCGCACATTGGAGATGCAATTGCGATAGGCATCGGTCAGTCCGACCTTTGGATTGTAGGTGAAATATAAACCGAGGCTGTCTGGTGAGCTCAGCCCAGGGCGCTCGCCGATCAGCATCACCAGCATTTTTGCGCCGAGCAATTGGCCGATTTCATCACCGACCGCGACGCGGCCCTGTTCCACCAGAATCACCGGCGCAACAGACCAGCCGTCGTCACTGATCTGCTCCTCCAGACGGTTGAGAAACGGCAGCGTATGCCGATGCACCGCCAATGCCGACAGGCCATCGGCAACGACAATTGCCAGATCGACACCGCCGGATTGCGTCGCTACGTACTCGCGCAAGGCCTGCGCCGATTCATCGCTGAGCTTGCGCCCCAGATCCGGACGTTGCAGATAGCTGTTTCGATCTACGGCGGCACTGTGCAGCAGCAGGCTTTCACGGCCGCGCTCAGTCAGTTGCGCGCTGAGCCCGGCGTGATCGAACGGTAAATGCACGGCATCCCGCGCTTGCGCGTGGGCAAACTGGAAATCCAGTTGTGCGTTGGTCGGCAAACTGGTGCCGGTGCGGCCGAGGGCGATCCGCGCAGGCGTCAGACGGCGCAGTTCCAGCCACGGGTTTTGCGGGTCGATGGGCGGTTTTTCCATGTGACTCATCCCAGTTGCGCCAGCGCCTGGCGGAAGGCCGGCGGCAAGTTGTTGCCAAAGCGAACCTTGCCGTCCGCTTGGGTGAAGATGCCCATGTTCGCCAGCCATTGCTCGAACTCCGGCGCCGGTTTCAGGCCCAGGGTCTGGCGCGCGTAAAGCGCGTCATGGAACGAAGTGGTCTGGTAATTGAGCATGATGTCGTCGGAGCCGGGGATGCCCATGATGAAGTTGATCCCGGCCACACCCAGCAAGGTCAGCAGGGTGTCCATGTCGTCCTGATCGGCTTCGGCGTGGTTGGTGTAGCAGATGTCACAACCCATGGGTACGCCGAGCAACTTGCCGCAGAAATGGTCTTCGAGGCCGGCGCGGATGATCTGTTTGCCGTTGTAGAGGTATTCCGGGCCGATAAATCCTACGACCGTGTTCACCAGAAACGGCTTGAAATGTCGCGCCACGGCGTAGGCCCGTGTCTCGCAAGTCTGTTGATCGACGCCATGGTGGGCATTGGCCGACAGCGCGCTGCCCTGACCGGTTTCGAAATACATCAGGTTCTGCCCGAGGGGGCCGCGGTTCAGGCTCAGACCGGCGTCGTAGCCTTCCTGCAAGACATTCAGGTTGATGCCGAAACTGGCGTTGGCCGCTTCGGTACCCGCGATGGACTGGAATACCAGGTCCAGCGGCACGCCACGGTTGATCGCCTCGATGGAGGTGGTGACGTGGGTCAGTACGCAGGCCTGGGTCGGGATGTCGTAGCGCTGGATGATCGCGTCGAGCATCTCCAGCATCGCGCAGATCGAGGCGATGCTGTCGGTGGCCGGGTTGATGCCGATCATCGCATCGCCATTACCGTAGAGCAGGCCGTCGAGGATGCTCGCGGCAATGCCGGACGGTTCGTCGGTCGGGTGATTGGGTTGCAGGCGCGTCGACAAACGTCCGCGCAGGCCAAGGGTGCCGCGAAACTTCGTCACGACACGGATCTTTTGCGCCACCAGCACCAGATCCTGCACGCGCATGATCTTCGATACGGCGGCGACCATTTCCGGGGTCAGGCCGGGGGCGAGGTTGCGCAGGCTGGTTTCGTCGGCGGCATCACTGAGCAGCCAGTCGCGGAAGCCACCCACGGTGAGATGGCTGACCACGGCGAAGGCCTGTTTGTCGTGGGTGTCGATGATCAGCCGGGTGACTTCATCGGACTCGTAAGGAATCAGCGCTTCCTGCAGGAAATGCGTGAGCGGAATGTCGGCCAACGCCATTTGCGCGGCCACCCGCTCGCCGTCGTTGAGGGCGGCGACGCCGGCGAGAAAGTCCCCGGAGCGTGCCGGGCTGGCTTTGGCCATGACGTCCTTGAGGCTGTCGAAGCGATAGGTCTGGGCGCCGACCGTGTGAGCGAAACTGGCCATACACAATTCTCCGTGACGGCGCAGACCGAGCCTGCGCCGGGATTGTCGGCACTCAGTGCAAGGCTTGCTCAGCCTTCTGGATCGCCGCGAACTCTTCTTCCGGCGTGCCTGCTACCAAGTGATGTCGACTGTAGAACGCAAAGTAAGCAATTAACACTCCATAGATGACGGCGGCACCGATGACCACCCGTGGATCGACCAGGAAGCCTGCGACCACGGCGATGCACGCCAGCACCAAGGCCACGCCGGAGGTGAAGATGCCGCCCGGTGTGCGGTACGGCCGGTCCATTTTGGGGCGACGAATCCGCAAGGTGATGTGCGCGGCCATCATCAGCACGTAGGAGATGGTTGCGCCGAATACCGCCACCAGAATCAGCAGATCGCCCTGGCCGGTCAGCGACAGGCCGAAACCGATGATGCCGGGAATCACCAGCGCCAGGACCGGTGCCTTGCTTTTATTGGTTTCGGACAGTTTGCGTGGCAGGTAGCCGGCCCGGGACAGCGCGAAAATCTGCCGCGAGTACGCGTAGATGATCGAGAAGAAACTCGCGATCAGTCCGGCCAGCCCGACGAGGTTGACGAAACTGCCCATCCAGGTCGAGCCGCCGTAGGCTTTGCTCAAGGCTTCGACCAACGGGTTACCGGAGGTCAGCAGCGAGTTGGCGCCCGCACCGCCGGGGCCGACGATCAGAATCAGCAGGGCAAACATGAGCAGCACCAACATGGCGCCGATCAAGCCGCGCGGCAGGTCACGTTTGGGGTTCTTGGTTTCCTCGGCGGCCAGCGGCACGCCTTCAACAGCAAGGAAGAACCAGATCGCATAGGGTATCGCCGCCCAGACGCCGACATAGCCAAATGGCAGAAACGGACTGGCGCCCGCTGCGGCGGTGACCGGAATGTCGAGCAGGTTGGCGACGTCGAAGTGCGGCACCATGGCCACCAGAAACACCCCCAGCGCCAGCGCGGCGATGGCGGTGATGACAAACATCAGCTTGAGCGCTTCGCCGACCCCGAAAATGTGGATGGCAATGAAAATGATGTAGAAGGCCAGATAGATCATCCAGCCGCCGATGCCGAACAGCGATTCGCAGTAGGCACCGATAAACACCGCGATAGCCGCAGGGGCAATGGCGTATTCGATGAGGATCGCGGTGCCGGTGAGAAACCCGCCCCACGGCCCGAATGCACTGCGGGCAAAACCGTAGCCACCGCCAGCGGTGGGGATCATCGACGACAACTCGGCCAGAGAAAAGCACATGCACAGGTACATGGTGGCCATCAGCAGCGTCGCCAGGAACATGCCGCCCCAGCCACCCTGAGCGAGGCCGAAGTTCCAGCCGGCATAGTCACCGGAAATCACGTAGGCAACGCCCAGACCCACCAGCAGTACCCAGCCGGCGGCACCTTTTTTCAGTTCGCGTTGTTGAAAGTAATCCGATCCGACTTTTTCAAAGTCGACGGAGGCGCCGGTCGCCGAAGCGCCAGCCGGGGATTCGCTAGGCATAGGGTTTACCTTTCTTATTGTTGTATTGGCCCGGCTTTTTTGCCGGTGGGTAGCATGATCGTCCCCACGCTCTGCGTGGGGATGCCTCAACGGACGCTCTGCGTTCGGCTTTGGCGGGACGCGGAGCGTCCCGGGCGGCATTCCCACGCAGAGCGTGGGAACGATCAGTGCTGCAGGTTTAGAAGAAGCCCAACGGATTGATGTCGTAGCTCACCAGCAGGTTTTTCGTCTGCTGATAATGATCGAGCATCATCTTGTGCGTCTCACGCCCAACGCCAGACTTCTTGTACCCGCCAAACGCGGCATGCGCCGGGTACAGGTGATAGCAGTTGGTCCAGACGCGACCGGCCTTGATCGCGCGGCCCATGCGGTAGGCGCGGTTGATGTCGCGGGTCCACAGGCCGGCGCCGAGGCCGAACTCGGTGTCGTTGGCAATGGCCAGTGCTTCGGCTTCGTCCTTGAAGGTGGTGATGCTCACCACCGGGCCGAAGATTTCTTCCTGGAACACGCGCATCTTGTTGGTGCCCTTGAGCAGGGTCGGCTGGATGTAATAGCCGGTCGACAGATTGCCCTCGAGTTTTTCCACCTTGCCGCCAGTCAGCAACTCGGCGCCTTCGCCCTTGGCAATTTCCAGGTACGAAAGAATCTTGTCGAATTGCTGCTCGGACGCCTGCGCGCCGACCATGGTGTCGGTGTCCAGCGGATCGCCACGTTTGATTTGCAGGACTTTCTTCATCACGACGGCCATGAACTCGTCGTAGATCGATTCCTGCACCAATGCGCGGGAAGGGCAGGTGCAGACTTCGCCCTGGTTGAAGAACGCCAGCACCAGGCCTTCAGCGGCTTTCTCAATGAACGTCGGCTCGGCCTGCATGATGTCTTCGAAGAAGATGTTCGGCGATTTGCCGCCCAGTTCCACGGTGGAAGGAATGATGTTCTCGGCAGCACATTTCATGATGTGCGAGCCGACCGGGGTCGAGCCGGTGAAGGCGATTTTGGCGATGCGTTTGCTGGTCGCCAGCGCTTCGCCGGCTTCTTTGCCATAGCCCTGAACAATGTTCAGCACGCCGGGTGGCAGCAGGTCGCCGATCAGTTCCAGCAACACGGTAATGCCCAGCGGGGTTTGCTCGGCGGGTTTGAGTACCACGCAGTTGCCGGCAGCCAGCGCCGGAGCGAGTTTCCACGCGGCCATCAGGATCGGGAAGTTCCACGGGATGATCTGGCCGACCACGCCCAGTGGTTCATGAATGTGGTACGCCACAGTGTTGCCGTCGATTTCGGCAGCGCTGCCTTCCTGGGCGCGCAGGCAGCCAGCGAAGTAGCGGAAATGGTCGGCGGCCAGCGGGATGTCGGCGTTGAGGGTTTCGCGGATGGCTTTGCCGTTGTCCCAGGTTTCGGTGATCGCCAGCAGTTCGAGGTTCTGTTCGATGCGGTCGGCGATTTTCAGCAGGATCAGCGAACGCGCCTGCACGGAGGTCGCGCCCCACGCGTCGGCAGCGGCATGGGCGGCGTCCAGTGCCTTGTCGATGTCTTCGGCAGTGGAGCGGGGGAATTCGGCAATCGGCTGGCCATTCACTGGCGAGGTGTTGGTGAAGTACTGACCTTTGACAGGCGCGACGAACTCGCCGCCGATGTAGTTACCGTACTTGCTCTTGAACGAGACTTTGGCGCCTTCAGTACCGGGGTGAGCGTAACGCATGATGATGTTCTCCTTGGCTTTGTACTTATTAGAGAAACGCGCAAGTGCGCTTGCTATAAGCGTAGAGCAAAGGTCGGGCCACTGCCGTGCAGGGCAGGTAAATCAAGGGCTTGGCGGGTTTTTGTCGGACGAGTGGATTTTGCCTGTGACGGTTTCGGTACAGAGGGGATGACAGTTTGTACCGCTTTCGGTACAGCCCGTGACCGGACAGTCTTGCCAGCATTGCAATGCGTCGGTGGCTGGGGGATGCTGGGCGTCACCTCAGCATTGGGCCATCGAGCCTCGGGGAGAACAATAAGAAATGCACGACAACCATTTGAGTCGCCATGCCCAACAGGTTCTCACTGCTACGCAGGGCAAACCGCACCTGCACGGGCCCGGTGCCGATCCGTCGATTGCCCGTTCGTGGCTGCGCTGTCTGGAGGACTATCACCTCGACCCCGCGCTGAGCATGGCGCCGACCGTGCTCGAACACGGCCGGGTACTGGAAAGCCGCGAACGTCTGCAGCAGGTTCTACAGATCGCCGGCAATGAAATGAGCAGCCTGCACCAACAACTCTCCGGCGCCGGCCACGCGGTGCTGCTGACCGACGCGCGCGGGGTGATCCTAAACTGCGTCACCGCGCCCGCCGAACGCAAGATTTTCGAGCGCGCCGGCCTCTGGCTCGGTGCGGACTGGAGCGAAGCCTGCGAAGGCACCAACGGCATCGGCACTTGCCTGGTCGAACGTCAGGCGCTGACCATTCACCAGGATGAGCACTTTCGCGGTCGCCACACCGGCCTGACCTGTTCGGCGAGCCCGGTGTTCGACCCGCATGGCGAACTGCTGGCGGTGCTCGACGTGTCGTCGGCGCGCCACGACGTGTCGCGGCAGAGTCAGTTCCACACCATGGCGCTGGTCAATCTGTCGGCGAAGATGATCGAGAGCTGCTACTTCCTGCGCTGTTTCGATAACCAATGGTTGCTGCGTTTTCATCTGCAAGCCGAGTCCGTCGGGCTGTTCAGCGAGGGCTTGCTGGCGTTTGACGGCGAAGGCCGGATCAGTGCGGTCAACCAGAGTGCGCTAAACCTGCTCGGGCATATTCGTGGCGGCTTGCTCGGTAAACCGGTCGAGGCGTTCTTCGATTGTTCGCTGGATGAGTTGCTTGGCCGCGCGAGCGCCAATGCCAGCGCCAGTTGGCCGCTGCGTACCCGTGACGGGCGACATCTGTTTGCTGTGTTGCGCGGTGAGTCGCGCAAAGCTGTACCGATGGTATCGACGCCGGTAGTAGCTGAAGCGCCGCGCTTGTCGGGCATCTGTCTCGGTGACGAGGCGCTGCAGGCCGATTTCCGCAAAGCCCTGCGCGTCTTCGAACGTGATGTGCCACTGCTGATCAATGGCGAAACCGGCTCGGGCAAAGAGGCTTTTGCCAAGGCCGTGCATCACGCCAGCCAGCGCTCAAACAAAGCCTTCGTCGCCCTTAACTGCGCGGCCATCCCGGAAAGCCTGATCGAGAGCGAACTGTTCGGCTATCGCGGCGGCAGTTTCACCGGCGCACGCAAGGACGGCATGCGCGGCAAGTTGCAGCAGGCTGATGGCGGCACGCTGTTTCTCGATGAAATCGGCGACATGCCGCTGGCGCTGCAAACGCGTTTGTTGCGTGTGCTGGAGGATCGGCAAGTGGTGCCGATTGGCGGCGAGCCGGAGTCGGTCAACGTGCGGATTATCAGTGCGACGCACCGCAATCTGCTGGAGCGAGTCGCCGATGGAAGCTTCCGCGAGGATTTGTACTACCGGCTCAATGGGTTGGAAGTAGCGTTGCCGGCGTTGCGTGAGCGTAGCGATAAATCGCAGTTGCTGGATTTCCTGCTGGCCGAGGAGGCGGGCGGTGAAACGATCCTGATCGACGAGCCGGCGCGTCAGGCGTTGCTGGCCTTCAATTGGCCGGGAAATGTGCGGCAGTTGCGCAATGTGCTGCGCACGCTGGCGGCGTTGTGTGATGAAGGGCGGATCGGGGTGGAGGATCTGCCGGTGATGATTCGGCAGGGGCGTCCAGTCCTTCCGCCAGCCGAGTCTGGCGAACATCCACTGGCAGATGCCGAGCGGATTGCACTGCTTAAAACTTTGGAGCAGACGCGGTGGCATATGACTCAAACGGCTGAGCAGCTTGGGGTCAGTCGCAATACCCTTTATAGAAAGCTGCGTAAGCATGGGATTGAGCGGCGAGTCAGTTAGAAGGCCCTCACCCTAGCCCTCTCCCAGAGGGAGAGGGGACTGACCGCGGTGTTCTGCCAATTTACGCCGACCTGAAATATCGAGCCGAGCTCAGGATTTCAAAGCGACCGAGATCGGCTCCCTCTGCCGCCGGAGAGGGGACTGACCGAGTTGCTCTACTGATCTACGCCGACCTGAGTTATCGAGCCGAACTCAGGATTTGAAAACGACGCAGATCGGCTCCCTCTCCCTCTGGGAGAGGGCTGGGGTGAGGGCGGCAGTCTGCAGTCGAGTCGAGATGTTACGGCCCACCCACCCCGCCCCTCACCTAAAGAGTGCGATTTCCCCCTCCCTACGCTAACCTGCGGCCATGTTTTACGAGGTCGACTATGCACATTCATATTCTGGGTATCTGCGGGACTTTCATGGGCTCGATGGCGGTGTTGGCCAAAGAGCTGGGCCATCACGTGACCGGTTCCGACGCCAACGTCTATCCGCCGATGAGCACGCAGCTTGAAGCCCAAGGCATTCAGCTGACGCAGGGCTATGACCCGGCGCAGCTCGATCCGGCACCGGATCTGGTGGTGATCGGCAACGCCATGTCCCGCGGCAACCCGGCGGTGGAATATGTGCTGAACAAAGGCCTGCCATACGTCTCCGGCCCGCAGTGGCTGGCTGACCACGTGCTGCAAGGTCGCTGGGTGCTGGCGGTGGCCGGCACGCACGGTAAAACCACTACCAGCAGCATGCTCGCCTGGGTACTGGAACATGCCGGCATGAGCCCGGGCTTCCTGATCGGCGGCGTGCCGCAGAATTTCTCGGTGTCGGCACGCTTGGGCGGTACGCCGTTCTTCGTGATCGAGGCTGACGAATACGACAGCGCATTCTTCGACAAGCGCTCGAAATTCGTGCACTACCGTCCGCGCACCGCGATCCTCAATAACCTTGAGTTCGATCACGCAGACATCTTCCCGGATTTGCCGGCGATCGAGCGGCAATTCCATCACTTGGTGCGCACCATCCCGAGTGAAGGCCTGGTCATTCATCCAACCACCGAGCCAGCCTTGCAGCGTGTGATCGAAATGGGCTGCTGGACACCGGTGCAAACCACCGGTGCCGGCGGTCAGTGGCAGGTCAAACTGTTGAGCGAGGACGGCTCAGCGTTCGAAGTGATGTTCGAAGGCGTGTCGCAAGGCACCGTCGAGTGGGAGCTGACCGGTCAGCACAACGTCGCCAACGCCTTGGCCGCGCTGGCCGCTGCACGTCATGTCGGCGTGGTGCCGTCGATGGGCATCGCCGGCCTGAGCGCGTTCAAGAACGTCAAACGCCGTATGGAGAAAGTCGCCGAAGTCCGCGGCATTACCATTTACGACGACTTCGCCCACCACCCGACGGCGATTGCCACCACCCTCGACGGTTTGCGCAAACGCATCGGCGACGCACCGCTGATCGCGATCATCGAACCGCGCTCCAACTCGATGAAGCTCGGCGCCCACCGTGACGGCTTGCCGGACAGTGTGGTCGATGCCGATCAGGTGATCTGGTACGCCCCGGCCAACCTCGGTTGGGACCTGGCTGGCACCGCCGCGCTGTGCAAAGTGCCGTCGATTGTCAGCGATTCGCTGGAAGGCATCATCGAGCGCGTGAAGAGCCAGGCCCAGCCTGGCACTCACGTGGTGATCATGAGCAACGGCGGCTTCGGCGGCCTGCACGGCAAACTCGCCGAGGCGCTGGTATGAACAATGGCCCCGAACGCATCACGCTGGCCATGACCGGTGCCTCCGGCGCCCAGTACGGTTTGCGCCTGCTCGATTGCCTGGTGCGGGAAGATCGCGAAGTGCACTTCCTGATCTCCAAGGCTGCGCAATTGGTCATGGCCACCGAGACGGATGTCACGCTGCCACCGAAGCCGCAGATGATGCAGGCCTTCCTGACCGAATACACCGGGGCTGCCGCCGGGCAGATCCGCGTGTACGGCAAGGAAGACTGGATGTCGCCGGTAGCTTCGGGCTCCGGCGCACCGGCGGCGATGGTTGTGGTGCCATGTTCCACCGGGACGTTGTCGGCGATTGCCACCGGCGCCTGCAACAACCTGATCGAGCGCGCCGCCGACGTCACTTTGAAGGAGCGTCGCCAATTGATTCTGGTGCCGCGCGAAGCGCCATATTCGAGTATTCATCTGGAGCACATGCTCAAGTTGTCGAACATGGGCGTGACGATTCTGCCGGCCTCGCCGGGGTTCTATCACCAGCCGCAGACTATCGACGACCTGATCGATTTCGTGGTGGCGCGGATTCTCAATCTGCTCGGCATTCCCCAGGACATGCTGCCGCGTTGGGGTGAGCATCATCTGAGCAGCGATGAATAAGCTGCTGGCGATCGGGCTGGTGTTGTTGCTGACCGGGTGCGCGACGGCGCGCACGCTGGATGCGGCGAAACCGGGGGCGCCCGTGGTGTATTCCGGGACGCGGCTGGACTTGTACGCGATGAATGGCGGCTGTTGCGCGATGGATCGGTTCGGGGCTGAGGCGCCGAGCTATCCGGGGGTGGATCTGCCGGCGAGTGCCTTGCTCGATACGCTGCTGTTGCCGCTGTCATTGCTCACGGTGATAGGTGTGAGTTTTCAGGCGACTGGCGGATTGTAGGGGAGCGCTGCGCACTCCATTCGCGAGCAGGCTCGCTCCCACAGGGGGACGCGGTGCAAATGTGGGAGCAAGCCTGCTCGCGAAAGCTTTCTTCCGGGCGCTATAGATTATTTGCCGAGCTTGCGTAAATCATCCGACTCGATCACCCGCACGCCATCCTGCTCTTCCAGCGCCAACCGCCACATCGCCCGCGCCAATTGGCAGGCCTCAATGCCACGGTATTTACCCGGAATCAGCTTCGACAACGGCCCGGCCAATTGCTCGGCCAGACGCGGTTCAGTCCGCTCACCCAACAACAGCGATGGCCGGCAAATGGTCAGTTGCGGCCAGTCCTGCGCGCGCAGTGCCTGCTCCATTTCGCCTTTGACCCGATTGTAGAAAACCGACGACTTCGGGTCGGCGCCGATCGCACTGATGACGATCAGATGCCGCGCGCCCATCTCCCGCGCACGTTTGGCAAACGCCACGACCATTTCCAGATCCACCGCGCGAAACGCCGCTTCCGATCCGGCCTGCTTGATCGTGGTGCCGAGGCAGCAATAGGCGATATCGACGCGGCCACTGAGCTGCGGCAGAAACACCTGCGGATCACCCACCGGGTTTTCCAGATGTGGATGTTCCGCCAATGGCCGACGCGAAGGGGCGAGCACGCGAGAAATCGTTGGCTCGTTGAGCAAACGGTCGAGTAGATGTTCACCGGTCAAACCGGTGGCTCCGGCAAGCAATACGTGCTGAGGCGTCAAGTACATAGTGTCTCTCCCTTGATACTGTTCAGCTTAGTTGCTCTTTGTCGCTCCGTCGTTCAACGCAGCACTTTGCAATGCTTTTCTGGCTTGCTGTTTACGCAGCAGTTGCCAGTGCGACAGCACGGTTTTCGGCGCCCAGATCTGCGGCTCCGAGGCCTCGAAGTTATCGGCCAGTTCACGCTCGGCGACGGTGGCCTTGGCCAGTTTGAAGGCTTGCTCCAGATCATCGGTCTGGTTCAGCGCCTGGGCGAACAGCGCGTCGCCGAAGTAAGTGAAGTTGGCTTCTTCCGAGCAGCCGAAGGACACCCGATCCGCACGCGAGGCGGTCATGATCAGCGTGCGTTCGTCTTTCAGCGCCGGGATGAAACCGCCGGAGTAGCACGACGAAATCACGATGATCTTGTCGCGGTTTTTCAGCGGCGCGAGTACGGCGGCGAGTTCGTCGGCGGGCAGGTCGGCCAGTTCCATGCGCGGTTGGTCGAGCACCAGTTCATGCTCGGCGGTGCCGTGACTGGTCAGGTAGATGAACAGCAAGTCTTCCGGGCCGCTGCGTTCGGCCAGCGTTTGCGCAGCGCGGCGCAGGTTCTCGCGGGTGGCCATCGGCCGGTCGCCGAGGTGGTCACGGTGGTTGACCAGACGGACCTGGCCATAGGCGCCGAAGCGCGTGTTGAGCATGTTGGCGACGTAATCGGATTCGCGCAGGAATACGCTTTGCTTGCCGTCGCCACCGAGGGTCAGGGTGTACAGCTCGACCGCCGGAGTTGAAGCGGGAATGGCGGCCAAGGCGTCATCAAGCAGACGGCCCTGAGCGAGCAAACCGAGTTCGAGGATATCGGGCAGCAACTTGCCGTCGGCGTCGCGCACGCGCTGGCCGTTGATCCAGGTGCCGCTCATCACGCTGCCATCGGTCAGCACCAGGGTGCCGCGTCCGGCGTAACTGTCGTTGTCAAAGCCGCCGATGTAGAAGCTGCCATCAGGCAGGTTCAAACGACCCTGACCGCTGAAGCGCCAGTCGCTGAACGCGCCGACGTAATGGCTGCCGTCGGCACCGATCAACTCGCCCTTGCCGGTCAGCGCGCCTTCCTTGAACTGACCGAGCCAGACATCGCCGTCAGCGTTTTCGTAGCGGCCCTTGCCATGCAGTTGGTTGTTCTTGAAACCGCCGACGTAGATATCGCCGTCAGCGCTGTTGAAGGTGCCGTTGCCTTCCAGCTGCCCGTTGACGAAATGCCCGGTGAACGAGTTGCCGCTGGCGTCGCCACGCTGGCCCTCACCGTTGGGTTTGCCGTGGGCGAACTGGCCTTGATAGGAACTGCCGTCGTCCATTTCCAGACGACCGAGCCCGGAATATTGGTCGGCCTTGAATTCGCCACGGTAGGTCATGGCGTTTTCTTTCAGGGTGCCTTCGCCTTCGCGGCGTCCCTGTTTGAAGCCGCCGGTGTAGCTGCTGGCGTTGGTGGTCAGGCTGCCCTGACCGTCGAACAGGCCTTGCTGAAACTGTCCGCGATAGACCTCGCCGTTGCTGCCATGCCATTCGCCCTGCCCATGCCACTGGCCCTTGTCGAACTGCCCGGCATACCAACTGCCGTTGGGGTAGTCGACGCGGCCCTGACCTTGCAGCAAGCCATCGACCAGTTCACCGCGATAGCGTCCGCCATCGGGCAGGCGCGCATCCGGCGGCAACAGCGATTCGCCGTCGCCGCACGCGGTGAGCATCAGGGTCAAGGCAAGGGGTGCAAGACGAGCAAGTGAGCGCATAGCGGGATCCGGGCAATTAGGCGACCGAGTATGCCGCAGCTATGCGTCGCATATATAGAGACGTGACGCGAAACAGCGTGCGCTGCTTCGCATCCGGAACGATCAGACGAAGCAGAGCGACAGTGGCTCGGCGATATAGGCCGGTTTGTCCGAGCCTTCTATCTCCAGTGTCGCGGTGGCTTTGAGCAGCCACTGTCCGGGTTTTTTCTCGGTGACTTCACCCAGATCGACCTTCAGACGAACCTTGGAATTGACCTTCACTGGCTGAATGAAACGCACGCTGTCCAGACCATAATTGACCACCATCTTCACGCCTTGCGGCAGGATCAGGATGTCTTCCATCAATTTCGGGATCAGCGACAACGACAGGAAACCGTGGGCAATGGTGCTGCCGAAAGGTGTTTGTGCGGCTTTGACCGGGTCGACGTGAATGAACTGATAATCCCCGGTGGCTTCGGCGAACAGGTTGATGCGTTCCTGATCGATGGTGAGCCATTCGGAACGTCCGAGTTCCTTGCCGACATAATCTTTGAGCTCTGCAACGGGAACATAGGGCATTGAGACTCTCCTTGGGTTCATCGGTTTTATAGTTTTTCAGGTGGGGGGATTTGACCTCCCTGCGAACCACTGTAGATCATCATGGCGATTTGCTCCGGTCAACCGACCATGCTTTTGGCGAATGCCGGTCCATAGCGCAGGCGTGCTTATAATGCGGGCGACTTGCACAGTGGAAAGTAAGACGGAGATGTCGGATGTTGCTACGTGGCCTGACCCTGCTGGTGCTGTTCCAATTGCTCGGTACGGCGCTCAATCATTTGCTGTTGCCGGTACTGCCGGGGCCGATCATCGGTCTGCTGCTGTTGCTGGTCTTTCTGATCATTCGCGGTGAAGTCGGCGAACCGCTGAATCTCGCGGCCGGTAGCCTGCTGCGTTATCTGCCGTTGTTGTTGGTGCCGCCGGCGGTGGGCGTGATGGTTTATGCGAGCGACATTGCCGCGGACTTCTGGGCGATTGTCGGTGCGTTGGTGCTGTCGTTGATTCTGTCGATGGCCTTCGCCGGCGTGCTGATGCAGCGTCTGGTCAAACGTCACGCGCCTGCGTCGGAGGAATCCTGATGCTTTTCGACTGGCAGGGCGCCTGGGCTTCGGTCATTCATCACCCGCTGTTCGGCATCGGCATCACCCTCGGCGCCTATCAATTGGTGCTGGCGGCGTTCGAGAAAACCCGCTGGATCTTTCTGCAACCGGTGCTGGTCTCCATGCTGTTGGTGATTGGCGTGCTGGTCGGTTGCAGCCTGACTTACGCCGAGTACCGCAAGAGCACCGAGATCCTCAGCATTCTGCTGGGCCCGGCGACGGTGGCGCTGGCCGTGCCGCTGTATCTCAACCTGCGGCGTATTCGGCAATTGTTCTGGCCGATTTTTACTACGCTGGTGATAGGCGGTGTCGTGGCCACGGGCATGGGCGTGGCACTGGGCTGGTGGTTCGGTGCCGAGCACATGATCCTGATGACCATGGCGCCGAAGTCGGTGACCTCGCCGATTGCCATGTTGGTGGCCGAACAGATCGGCGGCGTTGCGGCGCTGGCGGCGGTGTTCGTGTTGATCACCGGGGTGATTGGCGCGATCTTCGGTCCGGCGCTGTTGACCCGTCTCGGTGTGCATAGCCCCGAGGCGCGTGGCATGGCGCTGGGCATGACCGCGCACGCGGTCGGCACCTCGGTGGCGTTGCAGGAAAGCGATGAGTGCGGCGCCTTTGCGGCGCTGGCGATGAGTCTGATGGGCGTGGCCACGGCGGTGTTCCTGCCGTTGGCGGTGTCGATGGTGGTGTAAGGAAATGTCTATGAGTTTGCCGCTTTTTCCGCTCAATACAGTGCTGTTTCCCGGCTGCAACCTCGACTTGCAGATTTTCGAGGCACGCTATCTGGATATGATCGGCCGTTGCATGAAGCAGGGCGGTGGATTCGGCGTGGTGTGCATCCTCGAGGGCAGTGAAGTCGGCGTCGCGCCAGAAGGTTTTGCCTTGGTCGGCTGTGAAGCGCGGATCACTGATTTCCAGCAGCAGGACAACGGTTTGTTGGGGATCCGCGTGCAGGGCGGACGCCGATTCAATGTATTGCGCACCGAGGTGCAGCGCGATCAGTTGCTTCTCGCCGATGTCGAGTGGCTGGATGACGATCCCGAGCAACCGCTGCAGGATGAGGACGCCGATCTGGTGGCGCTGCTCAAGGCCTTGGCCGAGCACCCGATGGTCGAAGCGCTGAACATGGGCACCGATGCGCTCGGTCAGCAATCGCTGGCCAATCAATTGGCCTATCTGTTGCCGTTCGCCGAAGAAGACAAGATCGATCTGTTGCAACTCGACGATCCTCAGCAACGTCTGGATGCGATTCAGGCCCTGCTCGATGAGTTGCAGGGCGAGTTGTTTGCGTAGTTGCACTTCGAATCAACTGTTCGTATTTGCCAGTATTGTCTCGCTTATGGCTTTGCCTTAATTTCAAGTTGCCCGCAGGACGCGGGCGACTTTTATAAAAACAAGGACGAAGTCATGACTGTATATGAAGATGAATGGGCGTTTTGGGACGATATTGCCGGCAAGTACATTATGAAACATGCCGGAACTGATCATAACGTTAACAATGTTATTGAAGCCGCCTCGAATTATGCGGATCGCATGGTGATTGCCCGACGTAAGCGAAAATCCGAAAAAGTCCCGGTCGGCGATATTCCGCGCATGGCCGCGACAGCCAAAGCCGTAATGGCTGAAGCCGCCGTTTGATTCTTTCCTTTTTTCAGCATTTGCCTGCCGTTGGTGTTACCGAGGGCGGGACGTTTACAGGTGGCGCCCCATGTCTATAGCAACAGTAAACAGCAAAGCATTCACCGCGCATCTTTATCTCAATGGCCGGCCGCTGGTGCTTAATCAACAACGCCTGCAACAGGTGCTTCGCGACCTGCGGATTACCAGAGGTGAGCAACTGGAAGCCGAGGTCGGACTGGCTGATTCGCGCGTCGCAAGTTTCATCACGCTGGCGAACCACGATGACGATAAACCGCTGCTGCTGAAGTTCGTCCCGCAGGGCGAGCGTTACGCAATCAGCCTCGTGCATCCGGGCGTGTTCGACGGTGCGCGGTTATTCATCGAAGACAAGACGCATAATCTGTTGGCCAGTACCAGCGCTCCGCTGCAGGACTTTTCATTCAGTACGTCTGGCGTGCCGAAAGCTTCGCTTGGCCACTTCGAAGCAGGTCCGGCTTATCTTGAATTGAACCGCGAAACAGATGACAAAAAATCCTCAAGCAAGCCGTTATACCGCAGCGTGAGCAGTGGCATGAGCACATTTCTGGACGTAGACCCCAACCCGACGGGGCACAACGCGTTCAATAGCATCCCGGCGATCTTCGTGATCAAGGTGGTCGGATAGCTGCAAGTTACCGTTTAAAAACGCGCCATTCATTATTGGATGAATGGCGCTTTATCTCAGGCCCGATCATGCTCGGCGACCGGCCAGACGACGTCGTCGGCAAAGGTCTTGTCGCCTTTTGGCAAGTCCAGAATCACACCGCCCGAGCCGGCGATTTCATCGATCAGGCGATCGTAGGCATTAGCGCCAAAGTAGCCGGCCGCTCGGCTGTCGGTGCCCGCCCAGGTGGCCTGTTCGATTGTTGCGGCACGATCACCCGCCTGTTCCAGCACGTCCTTGACCCGCGCCGCTTTACTCAGGTCAGAGCGCACCAGCCAGAGCCGTTCGGCGCTGATGCCGCGTGTCGGTGTGGAAATGTGCCCCTCCAGGGCGTCGAAGAGAAATTTGCCCTGGCCGGGGTTGAATGCCTTGTTTTCCGCGCCCGGTACCACTTCCAGCCCGCGAGTATCGATGGCGTAGACAAAAGTGGTGGTTTGCTGGCGGCGGGTGGACGCATAGCCCGTCGTATCATCGAACACGAACGAGTTGTCCGAGTCGGCCTCGTCTCCGGTTCGTTTGCCGTCCGACACGGAACTGTCTGCGGAATCCGAGGACTCGCCGGTACGCCCTTTGGAACTCTGCGGATTCACGCCCGGAAAGCGATTGGCCTGGGTGTTGTAATGCAGCTCGTGATAGAAGCCGCCCCTGGTCGCTGCGTAGGCAGTGGCGTCGTGCAACCCGAACGTTGCACTCAAGGCGCGCTTGTTCGTGGTCCCCGTGGGATTGCCTTTGCGGTACATCATCCGGCCATCCCTGGCCAGTTCGAACGGCAAACGGGTTTCGCCCCTGAACAGCGCTGGAATATCGGTGCGGAAGAGCATGTTGTGGCGCGTGCGCAGATAGCCGAGATGGGCGGCGTAGTCAGCTAAAAACACATCGCTGTATCGCGTCGCTGGCCATTGATGATTGAAGTCCAGGCCTTGGGTGCGCAGGTCGTGAAGGTAGTTTTCGAGTTCTTCGGCGATCAGTTTGAAGCGCTGTTCGTTGCCGGCGTCGAGCGTCAGGCGCTTGTGTTGCTGCGCCCATTCCGGCATCTGGCCGTCACTGGATTCCTTGCGCAAACGGCTCAACTGGGCCTTGCTCAGGTTATAGCTGCGCAGCAACTGCGCGCGCTGAGCGGAATCCAGTTGTGGATGCGACCATTTCAACGAGTCGGCGACAAAGGTGTGATCCTCGACGTTCTGTGCCCGCTGCGCCCATTCCGGTGCTTTTCCAGACTGTTGCGCGGCTGTGCGAAAAGCGGAAACCTGCGAGTCTTCGACGATATACAGTTGCCGGATGTCCTGATCCGACCACTGCGCAAGCGGCGCATCAGCCTTTGCCCGCGCCGGATCGATTGCGATCCAGCGCTGCTCGCTATCCCTGAAGGCATAGCCGAGAACAGCCGTGTCGCTGTTCGATCCAGCAGCGTGAAACGGGTAGTAGCCATCCGCATTCGGCGTCGCGGAGATCGCATGATCATCGGCGTTAAGGAACGTCAGGTGTCGATCCAGACTCCAGAGATTGTCTTGCGTGGTGCGATAAATCGGTGGGCCAGGGGCCGTACGCCGGAACGAGATCACTCGATACGCCTTGACTTCGGCATCATAGCGAACACAAACGTGTTGTCGGCCTTCGATGTCGGGAAGCTGAACATCGACCCAATCCCGGCCGAGGTAGTGCCTGACCCCGGATGCATTTGACGCTGGCAAATCGCCGAAATACGGATGGGCGAAATCCTCCAGCGACGTCATCGAAAAAGAGCGGCTTTGTGCAGATGTCGTCGGCAGAACACTGACTGCGATGGACGCAGCCTGCTGGCGCGAAGTGTCCGGCTCATCCAGGCGCAGCCGCTTGGAGGCAGAAGGCAAGTCCACGGATGATTGGCCCGGAACGCTTTCCGGTCTGGCGAGTATCGGGCTGTCAGCCGGATGCCGTGTTGCAGGTTGCGGAGGACTGGTGGTCGGTGACTTGGGGCGAGGTCCCGGTTTTTGGCGCATGCGATGAACTCCTTGAAACATGACGCAGCCTGTCCGTTGGCTGAGTGGAACGAGCGCCGGCGCAGCAGTCATAGCCACATCGGCGCGCATTCAATGTTGGGTAGACGTGATCAGGTTTTCTGGTTTGAACTGATCAGCAAGTCCTCAGCCCTGACCTGGCTCTGCGGATCGCTGTCGACGCTCCAGTACTTTTTCGCCGAGCGGTAAACCACCTTGCCGGTTGTGCCCTTGGCGCTGAGGTGGGTGACATGAACGTTGGCGGCCAGTTCGTTACGCTGTCGATGCGCTTCGATGTCTGCCAGCAGTGCTTCGACACTGGCAAAACGGCGGGCGTCGATGACGTACAACTGGAAGACTTCGAACAGCAGCGACACTTCATAGATGTTTCCCGCAGACGTCACGACGCTGACTGACTCCACGGGTGATTCAGCGTTGATAGTCGGCAACTCAACCATCGCGCTACCGATGCGCAAGCGGTTGGCGTTCAGTTGAATATCGTCGCGCTTGACCGTTTCCTTCAGGGCACTGGTGAAAATGTTCCAGATAGAAGCATCAGCGGTGTTGGCGGCGGCACCCGGCGTCGAGAGGCGCACGATCGAGTTGCTGGCAAGGTACACGTCGTAACTCGAGCTTTGCCCATCGAGCACGTAGATGCCGGTATGTGGGCCTGGCGGAATCACCACTTTGCTGGGCTGTGCTGGCAGCGAGAGCTTTTCGCCGGGCACGGGGCGGGTGAACAGATAATTCCCTTTCCGCCGCTTCAGGCAACTGCGCGTGCTTTGGCTGCGGGTGCCGGGATTGCGGACATCGTCTTCGTAATCCAGATCCGGCACTTGCAGGCGATACGACACTTCATCCTGCAGGATCAACACGACGTCCTGTGCGAGCAGTGGTGTCGTCACTTTCAGGCTGTTTCGGCCGCTGTAACCGGTGGCTGCGGGGATAGTCTGAATCACCCCTTTGAATGTCACGATCTTCTCTGGCAAGTGCAGCACCAGATCGATGTTCTTGTAGGTGAGATGCGTGTTGCCGGACACACCCTTGCGCACTTCGACGTTGTAGCTAACGACCACGTCGCTGATTTCAGTGCTTTTGAAATCCAGATGGATCGTACGCGAGGTCTGCGCAACCTGTTGCCTGGCGAAGAACTCGACGTTGCCCGCCATACGCGACAGATAATGCCGTTTGCGCCCCAGGTCATTGATCTCCACTGCACCGCCATTGACGATTTCAGCAGCGGGGGCCGGTTTGCCGGCAACGCTCACTGCCACATCGACACGCTCGATCAGGGCCTCGCCCGGTTTCACTGGCAGCAGCGCCAGCAGTTCGTATTCGTCTTGAGTCTTGAACACCAGTTTGTCGTTTTTCAGCTGGCGCTGGCCATCGACCCATTGGTAGACATTTTCGACGGTGAGGACGTGCTCGGGGTCGCTGCCATCCTTGCCGCGCAGGGAGCGGACCCGCAGTGCGGTGTCGTTGATTTCCCAGTGCTGGATGATGTCCTGCGGCCAGCCAAACTCGATCAGGCTGGCGTGTTCGCCATCTTCGACAATCGTCGTGCGTGCGCAGGTATCGGCAATGTAATAGCGATCCATCCCGCTGCCGCCATCGACCCGGCAGTCGATGCCGCCGATGGCGATGGTGTCGTCACCGCCGCCAGCGTTGACCTGGTCGTAACCATTCGCAGCGATGCGGTTGGCTTCATCGCTGCCGGTCACGCGGCTGGTGCCTTTGCGCAACGTCGACACGTTTTCAATCGATGTCAGTTGGGTGACGTGGAGGGCATCGACATAGGGATCAAGGCCGCGCAGGCTGACCTTGCCGCTTTGCAGGTTGATGTCATGGCCGATATTGCGCGTGTCGTTGCGCGGGCGGTTGCCCTCGAGCGCCAGAGTGTCGGAACCTGCGCCGCCATCCAGCACGCTCAGATGCGCCGGTTTGCTTGTCCGGTCGAGTTCCGCCTCGGTGACCTCTTGATAGAACGCGTCGCTTTTGGCGCCGCCCGTCAGCGCTTTGTGATCCGCTCGATAGGTGAAAATATTGGGCTGGTTCTCCAGCCCGATCACCCGGTCATTGCCATCACCGAGGCGCCAGAACACACCTTTGCCATCGCCGGCACTGCCGGAGACCTTGCCCTCGAGGTCTGCCGGCAGACCCTTGCCGGCATCGATGACGTCGTCGCCTTCCACGACCGCCGCATAACTATCGACTTTGAACGGCTGTTCATCCGCGCTTTCATCCCATCGGTAGCGCCAGATTTCCACGGGTTTGAGTTCTACCCGAAACGCACCGTTGACGACGTGTTCGAGGGAGTGTTTGTACGCGCCGTCGAGCATCTGGCGGGCGGACATCTCCAGTTGGCCCTTATGGTCGCGATAGCCCTTGGACAACTTGAAACGGTCCATGACGTCCTTGTCCAGTTCCTGACGGGTGAAGGCGAACCAGCCGGAGCGCAGACGCTCGTGAAACGTCAGTTCGATGTAGTCGTCGATGTCATCGACCACGCGCGCGGCCTGGTAAATCAACGAGGTGGCGATCAGCAGCCCGGCGGCGGCCAGGCCAAGAGGGCCGGCAACGCTGCCGAAACCGGCCACAGCCGCCATGCCCAGCGCCAGACTGATGGCCGCGCCGGCGACACTCAGCCCACCGCTGACGTAGTGGTCCTGGGCTTCTTTGCCGCTGGTGACTGCTGCGGCATTGAATGATGTCACTGCATCATTGATGTCGAACGGCAAGGTGATAATGCTGGCAAACATCCCGGCGCCGCGGCTGAGGTATTTGCCAAAAGAAGTCCGCGGAAAGTACCGGAAGACATTGCCACTCTGGGTGAGCATGGCCTGGCCGCCTTTGCTGAAACCCTGTTCCAGGATCAACGAGCCCAGCTCGGCGGCAATCGAGCCACCCTGAATCCAGGCTTCCCGGGTCTCTCCGTTCTTGATGGCATCGAGCATGGCCCGGTAGCCGCTGTAGATACCGAACGCCTGCATGCCGACACCGGCGCCGCTCATCAGATAGCTTTTGCCTCTGTTGACCCAACCTGGCGAGTTTTCAAATGAGTCGACTTTCTGGATGTCCAGTTTCTGCGCGGCGTGACACAAACGATTGAGGCGTTCCATCACACTGCCCGGCTCAAGGCCGGCGGTGCCGACGAAGAGTTTTCCGGCATTGAACGAGCGCTGGCTGGAAATTTCAAAGAACAACAGCCCGGGGCCATCGATGTCGGCGGTATCGATGGCCTTCAGTCGTGCGTGGGCCTTGTTCGCATCGAAGTTGAGAGCGTCCAGAAAAGCCTGATCGACCTTTTGCATGCCGGCATTCGCCGGGCTGATGGGCTGACCATGCACTGTCGCGCCGAAGGCCTGCAGTTCGACGCGAGTGGTCGTGACTTCGCCAATGCGTAAGGGGCCAAAATGTTTGTCGAGGGATTCCAGTGTGCGCATGAAGGGGGCATCCGGATCCGTCTGGGTGGCGATGCTTTTGCGCACGACAGGACGCGGCTGGCGTCCATGGGGATTGGCCGAGGCTTCGATCTGCTCCATTCCCAGTGCCCGGGCCTCAAGGGCTGCGATGCTGGGTACTATGAGTGTTGACACGTATTAGTCCTTTAATGAGTTGCGCTATGAACCGGCATCCGAGCCGGTGCGTTTCTGTAAGGCACGTTGCGCAGATGACTGCCGGCACTTACGGCCAGGCGATGTCGTAGGCGAATTCGTTGCGGTTGCCCGAGAGTCTGATGATCGGTTGACCCGCCGCTTCGACGCTGTCGATCAAGCGGTCATATTCGAAGGCGTTGGCATGTCCGGCATGGGTGGCCGCCTCGATGCGCTCGGCGCGGTCGCCGGCCTGAGTTCTGATGTCGTCGACCTTGGCGCCTTTGGTCTGGGATGAGTTCAGCAGCCAGATGCGTTCTGCCGCCAATCCGCTGCGGGTAACCGAAATCAGCCCTTCGAAGTCGTCGGAGGGGAACCAGGTAGGGCGGGTATCGCGGGCTGCGGAGTTGAACAGCATGTTCTCTTCATGCGGGACCACTTCCAGGTGGCGGGTGTCGAGGACATACACAAACATCTCTTTTTGTTTTTCGCGGGTGCTGCGGTAATGCCGGTCGTGATCCCAGGCAATCGGGCTGTCCGGATTGGACCAGTCGGACGACGCCGTACTTTCCGTATCACTGGCATCACTGTCCGAAGACGACTCATCGGCCCTGCGTCCCGGGTACTTGTTGGTCTGGCTGTTGTAACGCAGATATTCGGGATCAGGTTTGCTGGCATACGTCTGCCCCTCATTGAGGCTGAACGTGGCACTGATCGGCTTGTGCGTAGTCGCCCCCGGTTCGTGGTGGTAGCGCGGCAGCATGGCGCCGTCATTGGCCAGTTCGAACGGTGTGCGCTCATCGCCGCGAAACAGGGCCGGAATGTCGGTGCGGTACAGACAGTTATTCTTGTTGCGCAGGTAACCGAGCTTCGTCAGGAGCGCTTCGCGCACTTCAGGGGTCAGGCTGCTTTCGGGGTCGTACCAATCGTGTCGGGCATCGCGTTTGAGATTGAGTTGGCTGACGGCATCGCGGCTCAATTGTTCGAGGCGCTGAGGATTGCCGGTGTCCTCGGTCAAGCGCTTGTGCGCCTCGGCCCACTCGGGGATTGCCAAGGTGTTTTTGAGTTCCTGGCGCAAGCGCGTCAACTGGCTCGGCAGCAGATTGTAGGCTTGCAGGAAAGTTTCGCTTTGCTGGCGAGTCATGGTCGGCTGCAGCCAGCGCAGGGCGTCGCTCAGCAAGTCACTGTGCGGGTTGCCGGTCTCTCGGGCTTCGGCCCATTGTGGTGGTCTGCCGCTGGACCCCGCTTCGGCACGAAACCTCAAGATGTCCTGGCCCACGAGGCTGTACACCTGCCAAATTTCGTGATCGGTCCAGTGTTTCAGGTGGGCGGGTTCTGCGCCAAACCCTGCCGCAGGCGCATCGACCCGGACCGGGTTGCCGTATTTGTTCCTGAAGGCAAACTGGATGTCGCCTGGATTCGTGCTCAGGAAGGGCGTGAACTCGTAATAGCCTTGAGCATCCGGTGAACGATAGGTAGGCCTGTAGCGAGCCTGATCGATCTCGCTGGGTGTATCGGTCGTTCGAGGCTGCTTCGGAGCAATCGGCCTGACGCCAGGCATCCCGGGGCGCTTCTGCGAAGCTGCTTCGGGTGTCAGCCGCTCAGCACTGACTGGCGGGATCTCGCTGACCTGTTCGCTCAGACGCCAGGTCGCACGGTCCTGGTTTTTATAAAGCCTGGGGCCAGAGGGATGACGCTCGGTCAGCAGTTTGCTCCGCCAGACACCGTAATCGTCGGTGCCGACATGGGTCGTTTCGAGACGGCCCTCGTATTCGACGTCGACAAAACGGCGGCCGACAATCCAGCGAAAGCCGTCTTCGTCCGCCGGCTGCATGCCGTGCAGAAAGTCTTGTTTCAACCAGTATCGATTTCCCGTCCCGTCGTGACGGGATGTCCCAGGGGGTTGCGAGGGCAGGGCGCTGATCGTAATGGCGGGAGGAAGGACCGGGTCAGTCGCGCCCGGTGCCTCGATGCTGCGCGGCGGGCCGACGGAGTCGGCAAAACCGGGCAGCCGCCAGGCCGCAGGGCCCCCTGGGAATGGAGCAGGTGTCTGCGGGTCGGGTTGTCGAAGGGTCGATGTTGGTTTGCGCGGTATCTTCGGACTCATGAATGACTCGAATCAATAGATAACCAAAACACGCGCCGTAGTTAACGTTGCGTTGGTTGAAGTGTTTTGATGATCGAAAGTTATTGAATTGGCTGAGTCAATCTAATGGTTTTTCCGCGGGGTGGAATGCTTTATCTCGGTGTTGTGCGGGCAATTATGTAACTCGGTTTATGCCGGGTTTATATGTACGAAAGTTGATAGTTGGTTGCCTGAAAACTTTCCCATGACAAGTAAGTTTGAATAGGGCAAGAGCGCTGCTCTCGTCGGAAGTTTCCGAAAAGAGCCGCGCAAGAAAATAACCCTTGTGAAGTTTCAATCAATAAGCGTAACGCAACAACGTATGCGGAAGATGCCGCAGTACGAAGAAACCGAACATTGCCAGCATCGCCGGCAGGATCAGCCACCAGACTTTGAAGGGCATGGCATTGAGCGATGTCGAACGCTGGCTCAGCCACAGGCTCGCCGCACACACGCAACTGGCCAGCATGGCGCCGGCGAGCACGTCAGTTGGCCAGTGCGCACCGAGATAAACCCGCGACAGGGCGATGGCCAGTGCGGGCATGCAACCGATCAGCAGCCAGGTCAGACGCATGCGCGGCGGTTGCCCGCGACCGGCCAGCACAGCGAGGCTGAGAAACAGCGCGAACGCGCCCGAGGCATGGCCACTGGGCATGCTGTAGGTGGTCAGCGGGTCGGTCAGGACTTCCGGGCGCACGCGGGCGAAGAAGTATTTGGTTGCGGTGTTGGCCAGTGCGGTAACCAGCAACGTGCCTGCGGTAAAAAGCGCGTGACGCCATTGCCGGCAGATCAGCAGCAGGACGACGAGCAAAGCGCTGAACATGAGCATGTTGCGGAACTCGCCGATCAGCGTCAGCGTGACTGCAATTTCATCCAGCATTGGCTGGCGATGCTCCTGCACCAGTGTCATCACGCCCTGATCGAGTGCTGTCAGATACGGATAGCCGACGAACAGGCCCGTCAGAATCAACAGGCTCATGCTGCTGATCCAGATCGTCGCGCGACGGTGACGGCGCAAGCTGCTGTTCACGCTGAGACCAACCATTGCGGCGATGCTCCCGGCGACAATGCCGGCTTGCAGCCAGAACCCTTCAGGCAAGGGCAGGCGGAAGGCCGCGCCGGTGGCCCAGCCTGGCAGCAGATAGGCCAGACTCCAGCCGGCGGCGGCCAGCAGGCTGACAGCGGCGAAACGCGGGAAGGGCATGTCGCACATGCCGGCGACCATTGGCAGCATCGGCCGCAGCGGCCCGATGAAGCGGCCGACCAACAGGCTGGCAATGCCGTAGCGCTGGAAATACGACTCGGCGCCGGCCATCCATTCCGGATGATGGCGTAACCCCGGCAGGCGCCGAATGTTTTGGTGGAAATGGCGGCCGAGCAGATACGAAACAGCGTCGCCGAGAATCCCGCCGAGAAAACCCAGCAGCAGGGTTTCGCTCAGCGACAGTGCGCCGCTGCCGGCCAGAACGGCGACGGCAAACAGCAGCACGGTGCCGGGCACGATCAGACCGGCAATCGCCAGGCATTCCACAAAGGCAACAATGAATACCGCCGCAGCCAGCCATTGTGGGTTGGCCGCCAGCCACCCGGTCACGCTATCGAGCCATGGGCCCATACAGAAAAACTCCAAACCATTGATGATCCCTATGCAGGAGCTGCCGCAGGCGGCGATCTTTTGATCTTGATCCTTAAAACAAAGTCAAAAGATCGCAGCCTTCGGCAGCTCCTACATGAGTTTGTGTTTACAGCAGAAAATAATCCCGGCCTTCGACCTGACCGCGGCGCAGCGGGTTCCGCGTGCACCATTGCGCGTAGGCAGCGTCGACAAAGCGATACATCAGATGCTCATCGCGGCCATGGGGAATGCCCAGGCGTGTGGTTTGAATGATGCGCGAAGGTGCCGGTCCGGTGTCCTCTACCAAAAGGACGTCATGATCGAAACGCTTGGCGTCCCACACTGGCACTTTCAGCTCCAGCGCTTTGCACAGCAGGGTTTGCCCGGCGCAGAGTTTTTGCGAAGGACGCGCACGTCCCTGAGCATCGGGGTTATTCAACAGCATTTGCGCCAGACTCGCCGGCCCGCTGACTTCATCGACCCACGGATAAGCGGATTTGATCAATACCGCATTGCCCGGCCCTTGCGCGCTGAAATTCAATGAGTCACCGCCACGGGCGTAATACATATAGATGTGGCCGCCATCCAGAAACAAAGCCTTACGCTTTTCTGTGTAGCCCAACGAAGCGTGGCTGCCTTTTTCGGCGCAGTAATAGGCTTCGGTTTCGATGATTCGCGCGCTTAGCCACAGGTCGCCGACCCGGTGGCGAATGACTTTGCCGAGCAGGTCCTGCGCCAGCACTTGTGCATCTCGGTCGAAAAAGGCGTCCGGGAGCCCCAGCGGCAGGCGTTCGGCGCGGTTGCGAACGGTCAGGTTGGACATGGCAGGTAACGTTTATCCAGGCTCAGGAGGTCGTGATGATAACAACGCACGGCTTAATTGGGCCTGAACGCCGGCGAATCCGCGTTCATTTCGACCATCCGCCCGTCACCGCTGTTAGTCCCGGGACGCGACAGCTATAATCTGCCGCTTTCCTCTTTGCCAAGACCCCAGCAGACCATGACTGAGTCCGTTCTTGACTACATGACCCGATTGGGTCGCGCCGCCCGCGAAGCCTCCCGGGTCATCGGCCGTGCCAGCACCGCGCAGAAAAACCGCGCCTTGCAGGCTGCTGCCAATGCCCTCGACGCCGCGCGCGCCGAGCTTGCCGCAGCCAATGAACAGGATCTGGCCGCCGGTCGCGCCAACGGTCTGGAACCCGCTTTGCTGGAACGTCTGGAACTGACCCCGGCGCGCATCGACGGCATGATCGTCGGTTTGCGTCAGGTCGCCGCGCTGCCGGATCCGGTCGGTGCGATCCGCGACATGAGCTTCCGTCCGTCGGGGATTCAGGTCGGCAAGATGCGCGTGCCGCTGGGTGTGATCGGGATCATCTACGAATCCCGTCCGAACGTGACCATCGATGCCGCCAGCCTGTGCCTCAAGTCTGGCAACGCGACCATCCTGCGCGGTGGCTCCGAAGCGATTCATTCCAACCGGGCGATTGCCGCGTGCATTCAGCGTGGTCTGGCCGAAGCCGAACTGCCCGCTGCTGTGGTGCAAGTGGTCGAAACCACTGACCGTGCCGCCGTCGGCGCGATGATCACCATGCCCGAGTACGTCGACGTGATCGTGCCGCGTGGTGGCCGTGGCCTGATCGAACGCATCAGCCGTGATGCCCGGGTGCCGGTGATCAAGCATCTCGACGGCATCTGCCACGTTTACGTCAGTGCAAACGCCGATCTGCCGAAAGCCCAGCGCATCGCCTTCAATGCCAAGACTTATCGTTATGGCATCTGCGGTGCGATGGAGACGCTGCTGGTTGATCAGACGGTTGCCAAGGATTTCCTGCCGTCGATGGCCGCCCAGTTCCGCGAAAAAGGCGTCGAATTGCGCGGCTGCGAGCGCACCCTGGCGATTATTGACGCCGTTGCGGCCAGCGAAGACGACTGGAGCACCGAGTACCTGGCGCCGATCCTGTCGATCCGTGTGGTCGAGGGTCTGGATCAGGCGATTGAACACATCAACCATTACGGCTCCCATCACACCGACTCGATTGTCAGCGAAAATCTCGCCGATACCCGGCGCTTTGTGGCGGAAGTCGACTCGGCGTCGGTGATGATCAACACCCCGACCTGCTTCGCCGATGGATTTGAATACGGATTGGGTGCCGAGATCGGCATTTCTACTGATAAGCTGCACGCCCGCGGCCCGGTGGGTCTCGAAGGACTGACCTGCGAGAAGTACATCGTGGTCGGTGATGGCCAGTTGCGCGGCCAGGCGACGGTCTGACTTGACCGACCTCGACCTGACAGCGCCGCAGACCGGCAGCGAGTCCCGCCCCCGACGCATCGGCGTATTGGGCGGCACGTTCGACCCGGTGCACATCGGCCATTTGCGTGGTGGGCTGGAAGTTGCCGAAGCGCTGGCGCTCGACGAGTTGCGCCTGATGCCGAATGCGCGGCCGCCACATCGCGGTACGCCGCAGGTGTCGGCGCAGGATCGCTTGGCGATGGTCGAGTGTGCGGTGGCCGGATTGCCGTCGCTGGTGGTGGACGCCCGCGAATTGCAGCGGGACAAGCCGTCCTGGACCATTGATACCCTGGAGTCGATGCGTGCCGAAATGCCCGCCGAGACCCAGGTTTTTCTGCTTTTGGGCTGGGACGCATTTTGCGGCCTGCCCAGTTGGCATCGCTGGGAAGAGTTGCTCCAGCATTGCCACATCCTGGTGCTACAGCGCCCGGACGCCGACAGCGAACCGCCGGATGCCTTGCGCAACCTGCTGGCAGCGCGTTCGGTGAGCGACCCGCTGGCCCTGAAAGGGCCGAGCGGACAGATTGCATTCGTCTGGCAGACACCGCTCGCGGTTTCCGCCACCCAGATCCGTCAACTGCTGGCCAGCGGTAAGTCGGTACGTTTCCTGGTGCCCGACGCGGTCCTGGCCTACATCGATGCGCACGGACTTTACCGTGCGTCGAACTGAGCAAGGCGTGCTTCACTGATACGAATACACGTATCGCCAAGCCGCCGAATATATGAGCAAAACGAGTTTTATATGACTGACAAAGACCAAACCAAAGTAAAGCGCAAAGGCACATTCAAGAGCGCCCCGCTGCCTGAACCGGTCAACACCAACGAGCCGCTGAAGGGCGACGAGCTGGTCAAACTGGCCGTAGCCGCTCTGGAAGACGTCAAGGCGCAAGACATCCAGATCATCGATGTTCGCGACAAGCAGAGCATCACTGACTACATGATCATCGCCACCGGTACGTCCAACCGCCAGATCAACGCGATGCTCGACAAGGTTCGCGAAGAAGTCAAAAAGCAGGGCGCCAAGCCGCTGGGCGAAGAAGGCAAGGGCGACAGCGACTGGGTGCTGCTCGACCTGGACCTGGTGATCGTGCACATGATGACTGCCTCGGCACGTCAGTTCTACGACCTGGAGCGCCTGTGGGCCGGTGCCGAGCAGAGCCGTGCGGCCGACGCCAAACACCACAGCCCGGAAAACACCCACGAGCATTTCACCAAGCTCAACAAAGACCAGCTGTAAGGGATTGCTGTGCGACTGCGCCTGATCGCCGTCGGTTCACGCATGCCCAAGTGGGTGGAAGAAGGCTGGCATGAATATGCCAAGCGTCTTCCGTCCGAGCTGGCGCTGGAACTGGTGGAAATACCGCTCAATACCCGTGGCAAGAATGCCGACGTGGCCCGTTTCATCCGCCAGGAAGGCGAAGCCATGCTGGCCAAGGTCGGGCCGAACGAGCGGATCGTCACGCTGGAAGTCCACGGCAAGCCCTGGAGCACCGAGCAGCTTGCGGTCGAACTCGACCGTTGGCGGCTGGATTCGCGCACGGTCAATTTCATGGTCGGTGGCCCGGAAGGGCTGGCGCCGGAAGTCTGTGCCCGTGCCGATCAGCGCTGGTCGTTGTCGCCGCTGACGTTACCGCACCCGCTGGTGCGGATCCTGATCGGCGAACAGTTGTATCGTGCCTGGACCGTGCTGTCCGGTCACCCTTACCACAAGTAATCCAGCCCTCATGTCTCAGCCGATCCGCATCAAGGACCACGAAAAGGACGCACGCCTGGTGCGTAGCCGCGTCGTGTTCGGGGCCATTGCGATCATGCTGTTGATCGGCGTGTTGATCGCGCGGCTGTATTACTTGCAGGTGATCCAGTACGAGTACCACTCGACGCTCTCGGAAAACAACCGCGTCCATGTGCAGCCGATTCCACCGACCCGTGGGTTGATTTTCGACCGCAACGGCGTGGTGGTGGCGGACAACCGCCCAAGCTTCAGCCTGAGCATGACCCGCGAGCGCTCCGGCGACTGGCAGCAAGTGCTCGACGTGATTGTCGAAGTGCTGGAGCTGACGCCCGAGGATCGGGTGATCTTCGAGAAGCGCATGCGTCAGGGGCGCCGGCCGTTTGAACCGGTGCCGATCCTGTTCGAGCTGAGCGAAGAGCAGATTGCCCGGATCGCCGTGAACCAGTTCCGCCTGCCCGGCGTGGAGGTGGTTGCGCAACTGGTTCGTCACTACCCGCAGGGCGCGCATTTTGCGCACTCGGTCGGCTACATGGGGCGGATCAACGAGAAAGAGCTGAAGACCCTCGATCCGGTCAACTACAGTGGCACCCATCACATCGGTAAAACCGGCATCGAGCGTTTCTACGAGCCGGAATTGCACGGTCAGGTCGGTTACGAAGAAGTCGAGACCAACGCCCGTGGTCGCGTTTTGCGTGTGCTCAAGCGCACCGATCCGATTCCCGGCAAGGACATCGTCCTCAGTCTGGACATCAAATTGCAGGAAGCGGCCGAGGCGGCATTGGGCGGACGTCGCGGCGCGGTCGTGGCGCTCGATCCGAAGACCGGCGAAGTTCTGGCAATGGTCAGCCAGCCGAGTTTTGACCCGAACCTGTTCGTCACCGGCATCAGCTTCAAAGCCTACGCCGAGTTGCGCGATTCGATCGACCGGCCATTGTTCAACCGCGTGCTGCGCGGTCTGTACCCGCCGGGCTCGACGATCAAGCCAGCGGTGGCGATTGCCGGTCTCGATTCCGGTGTGGTGACGGCTTCGAGCCGAGTGTTCGACCCCGGCTACTACATGCTGCCCAACTACGATCACAAATACCGTAACTGGAACCGCACGGGCGACGGCTTCGTCGATCTCGATACCGCGATCATGCGTTCCAACGACACCTACTTCTATGACCTGGCGCACAAGCTCGGCATTGATCGGTTGTCGGCTTATATGAACAAGTTCGGCATAGGCCAGAAGGTCTCGCTGGACATGTTCGAAGAATCCCCCGGCCTGATGCCGTCCCGCGAATGGAAGCGGGCGACGCGTAAACAGGCGTGGTTCCCGGGCGAAACCCTGATTCTCGGGATCGGCCAGGGCTACATGCAATCAACCCCGCTGCAGTTGGCTCAGGCCACCGCGCTGGTGGCCAACAAAGGCATCTGGAATCGTCCGCACCTGGCTAAATCCCTCGAAGGGGTGAAGCCGGTAGACGAAAACCCGATGCCGGACATTGTCCTGCGTGATCCGTCGGACTGGACCAAGGTCAACCACGGCATGCAGCAGGTTATGCACGGCGCGCGCGGTACCGCGCGCAAAGCGGCGATCGGTGCGCAATATCGCATCGCCGGCAAATCGGGTACGGCGCAGGTCGTGGCGATCAAGCAGGGTGAGAAGTACGACCGCTCCAAGGTTCAGGAACGCCACCGCGACCATGCCTTGTTCGTCGGTTTCGCCCCGGCCGATGACCCGAAAATCGTCGTATCGGTGATGGTCGAGAACGGTGAGTCCGGCTCCGGCGTTGCGGCGCCGGTGGTGCGTCAGGTCATGGACGCCTGGCTGCTCGATCAGGACGGACGTTTGAAGGCCGAATACGCCAGCCCAATCAGTGCGGAGGCTACGGCCCGTGATGAATAACTTTGATCGCATGCTCTCCAGTGAGGATGTGATGCGTCGCCGCGCGACGTTGCTGCAAAGACTGCATATCGATGGCCCGTTACTGATCCTGCTGCTGATTCTCGCCGCCGGCAGTTTGTTCGTGCTGTATTCGGCGAGCGGCAAGAGCTGGGATCTGTTGGCTAAACAGGCCACTTCGTTCGGTATCGGTCTGGTGTCGATGATCATCATCGCCCAGTTCGAGCCGCGTTTCATGGCGCGCTGGGTGCCGCTTGGTTATGTGATTGGCGTGGTGCTGCTGTTGGTGGTGGACATCATGGGCCACAACGCGATGGGCGCGACGCGCTGGATCAACATCCCCGGGGTGATCCGCTTCCAGCCCTCGGAGTTCATGAAGATCCTGATGCCGGCGACCATCGCCTGGTACCTGTCCAAGCGCACGTTACCGCCACAACTCAAGCATGTCGGCATCAGCCTGATGCTGATCGGCGTGCCGTTCGCGCTGATCGTGCGCCAGCCTGACCTCGGTACTTCGCTGCTGATTCTGGCGGGCGGCGCGTTTGTGCTGTTCATGGGCGGGCTGCGCTGGCGCTGGATTCTCAGCGTGCTGGCGGCGGCGATTCCAGTGTCGGTGGCCATGTGGTTCTTCATCATGCACGACTACCAGAAGCAGCGAATCCTGACCTTCCTCGACCCGGAAAGCGATCCTCTGGGCACCGGCTGGAACATCATTCAGTCGAAAGCCGCGATCGGTTCCGGCGGCGTGTTCGGCAAGGGCTGGCTGCTTGGCACCCAGTCGCACCTGGACTTCCTGCCGGAAAGCCACACCGACTTCATCATTGCCGTACTCGGTGAAGAGTTCGGCCTGGTGGGCATCTGCGCGCTGCTGCTGATCTATCTGTTGCTGATTGGCCGGGGGCTGGTGATCACCGCCCAGGCACAAACGCTGTTCGGCAAATTGCTCGCCGGTGCGTTGACCATGACGTTTTTTGTTTACGTTTTCGTCAACATCGGTATGGTCAGTGGCCTGTTGCCGGTTGTAGGGGTGCCGTTGCCGTTCATTAGCTACGGAGGAACTTCGCTGGTGACGCTGCTGTCAGCGTTTGGGGTTTTGATGTCGATCCATACCCATCGCAAGTGGATCGCACAGGTTTGAATAAGGTGAAGAGTTCAATGCAAGTAATGCGTGGCTGGGCGACTCGATGCGCGCCGCTGGTTGGCCTGATGGGCCTGCTGGGCAGCGTGCAGGAAGCGCTGGCCGGCGAATACGAAGGCTCGCCGCAGGTGGCCGAATTCGTCGGTGAAATGACCCGCGACTACGGTTTCGCCGGTGAGCAATTGATGGCGGTGTTCCGCGAGGCTCAGCGCAAACAGGCGATTCTCGACGCCATTTCCAGACCTGCCGAGCGCGTCAAGCAGTGGAAAGAATACCGCCCGATGTTCATCACCGACGCGCGTATCGCCCGTGGTGTGGATTTCTGGCGTCAGCACGAGGCCACACTGGCCCGTGCCGAGCAGGAATACGGCGTACCGGCACAAGTCATCGTGTCGATCATCGGTGTTGAAACCTTTTTCGGACGTAATACCGGCAATTACCGGGTGATCGATGCCTTGTCGACGCTCGGTTTCGACTATCCTCCCCGTGCCGAATTTTTCCGCAAGGAGCTGCGTGAGTTCCTGCTGCTGGCCCGTGAAGAACAAGTCGATCCATTGACCCTCAAAGGCTCGTACGCCGGGGCCATGGGCCTGCCGCAGTTCATGCCGAGCAGCTTTCGCGCGTATGCGGTGGATTTCGACGGTGACGGCCACATCAATATCTGGAACAACCCGGATGATGCGATTGGCAGCGTCGCCAGTTACTTCAAACGACATGGCTGGGTGGCCGGCGAGCCGGTGGTCAGCCGCGCCGATGTGCGGGGCGAGCAGGTCGACGAAGGCCTGACCACCGGCATCGAGCCGACGAAGACGGTCGGAGAGTTGCGGGCGCTGGGCTGGTCAAGTCATGATGCGCTGCGCGATGATATGCCGGTGACTGCATTTCGCCTCGAAGGCGACAATGGCCCCGAATACTGGATGGGCCTGAAGAATTTCTACGCGATCACGCGTTATAACCGCAGCGTGATGTACGCCATGGCCGTACATCAACTGTCTGAACAGCTGGTACAAGCACGGGGCGTCAAGTAATGCAGGCATTGCCTAACAGTAAACCCCTGAAGCTGGTGGCATTCGCTGCGTTGGCAGTGCTGGTCGCCAGTTGTTCGACCAGCCGTTCGCCGACCCAGAAAACCACGAATACCGCCGTGCGGGCGCAGCCGGGCCTGGACATCAACCGTGCGCACAAAGATGGCGCGCCGTGGTGGGACGTCGACGTGTCGCGCATCCCCGATGCCACCCCGACCCTGCACACTGGCCCGTACAAGGCCAACCCGTACACCGTGCTGGGCAAGACTTACTTCCCGTTGCAGGAATCCAAGACTTACGTCGCGTCCGGTACGGCGTCCTGGTACGGCACCAAGTTTCACGGTCAGAACACCGCCAACGGCGAGGTCTATGACCTGTACGGCATGAGTGCTGCCCACAAGACTCTGCCATTGCCAAGTTACGTTCGGGTGACCAACCTGGACAACAACCGCACGGTGATCCTACGGGTCAACGACCGTGGGCCGTTCTATTCCGACCGCATCATCGACTTGTCCTACGCGGCGGCGAAAAAACTCGGTTACGCCGAAACCGGCACTGCGCGGGTCAAGGTTGAAGGCATCGATCCTCAGCAATGGTGGGCCGCCAAGGGCCGTCCGGCGCCTTTGATGCTCAACGAGCCGCAAGTCGCGCAGAATAGCGCACCGGTGATCACGGCCTCGGCCGGCACTGTCGAGCAATGGACGCCACCGCCGCAGCAACATGCCTCTGACACCGTCCCGGTGCCGATGAGCGCAAAAAAAAACGCTTCTGCAACAGCGTCTGGCCAGTATCTGCAGGTGGGCGCGTTCGCCAACCCGGACGCTGCAGAACTGCTGAGGTCGAAGCTCAGCGGGATGGTGAGCGCTCCGGTGTTCATCAGTTCGATCGTGCGCAATCAGCAGACCCTGCATCGGGTACGTCTGGGGCCGATCGGTTCGCCGGGTGAAATTGCCCAGGTGCAGAACAGCGTGCGCCTGGCCAACCTTGGTTCGCCAAGTGTGGTCACCGAGTAATACGTAGAACTTGATTGACGATTCGCCAGCGATTGGGGGGTGAATCAGGTTGTTGGCTCGTCGAAGAACAAAAGCCCGGCAAGGGTGACTGGAGTGAGCAACTGAACACGCGATGGCTCGTTAGAAAGTCATCTGATTAAATTTTGTCCGCAAGGACAGTTTCCATTAGCGATTTCGAGAGACGGATGAACATCACCACCTTTGCCAAACGCCTGTGTCTGCTAGTCCCGCTGCTCCTCTCGCCAGCCGCCTTCGCGGCCGAGATGATGCCGTCGCCACCACAACTGGCCGCCAAAGCCTACGTACTCATGGATGCCGCCAGCGGCAACGTGCTGGTAGAGAACAACGGTGACCAGCGTCTGCCGCCGGCCAGCCTGACCAAACTGATGACCGCGTACATTGCTACGCTGGAAATCCGTCGTGGCCAGATCGGTGAAAACGATCCGGTGACCGTCAGCGAAAACGCCTGGCGCACCGGCGGTTCGCGGATGTTCATCAAAGTCGGCTCGCAGGTGACTGTCAGCGACCTGCTGCACGGCATCATCATCCAGTCCGGCAACGACGCCAGCGTGGCGCTGTCCGAGCACATCGCCGGCAGCGAAGATGCGTTCGCCGATCTGATGAACAAGACTGTCACCGATCTGGGCATGACCAATACCCACTTCATGAACCCGACCGGTCTGCCAAATCCTGAGCACTACTCGTCGGCCCACGACATGGCGATCCTGGCCCGTGCGATCATCCACGAAGACCCGGCTCACTACGCGATCTACTCGCAGAAAGAGTTCTTCTGGAACGGCATCAAGCAGCCTAACCGCAACCTGCTGCTGTGGCGCGACAAGACCGTTGACGGTCTGAAAACCGGTCACACCGACGAAGCCGGCTACTGCATGGTGTCCTCGGCTGTACGTGATGGCCAGCGCCTGATCGCCGTCGTGTTTGGCACCAACAGCGAAGTGGCTCGCGCCGCTGAAACCCAGAAGCTGCTGACCTACGGTTTCCGCTTCTTCGAAACCCAGACCTTCTACCAGAAGGGCACCGAACTGGCTCAGGCCCCGGTGTGGAAAGGCACCACCAATCAAGTCAAGGCCGGCCTGGCTGAAGACCTGACCATGACCCTGCCAAAAGGCCAGCTGAAGAAGCTCGCTGCGAGCATGACCATGAACCCGCAACTGACCGCGCCAATCGCCAAGGGCGACGTGATCGGTAAAGTCGAAGTCAAACTGGAAGACAAGGTGGTGCACAGCGCCGACCTGATCGCTCTGGATGGCGTCGAGGAGGGTGGTATCTTCCGCCGCATGTGGGATAGCATCCGTCTATTCTTCTACGGCTTGTTCAACTGATTTGTGTTGACCTGCATGGCCCCGCCCCGATCCGGAGCGGGGCCATGTGCGTTACCACGGCTTGCGCTCTAGAGGCCGTTACGCCATGACCGATACCGAAGTAAAGGCGCCAAAGATCGAATTTCCCCAGGTTGATTATCCGGTTAAGGTGATCAGCGACACGGGGGTTGGCCACAAAGACAAGATCATCGAAATCGTGAAGAAATTCGCGAAGATCAATGATGAGCGTGTCGACGAGCGTTCGAGCAGCAACGGCAAATACACCACGATTCAGTTGCACATCGTCGCGACCGATCAGGATCAGCTGTACAACATCAACAGCGAACTGCGGGCGACCGGCTTCGTGCACATG
This sequence comes from Pseudomonas sp. S49, assembly GCF_009866785.1. NCBI lineage: Bacteria > Pseudomonadati > Pseudomonadota > Gammaproteobacteria > Pseudomonadales > Pseudomonadaceae > Pseudomonas > Pseudomonas sp. S49. Next base: position 5,834,532 of record NZ_CP019432.1, on the reverse strand, counting down.
GTGTTGTGATGCCGGGCACGCTGGGCTTTCGCGAGCTCGGCCAGATGGCCTACGAGCCGGTCTGGCATGCCATGCAACGTTTTACCAACGAACGCGGCAGCGATGCCGCTGACGAAATCTGGCTCGTCGAGCACCCGCCGGTGTTCACTCAGGGCCAGGCCGGCAAGGCCGAACACTTGCTGCTGCCGGGCGATATCCCGGTGGTGCAGGTCGATCGCGGCGGGCAGGTGACTTATCATGGTCCCGGCCAGTTGGTGGCTTACCTGCTGCTGGATGTGCGCAAACTGGGTTTCGGCGTACGAGATCTGGTCAGTCGCATGGAACAGTGCCTGATCGAACTGCTGGCCAGCTACGGGGTAACCGCAGCGGCCAAGCCAGATGCTCCCGGCGTCTACGTCGACGGAGCGAAAATCGCTTCTCTGGGTTTGCGGATTCGCCACGGTTGTTCCTTTCATGGCCTGGCCCTGAACGTGGATATGAACCTGGAACCGTTTCGACGGATTAATCCCTGCGGCTATGCCGGGCTGGCGATGACCCAGCTGAGCGATCACGCAGGATCGATTGAATTTGCCGAGGTAAGTGCCCGGCTGCGCGCGCAGCTCGTCAAACACCTCGACTATGCTGAGCAGACGACCCTGACGGGCGGAATCGACTGATATGACTACTGATGCAGTGCAAACCATGATCCCGACGCTCGACGTGACCGAGCGCCCGGCCCCGCGTCCCAAGGTAGAAGCCGGCGTCAAGCTGCGCGGTGCCGAGAAGGTTGCACGCATCCCGGTAAAGATCATTCCGACCACCGAGCTGCCGAAGAAACCTGACTGGATTCGTGTACGTATCCCGGTTTCGCCGGAAGTCGACCGGATCAAGAGCCTGCTGCGCAAACACAAACTGCACAGCGTCTGCGAAGAAGCGTCCTGCCCGAACCTCGGCGAGTGCTTCTCCGGTGGCACCGCGACCTTCATGATCATGGGTGACATCTGCACCCGTCGCTGCCCGTTCTGCGACGTTGGCCACGGCCGTCCGAAGCCACTGGACGTCAATGAGCCGGAAAGCCTGGCCATCGCCATCGCCGACCTCAAGCTCAAGTACGTGGTGATCACCTCGGTTGACCGCGACGACCTGCGTGACGGCGGTGCCCAGCACTTTGCCGACTGCATCCGCGAAATCCGCAAACTGTCGCCGAACGTGCAGCTCGAGACTCTGGTTCCGGATTACCGTGGACGTATGGACGTCGCGCTGGAAATCACCGCCGCCGAGCCGCCGGATGTGTTCAACCACAACCTGGAAACCGTGCCGCGTCTTTACAAGGCTGCGCGTCCGGGTTCGGATTACCAGTGGTCGCTGACTCTGCTGCAACGCTTCAAGCAGATGATGCCGCACATTCCGACCAAGTCCGGCCTGATGCTGGGTCTGGGCGAGACCGACGAGGAAGTCATCGAAGTCATGAAGCGCATGCGCGAGCATGACATCGACATGCTGACCCTTGGCCAGTATCTGCAGCCGTCGCGCAGCCACTTGCCGGTGCAGCGTTTCGTGCACCCGGACACCTTCGCCTGGTTCGCCGAAGAAGGTTACAAGATGGGCTTCAAGAACGTCGCGTCGGGCCCGCTGGTGCGTTCTTCGTACCACGCCGACGAGCAAGCCAAGCTGGTCAAGGCTGAGCTGCTGGGTTCCTGATCCGGCGCTGAATAAAAAATGCCCGCCGAGGTTTTAACGCCCGGCGGGCATTTTTTTGCCCGTCTTACATTCGATGCTGATTTTTCCTGCAACCTGCGGCGTGGCCGACCCTCTTCTGTTTGCCGCCGTTCCTGACTACTGTGTGTGCATGACTCACAGGGAGATCCAAGGATGACCGTTCGACCGACCCACACACTTTGTCCGCACAGAGCCGTGCCCGCACTGCCCTCAGAAGGGCTGATCGGCGTCATTGCGCCTGCTGGTCCAGGAACCCTGGACACCGATAAAGCGGTGCAATGGATGCGCGCCCGTGGCTATGGGCTGAAGGTGTTTCCGGGTGTCTATGAAAAGGATGGCTATCTGGCCGGCAGTGACGATGTACGCCTGCGTGACCTGCACGCGGCGTTCGCTGACCCCGAGGTCGACGCGATCATTTGCCTGCGCGGCGGCTATGGTACGCCGCGCCTGCTGGACCGGATCGACTACGACCTGCTCAGTCGCAACGCCAAGCCATTCGTCGGCTACAGCGATATCACCGCGCTGCACCTGGCCATCAGCCGTTATGCCGGATTCGTGACCTTCCACGGGCCGCTACTCAACGCCGACCTGCTGGGCGACAAGGAGCCGCCGACGGTGACTTCGTTCTTCGCCATGCTGCGCGGGCAATTGAAGGCGGGGAGTGTGCTGAGCCATCCGGTGGCTTATCCGTTGATCACAGTAGAGCCTGGTGTCGCGCATGGGCGCTTGCTTGGCGGCAATCTGGCGATGATTGCTGCAACCTTGGGCACGCCTTATGAAATTGATGTTGAAGGGGTGATTCTGCTGATCGAAGACATCAACGAGCCGCTGTATCGCATTGACCGGCTGCTCACCCAGATGCGCCTGGCCGGCAAGTTGGCCAAGTTGCGCGGGGTGTTGGTCGGGGATATTGCAGGCGTGGATGTCGAAGCGCTGAACCGCTTGCTCAAACAGACCTTCGAGCCTTTACGAATTCCGGTTTTGTCTGGCTGGCGCAGCGGCCATTGCGATCCGAACCTGACGCTGCCGATGGGCGCGCTGGTGCGGCTGGATGCGGGGAAGCAGGAATTGATGCTGGAGCAGGATGTGGTGATCAAGGCTTAAAGGTTAGTCGCCTGATAGTTAGTCTTCGCGAGCAGGCTCGCTCCCACATTTGGCGTGCATTTCAATGTGGGAGCGAGCCTGCTCGCGAAAGCGATATCAGCCATACGGTATTCGTTCTATTGACTACGCAGGCTTTCCAGCAATTTGTGCGTCGGATACCCGTCCGCCGGCCAGCCAAATGACTGCTGGGCACTGCGAATCGCTTTACGCGTATTGGCGCCGATAATCCCGTCCGCGGTGCCGGCATCGTAATTGCGCGCGCTCAACAGGGTCTGCAATTCCATACGCTCGGTACGGCTCAGTGGCAGATCGTCTTTCGGCCAAGTGCCGTTGATCAGGCCGCCGCCGTTGAAACGCTCGGACAGCAGGCTCACCGCCAATGCATACGACGACGAGTTGTTGTACTTGAGGATCGCGCGGAAATTATCGAGGATCAGAAACGCCGGCCCACGATAACCAGCCGGCAGCAGCAGGGCGGCTGACAATTGTTCCGAACCGGCAGGCACCTGAGCGCCATTTGGCAGGATCACACCTAATTGACGCCATTCGGCGACGCTCTTGCGAATCGCGCCATCAGCCAGGGTGTAGTTGAAGCTGCTCGGCAGCTGTACTTCAAAACCCCACGGCTGGCCACGCTGCCAGCCTGAGCTTTGCAGGTAGTGCGCGGTCGAGGCCAGTGCGTCAGCAGGGCTGCCCCAGATATCGCGGCGGCCATCGCCGTCAAAGTCCACAGCATGGGTGTTGTAGGTGGTCGGAATGAACTGGGTCTGCCCCATGGCGCCGGCCCACGAGCCGAGCATCTTGTCCGGCGTGATATCACCTTGTTGCAGGATCTGCAGCGCGGCGATCAGCTGTGCATGGGCAAAGCCCGGGCGACGGCCTTCGTAGGCGAGGGTGGCCAGCGAGTTGATCACCGACTTGCTGCCCTGAAACTGACCGAAATTACTTTCCATGCCCCACACCGACACCAGCGCCTGACGGTCAACGCCATAACGCTGCTCGATGCTTTGCAGAATATCGGCGTACTGGCTGATCAGTGCCTGACCTTTGCGTACCCGCAGCGGCGAGAGGGCGCCATCGAGGTATTCCCATACCGGCCGGGAGAACTCCGGTTGACTGCGGTCAGCGCGAATCACGCTGGCGTCGAAGCTGACATTGGTGAATGCGCGATCGAACAGATCGGCGCGAATCCCGGCGGCCAGGGCATCCTTGCGGAAACCGGCCTGCCATTCAGCGAAGGTTTGAGTCGGTTGCAGATCGAGAGGGTCGGCGGACGGCACTACCGGCGGGATGATCGCTGGGGCCGTGGCGACAGGCGCGGCTTGAAGGGGTTGTGCATCGGCGGCGGTCGGTTTTTCCGCGCAGGCGACAAGCAGAATGAAGCTGGAGGCAGCGATCAGTTGGCGAACAGGCCAACGACGGGAAAGACTTAGGGGCATGCACAGTTCCAGGAAAACGAATCAGGTGCAGACCTTAACATGACCGGGGGGTACTGCGCTTTAAGCGGCCAGAAAGTAAGAAGCCTCCCAGCTGTCAGACTGGAAGGCTTCGCGGCGGTAGCTGCCTTTACCCTTGGTTGGTCGTTCCTGACGACTGCGGAACAGGGGCTGGGCGACGATGGATTTGGCCTTGTTGGGGCCATGCTTTGCTGGCTTTTTGCTCATTAGGGTTCTCTCGAGTGAGTGGGTTTTGCGCGGGAAATAATCTGCCGATGTCGGGCGTCTGTCCAGTGCCTGTTGTGTAGGAATGTTCTGACGCTTTCGCGAGCAGGCTCGCTCCCACATTTGGAATGCATTTCAATGTGGGAGTGAGCCTGCTCGCGAATGGCCGTTATGCGGTAGAACAGGTTATTCGGCGGGGAGTGTCAGACGCTGGCCGGACATCAACAATGCCAAGCGGCTCAGGCTCATCCACGGCGAACCGGCCGCCTGACCTTTGATTTGCGCATCGATACGCTGCGCTTCGAGCAACAGCTGCCCCCAGCGTTGCGCCGAGTAGCGCTGCAGGGCTTTACTCATCAACGGTTTGCGCTTGTCCCAGACCGGTGGTTTCGCCTGGCTGAAACACTTGTCCAGCGGCGTGCCCTGGCTGTATTGCAACGAAATATTAGCCAGCAGGCGCAACTCCCGCGCCAGCGCCCAGAGAATCACCGGCGGTTCGACACCTTCGCCGCGCAGCCCTTCAAGCATGCGCAAGGCGTGGGCCGGCTCGCCATTGAGCACGGCATCGGTGAGGCCGAACACGTCGAACCGCGCACTGTCTGCCACAGCGGCCTGCACGGTTTCGACGGTGATCTGGCCACCTTCGGCCATCAACTTGAGCTTTTCGATTTCCTGCGCGGCGGCGAGCAAATTGCCCTCGACGCGTGCAGCAATCAACTCGACCGCGTCCTGGCTGGCCGACAAACCGGCCTGCGACAGGCGCTGACGAATCCAGCTCGGCAATTGATTGGCGTCCACCGGCCAGATCTGGATGAACTGGGTTTGCTGGCCTTCAACCAGCGCCTTGCCCCACTTGGTTTTCTGCGCACTGCCATCGAGCTTGGGCAGGCTGACCAGAAGCACTGTGTCTTCAGCGGGGCGCGAGCAGTATTCGATAAGTGCCGCGGCACCTTTGTCACCGGGCTTACCCGAAGGCAGGCGCAGTTCCAGCAGGCGTTTTTCCGAGAACAACGACATGCTGGCGCCGGCCTGCAACAGCGTGCCCCAATCGAAATTGGCGTCGGCGGCAAAGACCTGGCGTTCGTCAAAACCTTGCTGGCGCGCAGCACTGCGGATGGCGTCGGCGGCTTCCTGGCACAGCAGCGGGTCATCGCCACTGATGATGTAGACCGGGCCGAGAGCGCCTTGCAGGTGTTTGCCGAGTTGGGCGGGAGCGAGCTTCATAATAAATGTCGAACGGGGCGCCTGAGCGCCCCGAACGTCTTACTGCTGCGGTATTTCGAGCGGCGACTGACGCGGGGTTTCCGCTTCAGCCTTTTGCGCCGCTTGCAGCGCATCGGCTTCTGCCTTGGCGCGGTCATTGGCGGCTTGCTGCAGTTGTTGCAGCTGGCCCGGCGTCAGTTGCTGCAGACGCAGCATCATGCGCTGAACCAGTTCGCGAGTGGTTTCGCGACGGGCGTCGTTGGCTTCCTGATCGGAGCCCACGAGGTTGTTACCGTCGTGGATAAACACTTTCTGAACTTCAAGTTTGTCGCTGAGCAGCTGCAGGTTCTTTTCGCCACTGATCTCATATTTCAGAACAGTGTTGACCTGATACTCGCCCGTACGACCGGCACCGGCGTAGCTGAGGATGCGCTGGCTCTCCTGCTGGTCAGCCAGGTACAGCTTGTACGGAGCACCGCTGTAAACCTTGACGCCGCTCGACTCCAGTACCTGACGCAGTTGCGTGACCGTCTCGCCATAGGCGTTACGGGCGCTCAGGTCGAGTTCCTTGATCGACAGTTCGTTGGTGCCGGTACCGCGCAGCTGGAAACCGCAGGCGCTCAACAGAACGGCGAGGCCCATCACCAGCAGATTGCGTTTGATCATTGTGTTGCTCCCCTTGAAACCACGTGGGCCGACTGTACGGCCCGAAAGGTTTTACTTGGCGTCAGGCGAACCTGACGCCCGATCCAATTAGCTGGCGACGATATTGACCAGTTTCCCGGGCACTACGATCACTTTACGAATAGTCAGACCATCGACGAAACGCAATACGTTTTCGTTGGCGCGGGCTGCCGCTTCCACTTCTTCACGCGTCGCACTGGCAGGCATGTCGATCTGGCCGCGCAGCTTGCCGTTGACCTGGATCACCAGGGTCAGGCTGTCCTGCACCAGAGCGCTTTCGTCGACAGCCGGCCAGCCAGCGTCGATGACGGCGTCAGCGTGACCCAGCTTGTTCCACAGTTCGTGGCTGATGTGCGGCGTGATTGGCGCCAGCAACAGCGTCACGGCTTCCAGACCTTCGTGAATCAGCGCGCGATCCTGCTCGGTAGCTTGTGCGGCTTTTTCCAGCACGTTCATCAGCGTCATCACCTGAGCGATGGCGGTGTTGAATTTGTGGTTCTGGCCGACGTCGTGGCTGGCTTGCTTGATGGCCACGTGGATCGAACGGCGAACGGCTTTCTGCTCGTCGTTCAGGCCGGCGATGTCCAGTTTGCCCGGCAGGCCCTGAGTGACGTGGGCCTGCGCCAGACGCCAGACGCGCTTGAGGAAGCGGTGCGAGCCTTCAACGCCGGAGTCGGACCACTCAGCGCTCATGTCAGGTGGTGAGGCGAACATCATGAACAGGCGGCAGGTGTCAGCGCCGAACTGATCGATCATCGACTGAGGGTCGACGCCGTTGTTCTTCGACTTGGCCATCTTCTCGGTGCCACCGATTTCCACCGGCAGGCCGTCGGATTTCAGCTTGGCGCTGATGACCTTGGCTTTGCTGTCGCGCTCGAGTTCCACGTCCGCCGGGTTGAACCAGGTGTAGGCACCGTTGGCTTCGCGACGATAGTAGGTTTCAGCGATCACCATGCCTTGGGTCAGCAGGTTCTTGAACGGCTCGTTGGAGCTGACCAGACCTTCGTCACGCATCAGTTTGTGGAAGAAGCGCGCGTAGAGCAGGTGCAGAATCGCGTGTTCGATACCGCCGATGTACTGATCCACCGGCAACCAGTGGTCGGCTGCGGATTTTTCTACCAGGCCACCTTCAAAGTGCGGCGAGGCGTAACGGGCGTAGTACCACGACGACTCGACGAAGGTGTCCATGGTGTCGGTTTCACGCTTGGCAGGCTGGCCGCATTTCGGGCAGCTGCACTCGTAGAACTCAGGCATGCGTGCCAGCGGCGAACCGGCGCCGTCCGGCACCACGTCTTCCGGCAGGACGACAGGCAGTTGATCTTCCGGTACGGGCACGTCACCGCACGCATCGCAGTGGATGATCGGGATCGGGCAGCCCCAGTAGCGCTGGCGGCTGATGCCCCAGTCGCGCAGGCGGAACTGAGTACGCGAGGCGCCCAGTTCTTTCTTGATCAGGGCGACTTCCATGGCGTCGAACGCGCCAGCGAAGTCGAGACCGTCGAACTCACCGGAGTTGATCAGCGTGCCATGCTCGCCGTAGGCGTCTTGCCACGGGGCCGGGTTGCTGTCGCCAGAGCTGGTACGCACGACCGATTTCACCGGCAGGTTGTACTTGTGAGCGAATTCGAAATCGCGCTCGTCGTGCGCCGGTACTGCCATTACAGCGCCGTCGCCGTAATGCATCAGTACGTAGTTGGCGACCCACACCGGGAGTTTCTCACCGGTCAGCGGGTGCTCGACGAACAGGCCGGTTGGCAGGCCTTTTTTCTCTTGAGTGGCGACGTCGGCTTCGGCAACGCTGCCGCCCTTGCATTCAGCGATGAACGCTTGCAGCTCGGTGTTGTTTTTTGCCGCCAGTGTGGCCAGTGGGTGCTCGGCAGCCACGGCGACATAGGTCGCGCCCATCAGGGTGTCCGGACGGGTAGTGAAGACTTTGAGCGTGCCGGCTTCGCCGATCGAGTCGACGTTGTACGGGAACTGTACTTCCATGCCGCGGGATTTGCCGATCCAGTTGCGCTGCATGGTCTTGACCTGTTCAGGCCAGCCCGTCAGCTCGTCGAGGCTCTCCAGCAACTCATCCGCGTAGGCGGTGATCTTGAAGTAGTACATCGGGATTTCGCGCTTTTCGATCAGCGCGCCGGAACGCCAGCCGCGACCGTCGATCACCTGCTCGTTAGCGAGAACGGTCTGGTCGATCGGGTCCCAGTTCACGGTGCCGTTTTTACGGTAGATCACGCCTTTTTCGAACAGGCGAGTGAACAGCCATTGTTCCCAGCGGTAGTAATCCGGCTTGCAGGTGGTGACTTCGCGCGACCAGTCGACCGCCAGACCCAGGCTGCGCAGCTGGGTTTTCATGTAGGCGATGTTTTCGTAGGTCCACTTGGCAGGGGCGACATTGTTCTTCATCGCGGCGTTTTCCGCCGGCATGCCGAAAGCGTCCCAACCCATCGGTTGCAGAACGTTCTTGCCGAGCATGCGCTGGTAGCGGGAGATCACGTCGCCGATGGTGTAGTTGCGCACGTGCCCCATGTGTAGCTTGCCGCTGGGGTAAGGGAACATCGACAGGCAGTAGTAGGTTTCCTTGCCTGGCTGTTCACTGACTTCAAAGGACTTTTGCTCGTCCCAGAACGACTGGGCGGCGGCTTCGATTTCACGGGGCTGATATTGTTCGTGCATGGCTACTTTTGTACTGGATAGGGGTGGCCTAATCCTCTTCAACGCAGGTTCCGGGGTTGGCCCGGACGAGCTGGAAGTGGAATTACAGGAAGCGCCGTAGCATACATGACCGCGCTTGGCCTAGGGAAACCCTGATTACAGCTGTTTTCCCCGGGCAATCCGTGGCGAGGGCCGTTGGTCGCGGCGTGCAGCCGGTTTGTGCAGCGAAGCTAAGCTCTAACTGGGGAGTGAGTCTTATCTTCAATGAGGTGAGGGATGGTGGAGCAACGGCAGAAAAAAGTGACTAAACCCGAGTTGTACGAAAGGTTGATCGACCGTCTGGGTATGGCCCTGGACGCTGTAAAAACCGCTGACCGGCTGCGCGACGAGCGCCCCCTGGAACTGGAATTGCGTGGCTTGAGCCCCGCTGAGTTCAAACTGGTCAAGGCCTATCTGGATCGCAGTGAACGTGAATCGCACGGATGCTTGTCACAGGCAGTGAAGCAGCTCGATGCAGCACATTCGGCCAAGGTCATCTGGCTCAAGGACAAGGCACCCGGCAGAGACACCGTCAAGGTTCGCTCTTTGCAGGCCAAGTAAGCGCATGGCAGGTCAAGAACCGGATCTTTTTCAACAGGATCCCACCTATTGGTTGTAACGCTTTATTAACACTCTTAGGCTTCGGGCATCTCTGGAGATGCTCGATGCCTTTTCGTTATTTGATCAAACAACTTTTATTGCCGCCCGGCATTCTCTTGCTGCTATTGCTGGCTGCGTGGTGGCTGCGCCGCTCTCGGCCGCGCCTGGCTGGTGTGTGCTTTGCGCTTGGCTTTGGCGGATTGTGGCTGATGAGCTTGCCAGTGGTCGTGCAGTGGGGCGCAAAAGCGCTGGAGCGTGAGTCACCGTTGGCCCGTGAAGAATGGGCGACGCTGGCGCAACGGGCCGATGCGATCGTGGTGCTGGGTTCCGGACGCGAGCGCGGCGATCTGGCCTGGGGCGAGGATCAGCCGACCGGCGTGGGTCTTGAACGTCAGCGTTACGCGGCGCGGCTGGCTAAAGCGTCCGGCCTGCCGATTCTGACCACGGGTGGCTTGCATTACGGTACACCGCCGACCGAGGCGAAACTGATGGCGGATTCATTGCGCGACGATTTTGGCGTGATGGTGCGTTGGCAGGAAGGTGAGAGTCGTACGACGTGGGAAAACGCCAAGTTCAGCGCTGACATTTTATTGCCGCAGGGGATCAAGCGCGTGGTTGTGGTGACGCAGGCTTGGCACATGCCGCGATCAGTCTGGAGTTTTGAACAGGCAGGATTTGAAGTGGTGCCGGCGCCGGTGGGCTTTTTGGGCACTGATAACGCAAGACCCTTTGGTGGCTGGCTGCCGGAGTTCAAATCGATCTGGCAGAGCGGGCAGTTGCTCAATGAAGCGGTGGGGCAGGTGGGGTATTCGTTGTTCTACCGCTGAAGATCAAAAGATCGCAGCCTGCGGCAGTTCCTACATTGGGATTTGCGTTTTCCCTGTAGGAGCTGCCGCAGGCTGCGATCTTTTGCTTTAGAGGGTTTTCGACATCCGGCTCGCCATCAGTGCCCAGCCAAACAGCAGCACGCACACGATGATCAACGGCCACGAGCGCCATTGCAGATACGGCGTCAGGTTGTGCATCGGCACCACTTCGCCGTACAGAATGCCCTGTTCAAACTGCGGAATCTGCTCGGTGATCTGCCCGAACGGGTTGATCAGCCCGGTCACGCCGTTGTTGGTTGCGCGGATCATCCAGCGTCCCGCTTCAAGTGCCCGCATCTGCGCCATCTGCAAATGTTGCAGCGGGCCAATCGAGGTGCCGAACCACGTGTCATTGCTGATTGTCAGCAGCAGATCACTGCGCGCCGACAGGCTGGCGGCAAATTCCGGATAGACCACTTCGTAGCAGATGAACGGCGCAATCTGATAACCCTTGGCTTGCAGCAGTGCCTGATCGGCGGGGCCGCGGGCAAAGTCCGACATCGGTAGATCGAAGAAGGCGATCAGCCCGCGCAGCACATCCTGCAGCGGCACGTATTCGCCGAATGGCACCAGTTTTTGCTTCAGGTAAGTGCCATCGCCTTCGCCTACTACGGTGATGCCATTGAAGAAGCGTCTTTCGCCGTGCACCGTCTGGCGGATCGGCACACCCGTTATCAGCGCCGATTTACGTTCGGCGGCGAAGGTGCCCATCATGCTCAGGTAACCTTCGGCGGACTCCTTGAGTACCGGCACGGCGGTTTCCGGCCAGATCAGCAGATCGACCGGTTTCGAGCGGAAACTCAGATCGCGGTAAAGCGCCAACTGCGCGTTGAGCTCGGCCGGATCCCATTTCATGCTCTGTGCGACGTTGCCCTGAATAGCTGCGACGCTCAATGGTGCGCCGGACGGGCTGGTCCAGGCGTGGCCCTTGAGCGCAATGCCGGCCACCCATGGCCCAGCCAACAACACCAGGCCGGCAACGACAAAGGCCTTGCGGCCGCTTTGCAGCAGGCGCCGCGCGTTGTAGATCAGCGCGGCGGTTAATGCCAGCACGAACGACACCAGCCACATGCCCCCCACCGGTGCGAGCCCGGCCAATGGCCCATCCAGCTGACTGTAACCGGAGTACAACCAAGGGAAACCGGTCAGGAACCAGCCACGAAAGGCTTCCTGTCCGACCCACAACGCAGCAAACGCCAAAGCATCCGCCACGGGCGCTTCGTTACGGCGCAACCAGCGCGCCCAAATCCAGGCGGGCAGGGCGAAGAACCAGGCAATCGCTGCGGTAAACAGCAGCATCAGGAAACCGGCCAGCAGCACCGAAGCGCCGCCGAAGTGGTGAATGCTGTAGTAAATCCAGCTGGTGCCGGCGCCGAACAGGCCGAAACCAAAACACCAGCCACGGCCCAGCGCCTGACGCGGGCTCAGCTCGCGCAGGCCCGCATAGAACAAGCCGACCGCGAGCAAAGCCAGCGGCCAGATGTTGAAAGGTGCCAGAGCGAGGGTGGTGATAGCACCGGCCGCCACGGCCAGCAGGTTACCGGGCCAGCCGGGGCGGGTTGTCCAGCGCATTTCAGTCCTTAGATTTCTTACCGGGCGATAGGGGTCAGTCGCAGCAAATGAATCCGACGGCTGTCGGCGTTCAGAATGCGGAAACGATAGGCGCCGATTTCAGTGATTTCGTTGCGTTTTGGCAAGTGCCCGAACGCGCTCATCACCAGACCGCCGACGGTGTCGAACTCGTCGTCGGAGAACTCGCTGTCGAAAAACTCGTTGAAGTTCTCGATCGGCGTCAGGGCCTTGATCAGGAAGTCGCCACTGGGCAGCGGCTTGATGTAGCTGTCTTCCTCGACGTCGTGCTCGTCTTCGATGTCGCCGACGATCTGCTCCAGTACGTCTTCAATCGTTACCAGACCGGCCACACCGCCGTATTCGTCGATGACGATGGCCATGTGGTTGTGGTTGGCGCGAAATTCACGGAGCAATACGTTCAGACGCTTGGACTCCGGCACGAACGTGGCCGGGCGCAGCAGATCCTTGATGTTGAAGCTGTCGCCGTTCTCCTTGAGGATCAGCGGCAACAGATCCTTGGCCAGCAGCACGCCCATCACGTCGTCATGGCTTTCGCCGATCACCGGATAGCGCGAGTGGGCCGAGTCGACCACGGCGGGGAGGAATTCACGCGGTGTCTGGGTCGCCTTGATGCTGATCATCTGCGAACGCGGCACCATGATGTCGCGAACTTGCAGGTCAGCCACCTGAATGGCGCCTTCGACGATGGCCAGCGCTTCGCTGTCCAGCAGTTTGTTCTGATGTGCATCACGCAGCAGCTCGAGGAGCTCCTGACGGTTCTTCGGCTCGTGGGCAAAAGCCTGGGTCAGTTTACCCAGCCATGACTTCTGCCCGTTGCTCGATCGATCTTCGCTCATAGCGATTACTCTGAATCCTTTGTTGTAACGATAGGGGATGTTTCGGGTTCGTCGTCCGCGTACGGATCGGGATAGCCCAGTTCAGCAAGCAACTCGCGTTCCAGTGCTTCCATTTCTTCGGCTTCTTCGTCATCTATATGGTCGTAACCGAGCAGATGCAAGCAGCCGTGAATGACCAGATGTGCCCAGTGGGCCTTTAGTTCCTTGCCTTGTTCAGCGGCTTCTCGTTCGACCACGGCCACGCAGATCACCAGATCGCCAAGCAACGGGATGTCGAGAAACTCGTCAGGCACTTCAGCCGGGAAGGACAGGACGTTGGTTGCGTAATCCTTGTGGCGCCAGGTGTGGTTGAGCTCGCGGCCCTCTTCCTCGTCGACCAGACGAATGGTCATTTCCGAGTCGGCGGTGCGCTGGCGCAGGGCCAGTTCGCACCACAGGCGGAAGTCGGCTTCACTCGGCGCGCTCGCTTCAGTCGCGATTTGCAGGTCTAGCTCAAGCATTTCGCGAGGTGTCCTTGGGCGCTTCGTCACGGTTTTCGAAGCGCTCGTAGGCTTCGACGATCCGCTGTACCAAAGGATGGCGCACGACGTCTTTGGGCTGGAAGTGCGTGAAGCTGATGCCCGGCACGTCTTTGAGCACTTCGATCACATGGTGCAGACCCGACTTGGTGCCTTTCGGCAGGTCGACCTGGGTGATGTCACCGGTAATGACCGCTGTAGAGCCGAAGCCAATTCGGGTGAGGAACATCTTCATCTGTTCGACGGTGGTGTTCTGGCTTTCGTCGAGGATGATGAAGCTGTTGTTCAGCGTCCGACCGCGCATGTAGGCCAGCGGCGCAACTTCGATCACCTGACGTTCGATCAGCTTGGCGACGTATTCGAAGCCGAGCATTTCGTAGAGCGCGTCGTAGAGCGGGCGCAGGTATGGGTCAATTTTCTGCGACAGGTCGCCGGGCAGGAAGCCGAGTTTCTCGCCAGCCTCAACCGCCGGGCGTACCAGCAGGATGCGACGGATCTGCTCGCGCTCCAGTGCATCGACAGCGCAAGCGACAGCCAGATAGGTCTTGCCGGTACCGGCCGGGCCAATGCCGAAGTTGATGTCGTTGCCGAGAATTTCCTTCACGTAGCGCAACTGATTCAAGCCACGAGGGCGAATCATGCCTTTCTTGGTGCGCAGGGCAACGGAGGCTTCGGCGGGGGCGTGATTGTCCAGCTCGACGACGGACGATTCCTGCAGGAACAGGTGAACCGTATCTGGCGACAGCTCTGAACCTTTGGTTTCCCGGTACAGGCGGCGAATCAGATTTTCCGCAGACGTGGTGAGTTTGGGGTCGCCGATCAGCTCGAACTGGTTTCCGCGGTTGCGGATCTCGATGGTCAGGCGCTGTTCGATCAAGCGTAAATGCTCGTCGAATTGCCCGCACAGATTGGCGAAGCGGCGAGCCTCAAAGGGCTCAAGAATAAAACGATGTGGTTCTATGGGTGCGTTCAAGGTCGTATTTAGCCGCCCTGGGGCAATTAAGATGAAATCAAGGATAACGCCAGAGGCTTGGGTGCGAAAGCTCTTATATGAGGTCGCCCGATTCATGCCTCTGACGCTGTACCTGTGGGAGCGAGCCTGCTCGCGAAGGCGGCGACACATTCAACATTGATGTGTCTGACAGACCGCTTTCGCGAGCAGGCTCGCTCCCACAGGGAAATGCAGTGTTATTGGATCAGCGAGCCACGCAGCGAGTGCGGTTGTGCGGCATCGATGTGCACATCAGCAAACTGGCCGATCAGGGTCGGATTGTCGCAGCGGAAGTTGACGATACGATTATTCTCGGTACGCCCCTGCAACTCGCCCGGGTCTTTCTTCGAATAATCGGTCACCAGAATGCGCTGGATCGAGCCGACCATTTGTCGGCTGATCTCGAAGCCCTGCTGGTTCAAGCGATGTTGCAGCGCGTTCAGGCGCTCCTTCTTCAACTCTTCCGGGGTCTCGTCGGCCAGATCGGCAGCCGGGGTGCCCGGGCGCTGGCTATAAACGAAGGAATAAGAGAAGTCGAAACCGACGTCGGCAATCAGCTTCATGGTCTGTTCGAAGTCTTTCTCGGTCTCGCCGGGGAAACCGACGATGAAGTCCGAGCTGATGCAAATGCCCGGCACGGCAGCGCGCAATTTGCGCAGCTTGGATTTGTACTCCAGCGCCGTGTGGTTGCGCTTCATTGCCGCTAGAATCCGGTCGGAACCCGATTGCACCGGCAAGTGCAGGTGCTTGACCAGTTCCGGCACATCGGCGTGGGCCTGAATCAGGCTGTCGGAGAACTCCAGAGGGTGCGACGTGGTGTAGCGAATGCGGTCGATGCCGTCGATGGCGGCGACAACGCGGATCAGTTCGGCGAGATCAGCCAGACGACCGTCATGGGTCGTACCGCGATAGCCGTTGACGTTCTGCCCCAGCAGCGTCACTTCACGCACGCCGTTTTCGGCGAGGTGAATGACTTCGGCGACCACGTCATCGAACGGTCGGCTGACTTCTTCGCCACGGGTGTAAGGCACCACGCAGAACGTGCAGTACTTGCTGCAGCCTTCCATCACCGACACATAGGCGCTCGGGCCATCGATACGCGGCTCGGGCAAGTGGTCGAATTTTTCGATTTCCGGGAACGAAACGTCGACTTGCGGCAGTTTGGTGATACGCGCGGCGTCGATCATTTCCGGCAGGCGGTGCAGGGTCTGCGGGCCGAAGACCACGTCGACGTACGGCGCGCGATCGCGAATCGCCGCGCCTTCCTGGCTGGCTACGCAACCGCCGACAGCGATCACCATTTCCGGGTTGGCCAGTTTCAGTTCGCGCCAGCGGCCCAGCTGCGAGTACACGCGATCTTGCGCGCGCTCGCGGATCGAGCAGGTGTTGAGCAGAATCACGTCGGCGTCTTCCGCACGCGCGGTGACTTCCAGGGCCTGATGTTCGCCCAGCAGATCGACCATGCGCGAGCTGTCGTACTCGTTCATCTGGCAACCGTGGGTTTCGATGTAAAGCTTCTTGGCCATGGAGTAGGGTCGTCACGTGATTCAAAGAACCCGGCATTATAGGGAACAAGCCCTCAGGTTCCTACCGCTGCGCGTCCGGTGGCTATGCTATAGTTTGCGCCCTCATTTTTATCCCCGATGTTATCCCCCCGCCATGACCAAACGCGAAGCTCCAATCTATAAGGTGATTTTCCTCAACCAGGGCCAGGTGTTCGAAATGTACGCCAAGCAGATCTATCAAAGTGATCTGTGGGGTTTTCTGGAAGTGGAAGAGTTCGTCTTTGGCGAGCGCACGCAAGTGGTCGTCGATCCGAGCGAAGAAAAGCTCAAGGCGCAGTTCGAAGGCGTGGTGCGCAGCTTTGTGCCGATGCACTCGATTGTGCGCATCGACGAAGTGGAGCGTCTGGGCACCCCGAAAATCAGCGAAGCCCGTGGCGCGGTCGGCAATGTAATGCCGTTCCCGGTGCCGATGCCTGAGAAGTAAGCCTTAAAACCGAGTCGCCTCATTCGCGAGCAGGCTCGCTCCCACAGGGGATCTTCTGAGCACTGGAGATCTATTGTGGGAGCGAGCTTGCTCGCGAAGGGGCCGGAAAGGTCGGCGCAAAAATCAGGGGAGAGGCGAGAAAGGCGTACGCCCATCGGCGCTCTGCAGTTCCATCAGGTATTTACGGAAAATTTGCCCGAGCACCTGCGTGGCGGTTTCGAGGTCTTCGCGGGACATTTTTTCGGAGACTTCGTCGGCCGTGTCCAGCGCGTCTTCAGCGCCGTTGACCGCGGCCATCTTCAGCACGATGTACGCCTGAATATTGTTGGCTTGCACGCCTTCACCGTGGAAGAACATGGTGCCAAGTTTGAATTGCGCCTGAGCGTGGCCTTGCAGCGAGGCTTTTTCGAAGTAGCTCAGGGCTTGATTGAGGTCGCGCGGCGCATTCTTGCCGTCGTAGTAGAACTCACCCAACTCGTATTGCGCTTGCGCATCCCCTTCATCCGCCGCTTTCTGGCAGGCGGCCAGTGCCTGCGTGACGTCTTGCGGCTGAGTATTGAGGGTGCAACGACCCATCGCCGGGATCAACAACGAGTTGCCGCCTGCTTGTGCATGCGCGAGCAGGGGCTGAAGGAGCAACAGGCAGCCCAAGGCAAGGGTGCGGCCGGTGCGGTTCATGGGAATCGACTTACCTCTGAAGGGCACGCGGACCCATCGAGGGATCCAATAAGCGCGCATTATGAAATAAGCAGGGCCAACCTTACAAAGTCTTTACTCGTTTTTCTGCTGCGTGGGGAATATATCGCCCACTTTAGGGGAGATTTTTAGCAGGGGCATCGGAAAAACAGCGCGGATGTAGGTGAATGCTGACGCTGGCGATAGCCAACGTCAGCGGTACGACAATTATTTCAGTGCAGCGAAGGCACGCTCGGCAGCGTCCAGCGTCAGTTGCAACTCGGCTTCACCATGGGCGATCGAGGTGAAACCGGCTTCGAAAGCGCTCGGGGCCAGGTAAACACCACCTTCCAGCATCAGATGGAAGAAGCGCCCGAACAGTGCTGCGTCGCTGGCCATCACGTCTTCAAAGGTGACGATATCGTCGGCACCGCTGAAGTACAGACCGAACATGCCGCCGGCCTGGGTGGTCACGAACGGAATGCCAGCAGCATCGGCGCGTTGTTGCAGACCGTCGAGCAGACGCGTGGTGTAGTCGGTCAGCTCAGCGTGGAAGCCTGGACGGCTGATCAGACGCAGGGTGGTCAAACCAGCGGCCATGGCCAGTGGGTTACCCGATAGCGTACCGGCCTGATACACCGGGCCCAGTGGTGCGATGCGCTCCATGATTTCGCGCTTGCCGCCAAAGCAGCCGACCGGCATGCCGCCACCGATGATCTTGCCGAAGGTGGTCAGGTCAGGATTGACCCCGTAGTACGCCTGAGCACCGCCGAGAGCGACGCGGAAACCGGTCATCACTTCGTCGAAAATCAGCACCACGCCATGTTTGTCGCACAGCGAACGCAGGCCTTCGAGGAAGCCCGGTGCCGGTGGTACGCAGTTCATGTTGCCGGCGACCGGCTCAACGATGATGCACGCCACTTCCTCGCCGACTTCAGCGAGCATCTTTTCCACCGCGTCGATGTCGTTGAACGGCAGGGTCAGGGTGTGTTTGGCGAATGCCGCCGGCACACCGGCCGAGCTTGGAACGCCTTGGGTCAGTGCACCAGAACCAGCCTTGACCAGCAGGCTGTCGGAGTGACCGTGATAGCAGCCTTCGAACTTGATGATGCTGTCGCGGCCGGTGTAACCACGGGCCAGACGGATCGCGCTCATGGTCGCTTCGGTGCCGGAGCTGACCATGCGCACCATGTCCATCGATGGCACCAGCGAGCAGACCAGATCGGCCATTTCGGTTTCCATCGCGGTCGGCGCGCCGTACGACAAGCCGTGTTGCAGCTGATTGCGCACGGCGTCCAGTACGTCCGGGTGGCTGTGGCCGAGGATCATCGGGCCCCACGAACCAACGTAATCGACATAACGCTTGTCGTCCTCGTCGGTAACGTAAGCACCTTCAGCGTGCTTGAAGAACAACGGTGTGCCGCCAACGCTCTTGAATGCACGGACTGGCGAGTTTACGCCACCGGGAATGTGTTTCTGAGCATTGGCAAACAGGGTTTCGGAACGAGACATGATCGGGCTCTCAATCTTCAGGATTTGAACAATTCGTTGAACGCGCGGGCGCGGCGTGTCACTTCGGCGGTGCTCTCGGCACCGAACAAACCGTGAACCACGGCAAGCAGGTCGACCCCGTGGGTTACGAGCGGCGCGGCGTTGTCGAGGTTGATGCCGCCAATCGCGCAGATCGGCAGGTGCAGCGTGCGCTTGGCGTCGTCGAGCAGTTCGAGGCTGCAGGTCGGCGCGCCGGGTTTGGTGTTGGAGTTGAAGAAGCGGCCGAAGGCGACGTAACTCGCGCCTTCTTTGGCGGCTTGTTCGGCCAGTGCGATTTGCGCGTGGCAGGTCGAACCGATGATCGCTTTTGAACCGAGCAGGGCGCGGGTCGGTGACAGTGGGCCGTCGGTCTGACCAAGGTGCACGCCGACGTTAAGCCGCGCGGCCAGTTCGGCATCATCGTTGATGATCAGCTGCGTCTTGTAGCGCTCGCACAAATCGCGCAGCGCTTCGGCCTCGCGCAAACGGCGGGCCTCGTCGCTGCTCTTGTCGCGGTATTGCAGCAGGGTGACGCCGCCTTCCAGCGCCGCCTCCACGTAAGACAGAAACTTGCCCGCCAGCAATTGGCTGTCGGTAATGGCATACAGGCCACGTAGTTTCATCGGGCAGACCTCACGACGTTACGAGCAGAAATCCAGCGGCAGGCGACGCGGGACGAACTGGCCTTTGCCCAGTTGTTCAGCGTCGCGCAGGGTGCGCCAAGTGTAATCCAGAGCACTGCGTACAGCGCTGGCCAGGTGTTCGCCTTGGGCCAGACGACCGGCGAGGGCGCTGGCCAGTGTGCAACCGGAACCGTGATAGCTGCCCGGCAGACGCTGGCAGATAAAGGTTTCACGCAGGCCGTCGCGGCTGTACACGCGGTTGTGGATTTCAGTTTCGTCGCCATGGCCGCCGGTGATCAGCAGGTTTTTGACGAACGGCAGGAGTTTTTCAGCGCACTCGTCCGCAGTGCCTTCGGGCAGCTCGGCGAGGATTCGCGCTTCAGGAAGGTTAGGGGTGGCAATGATCGACAGCGGCAGCAGACGCTCGCGCATCGCATAGCCGACCTCGTCCTTGCCCAGGCGACCGCCGCCACCGGCGCGCAGCACCGGGTCGCAGACCACTGGCAAGTGCGGGTGCGCCGAGAGCAGTTCGACAACGGTGTCGACCATTTCCAGCGAACCGAGCATGCCCAGTTTGACCGCGGCGACTTCGGAGTCGTTGAGTACGGCATTGGCTTGAGCCAACACCCACTCACGGTCGAGGACGCGGAAGTCAGTGACGTTGACGGTGTCTTGCACGGTCAGGGCGGTGACGGCCGGAGCCGCATGGCAACCCTGCGCGAGCAGGGCTTCGATATCTGCCTGCAAGCCGGCGCCACCACTTGGGTCGTGGCCGGAGAGACAGAGGACAACGGGGCGGGAGCTGTAGATATTCATGGTGCGCGAGCTTACCACCAAAGCTGATTTTCGGGTTCAGTGCCGTTATGCATGGCCGATAACCTGGCAAGAGAATCCGACCGTACTGTCACAACCTGACCGACTCAACAGCTCTAGCTCGCTGCTTTGCTCTGAAACGCCCGTTCTAGAGCCTTTGTAGGAAATATTTCGATGGTGCTCAATGGCCATCAACGGCTATGCTAGTCTGGATCCAAACCAATAACAGGTAATACCGGTTTTACGTCTACTCAAAGGGAATGGGGGGCTTCCTGACACAACCGGACGAGCCACGCTGGGGCTTCAATGCGCTATTTGCTGATGTTGCTGTTCTGCTTGCCCCTCCTGGCGAGCGCCGTCGAATTCGACGAATTTACCCAGAGCCTGCCTCTGGGCCGGTCGCTGCAAGTGTTCGAAGACCCGAGCGGTCAGGCGAGCATTGCCGATGTTCGCGCGCAGGCTGCCGCCGGCAATTTCAAACCTCACGATAAAGCCACGCTCAATGCCGGTTATTCGCGCTCGGCGTTCTGGCTGAAGATCGATCTGCATTACCGCCCGAGCAATCCCGCCGCCCAGCGCACCTGGCTGCTGGAGCTGGCGTATCCACCGCTCGATCATCTCGACCTCTATATGCCGGACGCCAGTGGCGACTACCGCCTCGTCCGGCAAACCGGTGATGCCTTGCCGTTCGCCAGCCGCGAGATCCGTCAGAACAACTATTTGTTCGACCTTTCCTTCAAACCGGATCAACAGCAAACCGTGTACCTGCGACTGGCCAGCGAGGGCTCGATCCAGGCACCGGTGACGTTGTGGTCAAGCACCGCGTACCTCGAAGACCAACCGGTGCGCCTGTATGTGCTCGGCATCATTTATGGCGTGCTGCTGGGGATGGTGGTCTACAACCTGTTCATCTACCTCAGTGTGCGCGACACCAGTTACCTCTATTACATCTTCTACATTGCCTCGTTTGGTCTCTATCAACTGTCAGTGAACGGTGCGGCGGTCGAGTACTTCTGGCCGGACAACCCGTGGTGGGCCAACGCCGCGACGCCATTCTTCATTGGCTGCGCCGGCCTGTTCGGCAGCCAGTTCGCCCGCAGCTTTCTGCAGACCAAAACCCACAGCCGCTGGCTCGACCGCTTGTTGATCGGCCTGATTGCATTCGGTGCGTTGGTCATCGGCCTGTCGCTGATGACCAGTTACGCCCTGGCCCTGCGCCTGGCAACGACGCTGGCGCTGACCTTCACCGTAGTGATTTTCGCCGCCGGGATTCTGGCCTGGTGGCGCGGCTTGCGGGTGGCGCGCTATTTCATCATCGCCTGGTCGGCGTTCCTGCTCGGCGGCATCGTCAACACGCTGATGGTGCTCGGCTTGCTGCCGAACGTGTTCCTGACCATGTACGCCAGCCAGATCGGTTCGGCCATCGAAGTGGCGCTGTTGTCGCTGGCGCTGGCCGATCGCATCAACGCCATGCGCGAGCAACAGGCGCAGACGCTGTACGACGCCGGGCAGAAACTCGAAGTGCTCAACCAGCAACTGGCCCACAGCAACAAGCTCAAAGATGAGTTTTTGGCGACCCTGACCCACGAACTGCGCACGCCGATGAATGGTGTCATCGGTTCGCTGGAATTGATGCAGACCGTCGAGCTGGATCCGGAACTTGAGCAATACCAGCAGACCGCTGCCGGTTCGGCGCGAGACATGATGCGCATGGTCAACGGCATTCTCACCCTCACCGAATTGCAGGCCGGCAAGCTCAAGGCCGCGCCAGGCAGTTTCAGCCTGCGTGGTGTGGTCGAGGCGTTGCGGGTGCAGTTCGAGGGCAATGCGTCGAGCAAGTCGCTGGACTTCAAAGTCGAGGTGCTGCCGACCCTGCCGGATCGCCTGCACGGCGACAGCGCCAAACTCGCGCAATGCCTGGAGTGTCTGCTGGATAACGCGATCAAGTTCACTCGCATCGGTGGTTTGGCATTGCGCGTCACTGGTAAACCGTCGACGGATAATCGTTTGGCGTTGTCCTTTGCGGTGATTGACACCGGTATCGGTTTTACCGATCTGGGCGAAGCGACGATGTACCAGCGCTTCTTCCAGCTCGACGGTTCGATGACCCGCGAATACGGCGGCCTGGGCGTTGGTCTGGCGATTTGCCGACAGTTGGTCGAGTTGCTCGGTGGCAAGCTCACACATCGCTCGGAGCCCGGGCGTGGCAGTCGCTTCCAACTGGACGTCGAGTTTGAACTGCCAGTGGTCGAAACTGCGCCGATCTGCGCGCCTTCGCACGATTGCGTGCGTGCACCACAGGATTGCACGGTGCTGCTGGTGGACGATAACAGTGTCAATCAACTGGTGATGCGCGGCATGTTGCTCAAGCTCGGTTTTCGCGTGCGTACCGCCGACAACGGCGCGGCGGCATTGGATTGCTTGCAACGTGAGACTTTCGACGCAGTGCTGATCGATTGTCAGCTACCCGCTCACGATGGCGCATCGTTGTGCTGCCAGATTCACGCCTTGCCGGGCTGCACGAATTTGCCGGTGTTCATGTTGGCGTTGACCGCTGACCGAGAGCTTTGCGCCACGGGGGCGCCGGTCGATTACTTGAACAAACCGGTCAAATTCGAAGATTTGCAGGCGGCTCTGGAGCGTCGGGTACTGTGCTGCTGACAGGGTAAAAGCGCCGCAAATTCGGCTGGTATGACACTTTGACCCGTCGCGGTGCGGTGCTTAACTGAGTTCCTTGGTTGCCCAAAGGAGCCCCGTCATGAACCTGCATCAGTTCGCCGAAACTCACGAAGTCACCAACCAGCCACCGTCGTTGGACGGCATCAATCTGTACCGCATCGACCTGCCGTTGCAGGAGTGGTCGCGGCGCTTTGGTGCTGGTTGGGCCGAGTCGCGGATCGATGCTTACGGCGCGCTCGCCGGCGGGCCGTTGATGGAAGCCGGTTTCCTTGCCAATCAGAACAAACCCGTGTTCGCCAGCCATGACCGCTACGGCCATCGCATCGATCTGGTGGAATTTCATCCTGCCTATCACGAGCTGATGCGCACGGCGATCGAGCACGGTTTGACCTCATTGCCATGGGCGCACCCGCAGGATGGCGCCCATGTCGCCCGCGCCTCGATGACTTATCTGCACAGCCAGGCCGAGGCCGGCAGCGGTTGCCCGTTGACCATGACCTTCGCCAGCGTGCCGGCCCTGCGTTTGCAACCGAATCTGGCAGAGCAATGGCTGCCGAAAGTCCTCGCCACGGAATACGATCCGCGCAACGTCGGCATGGCGCACAAGGCCGGCGTGACCATCGGCATGGCCATGACCGAGAAACAGGGCGGCACCGACGTGCGCGCCAACACCACCAAGGCGTATCCGGTCGGCGCCAGTGGTCCGGGTCAGGCCTATGAACTGGTCGGACACAAGTGGTTCTGCTCGGCGCCGATGTGCGATGCCTTCCTGACGCTGGCGCAAACCGACAAGGGTTTGAGCTGCTTCCTGCTCCCTCGTCATCGTCCGGACGACACGCGCAATCAGTTCTATATCCAGCGTCTGAAAAACAAACTCGGCAACCAGTCCAACGCTTCCAGTGAAGTGGAGTTTCGTGGCGCGCTGGCGTGGATGGTCGGTGAGGAAGGGCGCGGCGTGCCAACCATCATCGAGATGGTGGCGATGACCCGATTCGATTGCATGGTCGGTTCCAGTTCGCTGATGCGCCAGGCGCTGACCCAGGCCAGCCATCACTGCGCGCACCGCAAGGTCGGCGGCAAACTGCTCAGCGAGCAGCCATTGATGCAGAACGTGCTGGCCGATCTGGCCCTTGAAAGCGAAGCCGCGCTGGCGCTCAGCCTGCGCATGGGCAAGGCGCTGGATCATCTGGACGATCGCCACGAAGCGCAATTTGCGCGGCTGGTGACGGCGGTGGGCAAGTACTGGATCTGCAAGCGTGCGCCGGCGATGATCAACGAAGCAGCGGAGTGCATGGGCGGTGCCGGGTATGTCGAAGAGAGCATTCTGCCGCGTCTGTACCGCGAGGCGCCGGTGAATTCGACGTGGGAAGGCTCGGGCAATGTGCAGTGCCTCGACGTGCTGCGAGCCTTGTCGAAAGAGCCGGGTGTGCTGGATGTGTTGTTCAGCGAGTTGGGTGACGGGCATGGTGACAAACGGCTGGCTGCGCATATTCAGCAATTGCAGGCGCAGTTCAAGGACACGAGCGACATTCAGTATCGGGCACGGCAGTTGACTGAAGATATCGCGCTTGGTTTGCAGGCCAAACTGTTGCTTGAGGCCGGTAACTCGGCGGTCAGTGATGCCTTCATTGCCAGCCGCCTGAGCGGTGGTGGCCGGGTTTACGGCGCCTTGCCGCGTGGGCTGGACGTCGAAGCCATCGTCGCCCGCGCAACCCCACAAGGTTTCTGATCTCAATCTCCCCAACACCACAGGGGATCTTCATTGATTTAAAGATTTGGGTACACCCACAACGCCACTGTTCCCGTGACGCCACGATGCAGGCAAGATGAAGCTCTGCAAGTCAGAACACAGGAAGCTGATCGTGACCGAAGCGTTTATTGTCGTTCAAACCGCCGAACAAGCCGTGGATCGTCTGGCCGAGCTGCATGAGCGAGCCACCACTGCGCTGAACTCGGCGCTCAAGCGTTACCTCAAGGATCGCGTCGAACCCGACGCTGCGCAGCGTGCTCTGTTTCGTTATCCCGAACTGCGTCTGACCTATCACTGCCAGGGCGAAGTCCCGCAGACCACTCGCGCTTACGCCAAGGTGCAACTGCCGGGCACTTACAGCGTCACCGTTACCCACCCGGCGGCGTTCCGCAAATACCTGCTCGAACAACTTGTGCCGTTGATGCACGACTTCACCGTGACCGTGGAAGTCGGTGTCAGCCAGCAGAACATTCCGTATCCGTACGTGGTCGAGCAGGGCGATGAACTCGCCGGCTCCGGCGTCACCGCTGCTGTGCTGGCGCGGGTGTTTCCAAGTACTGACCTGTCCGCCGCCACCGATGGCATCGCCGACGGTCTCTACGACTGGGAAAACACTGATCCGCTGCCGCTGGCGCTGTTCGACGCCGCGCGCGTGGATTTCTCGCTGCGCCGTCTGGTGCACTACACCGGCAGCGACTGGCGTCATGTGCAGCCGTGGATTCTGCTGACCAACTATCACCGCTACGTCGATCAGTTCATCGTTCATGGTCTGGAACAATTACGCCGCGACCCGCGTTTCGTGCGCATGGTCTTGCCGGGTAACGTGATCATCGAGAAAGGCATGGATCACGGCGAGGCGTCGGCGATTGCTGCCGGTGTGGTCTGGCACCGTTACCAGATGCCGGCCTATCACCTGATCGCCAGCGATGGCCACGGCGTGACGCTGGTCAACATCGGTGTTGGTCCGTCCAACGCCAAGAACATCACCGACCACCTGGCGGTGTTGCGTCCGCATTGCTGGCTGATGATCGGTCACTGCGGCGGTTTGCGTCAGTCGCAGACCATTGGCGACTACGTGCTGGCTCACGCTTACATGCGTCGCGACGGCATTCTCGACCGCGTGGTGCCGCCGAACATTCCGATCCCGGCCCTGGCCGAAGTGCAAATGGCGCTGCAGCAAGCAGCGGCGAATGTCACTGGCGAGAAGGGCGACGACCTGAAAAAACGCCTGCGCACCGGCACCGTGCTGACCTACGACGACCGTAACTGGGAATTGCGTTGGGCCCAGGAACGGCCGTTGATCAACCTGTCCCGCGCGGTCGCGGTGGACATGGAAAGCGGCACGATTGCCGCGCAGGGTTATCGCCTGCGGGTGCCGTACGGCACGTTGCTGTGTGTCTCGGACAAACCGCTGCACAGTGAAATCAAACTGCCGGGGTCGGCCAACGCGTTCTATGAGCGCGCGGTCAGCCAGCACTTGAAGATCGGTATCGAGGCGGTGGACTTGCTGCGCACCGAACTCAACTCGCTGCACTCGCGCAAACTGCGCAGCTTCGACGAGCCGCCGTTCCGCTGATTTGTTGATGGTCATTTAACGGTCAGGCTACTAGCATTGGCAGCCCTGACCGTTAGATGTTCTTTTCGCCATGTCCCGTCCCCCGCGTTCACCTTCCCGCCGCCCTGGCGCGAAGCCTCAGTCTGCTTCCCCGCGCCGTGTTGCCAAGGCACCCCCGGCCGAGCCGAAACTGGTCCTGTTCAATAAGCCGTTCGATGTGCTGACGCAGTTCAGCGACGGCGAAGGGCGGGCGACGCTCAAGGATTACATTGATGTGCCCGGCATATATCCGGCCGGACGCCTGGATCGTGACAGTGAAGGCTTGTTGCTGCTGACCAACGACGGGCAGTTGCAGGCGCGCATCGCCGATCCGAAACACAAATTGGCGAAGACCTATTGGGTGCAGGTTGAAGGTGTGCCGACGGCCGAACAGCTGCAGCGTTTGCGTGACGGCGTTGAGCTTAATGACGGCATGACCTTGCCCGCCGAAGCGCGACAACTGGATGAGCCTGAGTTGTGGCCGCGCAATCCGCCGGTGCGCTTTCGCGCGACCATACCGACTTCGTGGCTGGAACTGGTGATTCGCGAAGGGCGCAACCGTCAGGTGCGGCGCATGACCGCGGCGGTCGGTCTGCCGACGTTGCGGCTGGTGCGGGTCAGGATTGGCGACTGGACGCTTGAAGGCCTCGATCAGGGCCAGTGGAAGGAAGTGCCGGCGCGCTTATAGAGCGCCGGATTCGATCAGGCCGATCACCACACTCTTGATGATGAACGCGGCCACGCCCAGGCCCAGTACGAAAAACAGAATGAACGAACCAAAGCGCCCGGCCTTGGACTTCTTCGCCAGATCCCAGACGATGAAACCCATGAAAATGATCAGGGTGCTGACCAGACCGGTCATCATCCACTCTTCTAATAATGCTGGATCCATTGGGTTTCTCCGGCGCGCATGGGGCTAAAAGGGCGCGGCGAGTATACGCCAAGGTGTGTGGGGTGGCATTGATCTGGGTCTGAACCGAAGCCTTTGCCCTCACCCTAGCCCTCTCCCGTAGGGAGAGGGGACTGACCGAGGTGTCTGGCGTCATACATCGACCTGAAAGATCGAGTCGATTATGGATTCACAGCAGAACGCTCAGGTCGGCGTACTTCTTCAGCATCTCACGGTCGGCCCCCTCTCCCTTTGGGAGTGTATGTACCGGAGACATGGTGGACAGGTGTTCGGAGACATGGTGGACACATTTTAATAGACACATTGCTCATCGCGAAGGAGATGGCCTGTGTCCTGGGAAGAGGTGTCCACTGTGCAGCTTCGTTCAGAATTCGTGCTGTTGGCTCGGCAAGAAGGGGCCAATGTTCGGCAGCTTTGCCGTCGATTCAATATCAGCCCAAGCACTGCCTACAAATGGCTCAACAGGTTTGAAAACCTCGGTGCGCAAGGGTTGATCGATCAGTCTCGACGACCAAAGACGTCACCCAAACGCTGCGCTGAAGAGGTTGAGCAGCAGATTCTGACCGTGAGTCAGGAGTACGCCGCTTGGGGCGCTCGCAAGCTCAAGCGCGTGTTGGAAGACGACGGCAAAGTGATGCCTTCGGTCAGTACCGTGCATGCGGTTTTACAGCGTCATTCGCGCGTTGATCCAAAGACTGCTGAGATCAAACCGTTTATCCGGTTCGAGCATGAAGCGCCCAATGATCTTTGGCAGATGGACTTCAAGGGACATATCAGCCTGGCTCAGGGGCGTTGTCATCCGTTGACGATATTGGACGATCATTCACGGTTTTCGCTGTGCATCGCCGCGTGCGCCAATGAGCAGCGCCGAACCGTCCAGGAGCAACTAATGCGGGCCTTTCGGCGCTACGGTCTGCCTCTGCGCATGACGATGGACAACGGTTCGCCATGGGGTGACCAGACCGGCGTTTACACCGCGCTGGAGGTCTGGCTGATGAGCCAGGGCATCAAGGTCGGCCACTCCCGACCTTATCACCCGCAAACCCAGGGAAAGCTGGAGCGCTTCCACCGCAGCCTGAAAAGGGAAGTCCTGCAAGGCCAGCTCTTCATCGATCTGGACGATGCACAACGTGCGTTTGATATCTGGCGTGAGATTTACAACCAGAAGCGCCCGCATCAAGCATTGGAGATGCAGGTGCCTGCTACTCGCTACAGCAGTAGCCCGCGGGAATATCAGGAGCAACCGGCGGCGCCTGAGTACGACGATGGGGATGTGGTCAGGAAGGTTCAGGTGAAGGGCGAGATCTACTGGGGCAACCGTGAATACACCGTCGGAAAGGCGTTTCACGGGAGGTCAGTGGCTATCAGGGAAACGACGGAGGACGGCATCCACGATGTCTACTGGAGTAGACATCGCATCGCCCGAATCGACTTGAACTTGCAGATCGTTACGGCAGGTAAGAAGATCTAAAACCGTCCACCATGTCTCCGAACATGTGTCCACCATGTCTCCGGTACATACAGGGAGAGGGCTGGGGTGAGGGGCTTTTGATCAGTTGCGCAGGTGGGTCAAGGGCAGTTCAGTGCTGTTGAGCACCTGATTCAGCACAAAACTCGACCGAACGCTGGTCACCCCTTCGATCCGGGTCAAATGCCCCAGCAACAGCTTCTGATAGTGATCCATATCCGGCACCACCACCTTCAACTGGTAATCGGCATCCACCCCCGTCACCAGGCTGCACTCCAACACTTGCGGCAACGTCCGAATCGCCGCCTCGAAATTCTCGAAACGCTCCGGCGTATGCCGATCCATGCCGATCAGCACATACGCCGTCAGGCTCAGCCCAAGCATCTTGCGATCAAGCAACGCCACCTGACGCGAAATATAGCCATCGTCTTCCAGTTGCTTGACCCGACGCGAGCAAGGGGAGGGCGACAGACCGATGCGCTCGGCCAATTCCTGGTTGGAGATGCGGGCGTCGCGCTGCAATTCCGCCAAAATGCTCAGGTCGTAACGGTCGAGTTTGCTCATCAATCTGTCCTTGGTTGTAACTATTGCGGCGGATTATCTATCCAGGGTTAAAAATTGCGCAAGTGGTGTTTATTTCAGCAATCTTCGCAATCCTCTGTCGCGGTCTCAGACCTATTCTTATCACCAGAATCACTGCTCGGTAACACAGTCCACGCGGCCCGCCCTATCCGGCCTGCCGCGGCCGCCACCCCCACCGGGGTTGTGCCGGCCCCCGAGCTGCACACTGTCCAGAAGACGGCGTGAGGTGAGCCGACGTCAAAAGCGTCGAGCCAGGACGAAGTTCTCTAGAAGGGAGGCCGACGGGTCTCCCTTTTTTCTTGCCTGCGATTTCATGCCGGGCGCTCAATAAATAAGTTGCGCGACTGATAACCTGTTGCAGAACCGGGCGTGTGTATTCCCGGTCTTAGTGACAAGTCCTCTTACATTTGCAGGCCCCGCAGTGAGAAAAAGCATGAATTCGCGCATCTGGCGTCTGGCTGGTGTTGGTTTGCTGTGTTTGAGTGTCAGTGTGCAAGCGCTTGCCGATGAGCCACAGAATCGCGGCCCGGATGGCGGCGGCCACGGTCCGGATCATCAGGGCAACAATCAGGGCCGTGGCGGCAACAATCAGCCGCGTCCGCAGAACAATCCATCGCAGAATCAGCCGCAACAGAATCAGCCGCGCCCGCAGAACAACGAGATCATTCGTGGCGACAACAGCCGCCAGTTCGAGCACAACGGCAACAACAATGGCCAGTGGCAGAACCGCGATCAGAATCGCCCGGCCTACAATCCCAATCCGGTGCGCCAACCGCCACCGCCGCCGCAACTGCCGGCCAACAGCCTGCCGATCCAGCCACGGCCCGACACCGTGCGCCAGACCCAGGAGCCGCGTCAGGGTTACTACCGTGACGAGCGCCCGCAGAACGGCTACAACAATCAGCATTGGCAGACCAACAACCGACCTAACGACAATCGCTGGCCGGGGCGTCCGGACGGTCACGGCAACGGTTGGGGCCCAGGCCCGCAATACCGGCCGGGACATGTGATCGACCGCTTCCCGGATCGCGATTACCGCGTGCCGTATCGTGGTCAGGATTACTTCTATTCGGGCGGCTACTGGTATCGCCCGCAAGGCCCGCGCTACATCGTCGTGCAGCCGCCGCGCGGGATCCGCATTCAGTATTTGCCGGATTACGCCCGAGAAGTGTGGATCGGTGGTTCGCTGCTGTTCCTCGCCGCTGGTTCCTACTATGCCTATCAGGAAGCGACCCAGGATTACATCGTGGTCGAACCGCCGGTGCAGCAACAGCCGCAGCCGCAATCCCAAGGCTATGACGTCGAAGCGTATCCGGCCAATGGCCAGTCGCCGGAGCAGGTACAGCAGGACGGTTACCAGTGCTATCAGTACGCGGTGCAGCAAAGCGGTTTCGACCCACGCACCGCGACGTATCAACCGGCGCCAGAAGTGGTTCAGGCGTACCGGCAGGCTCAGGGCAATTGCCTGAGCAGTCGCGGTTATCAGGTCAGTTACTGAAGCCGGGTTTGCGCCCGTTCAGATTTGACCACTTCCTGCGGGTCGGCGTGCACCAGCACTTCGGCTCGCGGGTAGGCGTTGTGAATGGCATCGGCCGCTTGATCGCTGATGCCGTGCGCCACTGACAGGGTCAGTTCCCCCGGCAATTCCAGGTGCAACTGCACAAACCAGTGGTTGCCGGAGATTCGCGTGCGCAAGTCATGCGCGCCCAACACGCCCGGCACACTGCACGCCAGTTCGAGCATGTGCTGACTGACATCCGTCGGCAGTTCTTCATCCATCAACACCGAAAAACTTTCCCGGGCGATTTGTATCGCGCTCCACAGAATGTATGCGGCAATTCCCAGGCCGAACCAGGCATCCAGTTGTTCAAAACCAAAACCGGCAAGGATCAACGCAATCAGAATGCTGCCGTTGAGCAACATGTCCGAGCGATAGTGCAGCGAGTCCGCGCGCACCGCGTTGGAGCCGGTCTGCTTGATCACCCGATGCTGCAACACCAGCAACGCCGCCGTCAGCAGCAGCGAAAACACGATCACACCGATGCTCAGCCACGGTGCGCCGAGCGGCTCTGGCGTCTTCAACCGTTCGAACGCCTGAAACGCGATCAACACCGCACTGCCACCAATGAACAGCGCCTGCGCCATGCCCGCCAGCGATTCCGCTTTGCCGTGGCCATAACGGTGATCGTCATCGGCGGGGCGCAGCGCGTAATGCACCGCCAGCAGATTGAGCATCGAGGTGACGCCATCCAGCGCCGAGTCGGTGAGGCCGGCGAGCATGCTCACCGAACCGCTGAGCCACCAGGCGATGGCTTTGGCGACGATCAGCGTGCACGCGACCGCCACCGAGGCGCGGGTCGCCAGCCGTAGCAGGCGGGCGTGTTCGGGGCTGGATGTCATTTAACTTCCTTTTTAAGCGGCGGGTTGCAGGCCGAACATCGCCAGTTGCTGAGTGCTGCCCTTGTGTTGAATCAGGCGCGGGTCGTCCAGAGGAAAGTCCCGCCCAAGTTCACTTTCGAGAATAGCCTGCAGCTTGTGATTATCGACCTGACCGTCCGGACCGATGGCTTGTTTGAGTTTGGCCGGATCGATCTGCGCGGCGTGACCCGGTTCGAAATAGATCGCGCCGGTGGCGAAGTCGACGGCAAACGCGATCAGCCCGGGAATGACGTAGAACAGCAGGCCCACGGCGTCGAGCACGGCAATCGCCGGGTCAATCTTGCCGTCGATCTGACCGCGTCGGTCCGGGTAGAAAATCGAACCGCACGCGGTGATTTGCGTGAGCAGGGTGGCGACCAGTACACCGCCGATCAGGCGAAAAGGTAAGCGCATGGGAAAATCTCCTGATTGATCTAAGAACGAAGCGTCGTCGTGTGAAGTTAAGACCCTGACGAACGCCCGCCAGTTCGCCGTTATACTCGGGCCTGGCAGGGCATGCCCACAGTAAATTGCGGCCTCGTCTCACCCCTACCGAAATATGTTGAGGATTGAAGTTGTTTTCTCCAGATCGACACCGCGTGAAGGCTGATGAATCCTGTCGGGGTTCGGCCCTCCGGGCTAAAGCTGTGAGCGCGCCATGCTGCGTTGCGGGACTTGGCAAGGAAACGACCCTTACCTGCGTCCCGCGCCTTGCCTGGCACGCTCACAGCTTTAACGCGACTCGCAATTTACTGTGGGCACGCCCTGAGGAGCCAGCATGAATTCTTTGCCAATCGATGAAGTTTTACCCGCCCTGCGTGAAGCCTTGGCGACGCGCCACGAAGCCGTGCTCGAAGCACCGCCCGGCGCCGGTAAAACCACCCGCGTGCCCTTGGCTTTGCTCAATGAAGCGTGGCTGTCCGGGCAGACCATTCTGATGCTTGAGCCGCGCCGTCTCGCCGCGCGTGCAGCCGCAGAACGATTGGCCAGTGAGCTGGGCGAGAAGGTCGGTGAAACCGTCGGTTATCGCATTCGTCTCGACAGCAAGGTCGGCCCCGATACGCGCATCGAAGTGGTCACCGAAGGCATTCTCACCCGGCGCTTGCAGGATGATCCGGCGCTGGAAGGCGTGGGCCTGCTGATCTTCGACGAATTCCACGAACGCAGCCTCGACGCCGATCTGGCGCTGGCCTTAAGTCTGAACGGTCGTGAGCTGTTCCGAGCTGAACAGCCGCTGAAGATTTTGCTGATGTCGGCCACGCTCGAAGGCGAGCGTCTGGCCGGGTTGCTGGACGACGCGCCGATCCTGCGCAGCGAAGGGCGCATGTATCCGGTGACGATGCGCTGGGGCCGGCCGTTTCAGCCCGGCGAATACATCGATCAACGCGTCACGCAAACCGTACTCGAAGCGCTGCACGATGAAACCGGCAGCCTGTTGGTGTTCCTGCCGGGGCAGGCGGAAATCCGTCGTGTGCATCAACAACTGGTCGACGCAATCGGTGAGCGCAGCGATGTGTTGCTGTGCCCGCTGCACGGTGAACTCGACCTCAATGCGCAACGTGCGGCGATCGATCCTGCGCCGGCCGGTCAGCGCAAAGTGGTGCTGGCGACCAACATCGCCGAGACCAGTCTGACCATCAACGGCGTGCGCGTGGTGATCGACGCCGGGCTGGCGCGGGTGCCGCGTTTCGATCCCGGCAGCGGCATGACGCGCCTTGATACCCAGCGGATTTCCAAGGCCAGCGCCACCCAACGGGCGGGGCGGGCAGGGCGACTGGAGCCGGGCGTTTGCTATCGCTTGTGGTCGCAGGATCAGCACGAACAGCTCGCCGCTTATGGCAGTGCGGAAATTCTTTCGGCGGATCTCGCCAGCCTTGCCCTGCAACTGGGGCGCTGGGGTGTCACGCCGGGCGAACTGGTCTGGCTCGACGTTCCGCCAGCGGCGGCTTATGCACAGGCGCAGGATTTGCTGGAGCGTCTCGGCGCGCTGGAAGGTGAAGCGCTGACCACGAACGGTCAGGCCATGGCTGAGTTGCCGGCGCATCCGCGCATCGGTCATTTGCTGTTGCGCGGTCAGGCATTGGGTTTGGCCAACATGGCCTGCGACGTCGCCGCATTGCTTGGTGAACGCGATATCTTGCGTGGCGCCGGGGCGGATCTGCACAGTCGTCTGGTGTTGCTCTCGGGTGAGGAACGTGCGGCTCGAGGTGCGCAGGGCGGCGTACAACGGGCTAAGCAACTCGCCCGGCAATATCGCGGTTACCTGCGCGGCAAGGCGAGTGAACCGGTCAGCGATCCTGATCATCCGCGTTGGCTCGGCGCGTTGCTGGCGCTGGCCTACCCGGATCGCGTCGCGCAACAGCGGCGTGCCGGTGGCGCCGAATATCGCCTGGCCAATGGTCGCGCTGCGTTGTTCGCCGAAGCCGACAGCCTGATGAAAGAGCCGTGGATCGTCATCGCCGATCTCGGCAGTCGTCAGGGCCAGCGTGAAGAGCGGATTTATCTGGCGGCGGATTTCGATCCGGCGCTGTTTGATTCCGTACTCGCTGAACAGGTACGCAACGTCGATCAACTGGACTGGGACGAGCGCGAAGGCGTGTTGCGCGCCGAGCGTCAGCGCAAGGTTGGCGAGCTGATTCTCAGCCGTGAGCCGTTGACCGGTCTCGATGAAAATGCGCGCAGTCAGGCGTTGGTCAATCTGGTGCGGCGCAAGGGGCTGGAGCTGCTGCCATGGACGCCGGAACTGCGTCAGTGGCAGGCGCGAGTGGCGTTGTTGCGGCAGTTGGAATTGAACATTCAGGAAAACAGTCAGTGGCCGGATGTCAGTGATGCGACGTTGCTCAACACCCTCGAAGATTGGTTGATGCCCTATCTGGGCAAGGTTTCGCGACTCAGCCATTTTGCCAATCTCGATCTGTCGAGCATCGTGCGCAATCTGCTGCCGTGGCCGTTGCCGCAGAAGCTTGATGAGCTGGCGCCGCATCATCTGAGCGTGCCGTCGGGGTCGTCGATTCGCTTGGACTACAGCGAGTTTCCACCGATTCTCGCGGTGCGTTTGCAGGAGCTGTTCGGGCTGGCCGATACGCCGCGAATCGCCGGTGGGCGGCAGGTGGTCAAATTGCATCTGCTATCGCCAGCGCGGCGCCCGGTGCAGGTGACGCAGGATCTGGCCAACTTCTGGCGCAGTACCTATGCCGAGGTGAAGAAGGATTTGAAGGGGCGGTATCCGAAGCATTACTGGCCAGATGATCCGTTGGTGGCCGAGGCGACCGCACGGGCCAAACCGCGTGGCACCTGAAGAGCAAGAGATCGCAGTCTTCGGCAGCTCCCACAGGTTTTGCGTAGGACCTGCCGAAGGCAGCGATCATTTATGATTAAAAGTGAGTCTTCGCGGTCAGTTGTTCGCGGCAATAATCGGCGAACAACCGCGCCGGTTTGGTCAACTGCCCGCGTTTGAGCCACGCCGCCACCAAACCTGAACCGGTGACGTCCTCGACGATGTCCACGCACACGACTTTCTTGCCGTCGTAGGTGCATTCCGAATGGGGTTTGGTCACCAGAATCGAAAAGCCGAAACCCTGGCCGACCATCCCGCGCACCATTTCAATCGACGGTGAGCTGAACTCGATGCGTGGGGTCAGCCCGAGCTCTTCAAACAGGCTGACGAAGTAGGTCCGGCTCGGCTGCACATCGAGCAGGATCATCGGATCCAGACACAAGTCGCGCAGTGACACTTGCTTGTACTGGGCAAAACGATGATCCGCCGGCAACAGCGCGTAGGGCCGTTGAGCCGGCATCAACGGTTCGGTCTGGATGGTCGCGTCGAGTTCATGTTCATAAAGAATCACCAGGTCGAACGCGCCTGACGTCAGGCCTTGCACCAGCTCTTGCTGCTCGCCATCGCGGATGCGGATTTTCACCCCCGGATACAGCGCCGAGAACCCGGCAATCAGCTGCGGCAGGTACAACGGCGCAACCGTTTCGAAACAACCGATATCGATCTGCCCCGCGACCACATCATTGTCGGCGAGGGCGTTCTGCTCGAACTCCTTGGCCATGCGCAACAGTTCCTGCGCCTTGCGCAAAAAACGCGCACCGCTTGGCGTAAGGGAAACCCCTTGCGCGTGATGACGGATCAGCAGTTGCACGGCGAAGCTGTCTTCCAGCGCCTTGATCGCGGTGGAGATCGCCGGTTGCGCGATGTACAGCTTGCGCGAAGCCTCGGCAACGCTGCCGCATTCGACGGTGGTGATGAAGTATTTCAGCTGACGCAAATTGTAGGCGGCCACGGCAAACCTCTGGACGAGCGGACTCGACTTCCAAGCAATTTGTGCGCCGCCACGTCCGTTGCGCGACGATGTTGTTATCCCTCAACCATAGCCACCTGCGCAGCGTTTGGGGGAAGTCATTGCCCAGTGTTTTTATTGCCTGCGAAGACATTTTTACTGTTTTTAGCCCGTGCGGGCCTGAGCGACCATCGAGGCACAATAACGTCTCAGGAGCATCCGTCGTGTTCGAGCTTGCAGAGTGGCAGCGCCGCGCCGTTGCATTGAAGTTTCCCGATCAGGCCGTGATCGACGGCAAGCATTGCGCCGCGATATCGGGGCAGACTTTTGCCGCGATCAATCCGGCGACCGGGCAGTGTCTGGCGAATGTCGCTGCGTGTGGCGAAGAGGATGTGGACGCGGCGGTGCGCAATGCGCGTCAGGTGTTCGAAGCTGGCATCTGGTCGCAGCGCTCGCCAGCCGAGCGCAAGCAAGTGCTGCTGCGTCTGGCTGATTTGCTGATGAGCCATCGTGAAGAGCTGGCGCTGCTCGACTCGCTGAACATGGGCAAACCGGTGATGGATGCCTACAACATCGACGTGCCCGGCGCTGCTGGCGTATTCCGTTGGTACGCAGAAGCCATCGACAAACTTTACGATCAGGTCGCACCCAGTGCGCCGAATGTGTTGGCGACGATTACCCGTGAAGCTCTGGGTGTGGTGGCCGCTGTGGTGCCGTGGAATTTCCCGTTGG
Source organism: Pseudomonas sp. S49 (assembly GCF_009866785.1). Lineage (NCBI taxonomy): Bacteria > Pseudomonadati > Pseudomonadota > Gammaproteobacteria > Pseudomonadales > Pseudomonadaceae > Pseudomonas > Pseudomonas sp. S49. The sequence goes on along the minus strand of NZ_CP019432.1, from coordinate 5,798,035 downwards.
ACATGGCCGCGTGGAAACTCGCGCCGGCGTTGGCGGCGGGTAATTCGGTGATCCTCAAACCGGCCGAGCAGTCACCGTTTTCGGCATTGCGTCTGGCCGATCTGGCGCTGGAAGCAGGGCTGCCGGCGGGAGTGCTGAACGTGTTGCCGGGGCTTGGCGAACAGGCTGGCAAGGCGTTGGGTTTGCACGCGGATGTCGATTGTCTGGTGTTCACTGGCTCGACCCAAGTCGGCAAATATTTCATGCAGTATTCCGCGCAATCGAACCTCAAACAGGTCTGGCTGGAGTGCGGCGGCAAGAGTGCCAATCTGGTGTTCGCCGATTGTCAGGATCTCGATCTGGCAGCGGAAAAAGCCGCGTTCGGGATCTTCTTCAATCAGGGCGAAGTCTGCTCGGCCAATTCGCGGTTGCTGGTGGAGCGTTCGATTCACGATGAGTTTGTCGAGCGCTTGAAAGCGCAGGCTGAGCGTTGGTTGCCGGGGGATCCGCTGGATCCGCAAAGCAGTGCTGGCGCCATTGTTGATCACAAGCAGACGGCGGGCATCATGCGTTTTATTCGCAGTGCCGAGCAGTCCGGTGCGACGCGGGTTTGTGGCGGGCAGCAGCGGAGGTTTAACGGGTCGGACAATTTTATTGAGCCGACGATTTTTACCGGTGTAACCGCCGACATGCCGCTGTTTCGCGAAGAGGTATTCGGACCGGTGCTGGCGGTGATGCCGTTCGATAATGAAGCCGAGGCTATACGGCTGGCCAACGACAGTGCGTATGGACTGGCGGCGTCGTTGTGGACCGATGACCTCAACCGCGCACACCGCGTGGCGCGGCAGCTGCGCGCGGGTACGGTGTCGGTCAACACGGTGGATGCGCTGGATGTGACGGTGCCTTTTGGCGGTGGTAAACAGTCAGGGTTTGGACGCGATCTGTCGTTGCACTCGTTCGACAAATACACCCAACTGAAAACCACCTGGTTCCAGTTGCGCTGAGACCGAGTCGCCCCCTTCGCGAGCAGGCTCGCTCCCACACTGGATCTATGTCACACCGAAGATCCCCTGTAGGAGTGAGCCTGCTCGCGATAGCTGTCTGTCAGTTAATACATCTGTGTCTGACACACCGCCATCGCGAGCAGGCTCACTCCTACAGGTTTCAGCGGTGTTCACAAAATCCGGGGTTCGCTCGAGATCCCTGTGGGAGCGGGCTTGCCAGCGATGACATTCTCCCATTCGCCGAAAATCCCCGATCTGCACCCACCTCGCGCACCCCCGCAATCCCCGCCCTTTAGCAGTGCGCACTACCCAGTTTTTTCATCATTTGCAGCCAACAATTTCCTGATTTTCCTCACCGCGCACATGGGCCACCATCGATCTTGCCCGCCAGCCGAATGTTGTCCGCCCAAGCGTCCGCGAGAGTCCAACGGCAGCAACTGCACAACGGCCGGCGACCGTACTGCCCATGACAAAACTAAATCAACAGCGTCGGGAGTGCTCCATGATCAAGTCCTTGTGTATTCGCCTCACTCATCCTCTGGTAACCACCGCTCTGGCCGCCACGGTTGCGACCAGCGCCCAGGCCGGCACCCTGTCTATCGGCCACACCACGTGGGTCGGCTACGGCACGCTCTATCTGGCTCAGGATCTGGGCTACTTCAAGGAAAACGGTTTGACCGTCGAACTGCCAGTGGTCGAAGAGGCGTCGATGTACATGGCCGCGCAGGCCTCCGGGCAATTGTCCGGCTCGGCGTCGACCATCGATGAAGTGCTCAAGTATCGCCCGCAGTTCTGCTTCAAAGCGGTCGCGGCGCTGGATGACAGCCATGGCGGCGACGGCGTGCTGGTCGGCAAGGATGTGAAGAGCCTGCAGGAACTCAAGGGCAAATCCGTGGCAGTCAACGAAGGCTCCACGTCGCAGTTCTGGCTTTCCTACCTGCTGAAAAAGAACGGCATGAAGATGAGCGACATCACCGTGCAGAACATGACCGCTGATGACGCCGCCACCGCGTTCATCGCCGGTCGCGTACCCGCCGCCGTGACTTGGGAGCCGCACTTGTCGATGGTTCGCGACAAGCAGCAGGGCAAAGTATTGATCGACAGCAGCAGCACCCCCGGGGTGATCGTCGATGTGGTCGCGCTCAATTGCACGGTTATCGAAAAACAGCCGGAAGACGTCAAGGCGTTGGTCGCCGGCTTGTACAAAGCCGTGCAGTACACCAAGGATCACCCGGAAGACGCGTACAAAATCATGGCCAAAGGCGTCGGCGGCTACCTGTCCGATCCGAAGGAACTGGCCGCCGCCGCACAAGGCGTGCGTTTCTACGATCAAGCGATGAGCGAGAAACTTCTCGGCTCGCCGGGCAAGCCGGGTGACAGCGCAGCGCTGATCAAACTGGCCAACGAAACCGCCAGCGAGTTGCAGGGCAAACCCTACAACGTCAGCAACGACGAACTGGTCGACAACCGTTTCGTCAGCCCGCTCTAGGAGGTTTGCCATGTTCAAGCGCAATTCGTGGCTGAGCCGCAGCCTTACGCCAAAAACCGCTTTGCCGGTGCAAGTGGTGTGGAGCGCCAGCGCTCTGGCCTGGGTGTTGTTGGTCGGTCTGTGGGCCGGATTGTCTTACGGCGGCGTCGTGCCGGGGATGTTTTTGCCGACGCCGGGCGCGGTGGTTGAAGCCGCCGTGCGCCTGGGCCGCGACGGCACGCTCGGCACACATGTGTGGGCGAGTGTCGAAGTGGTGATGGTCGGCTTCATTGTGTCGTCGCTGGTGGCGGTGCCGTTGGGGTTGCTGATGGGCAGTTTCCGCATCGTCCAGGCATTCCTTGAGCCGCTGGTGAATTTCATTCGCTATCTGCCGGTGACCTCATTCGTGCCGCTGTTCATCCTGTGGATCGGCATCGGTCTGGAGCAGCGGGTTTCGGTGATTATCTTCGGCGTGTTCTTTCAGCAACTGGTGATGATCGCCGATGTATCCAAAGGCATTTCCAAGGACTTGATCAACGCCTCCTACACCTTGGGTTCCAGTCGCCGCGATGCGGTGTTGCATGTGATCGCGCCGGCCTCGGTACCGGGCGTGCTCGATACCCTAAGGGTAACGATGGGCTGGGCCTGGACGTATCTGGTGGTGGCTGAACTGGTCGCCGCTTCCAGCGGTTTGGGTTACCTGAGCCTGAAGGCCATGCGCGGTTTTCAGGTGGATGTGATTTTTCTCGCCATCGCGATCATCGGCCTGCTCGGTCTGGTCACCGATCAACTGTTCCGTTTTCTTCGTTTGAGGGTTGCCGCATGGGCTCAGTGACTGCTGCCAATCATCGTTTCATCGAACCTGTCGCGACCCCGGCGCAAGCGGCGTCACGCTTGCAGGTCGACAAGGTCAGCCTGCGTTACAAGAAGCCTGACGGCGGGACGTTTACTGCGCTGGAAGAGGTCTCGTTCGAGGTGCCGGATCAGCAATTCGCCGTGCTGGTCGGGCCATCGGGTTGCGGCAAGTCGAGTCTGTTGTATCTGACCGCCGGACTGGCTGAGCCGACCTCCGGTGATATCTACGTCGGCGGCCAGCAAGTACAGGGCCCCGGCGCGGATCGCGGCATGGTCTTTCAGAGCTACACGCTGTTCCCGTGGCTGACGGTGCGCCAGAACGTCGAGTTCGGTCTCAAGCGTCGTGGCATGCCGGCGGCGCGGCGCAAGGAGATCGTCGATTATTACGTCAACGAAGTCGGCCTCGCCGGGTTCGCCAACAACTACGCCAAGCAGTTGTCGGGCGGGATGATGCAGCGTGTGGCGATCGCCCGGGCGCTGGCCAATGACCCGCAGATTCTGCTGATGGACGAACCGTTCGGCGCCCTCGACAGCCAGACACGTTTGCAGATGCAGCAGTTGTTGCTGCGCGTCTGGGGCAACAGCAAGAAAACCGTGTTGTTCGTCACCCATGACATCGACGAAGCCATTCTGCTCGGCGACCGGGTCTATGTGATGGGCGCCAAACCGGGGCGGATCAAACAGATTCTCGACGTACCGATCGAACGTCCACGCTCACTGGACATGGTCATGGACCGCTCGTTCATCGACATGAAACGACAGATCTTCGGGCTGCTGCATGACGACCTGGAAGAGGTGCATTGATCCAACGGTCATATCAGCTGACCATTGTGGGAGCGAGCCTGCTCGCGCTGGCGTAGTGTCAGTCGATAAATAGGGTGCCTGACACACCGCTTTCGCGAGCAGGCTCGCTCCCACAGGGTTGCGTGGTGGGGCAGCCGGCGATGTGATTTCACTGCTGGGCAAACACGGTTTTGACCCACCCCTGCAGGGTGTACTTCTGATAGATGTGCTCAGGCACATCGACATACGGATCCGTAATGAACCGTTCCGGAATCACCGGATTGGCCTCATCGATCACCAGAATGTTCGCCGGGTTGTAAAAGTCATAATCGACCACCCTCTGGTTGGTGGTGATGACTTTTTTCCGTGAGGCCATGGCTTCGAAGAAACGGAAGCTCAACCCGGCCTGACCGGGCTTGGCTATATCGAGAATGATCCGCGAGCGCTTGACCAGCTCGCCGACGGATTGCAGTGACATTCTCTGCTCGAAGAAGGTGATACCCGGATGCGCCCCCGGAACCGGTTTGGACTGAACCAGAAACTTGTAATCGGTCACCCCGAGGCGATCGAATTCCTCTGCCAGACCGGCAAGTGCCGGCACCCGATCCTTGCCCGCCATCACCACAAACGCCGAGTACTCACCGGGCTCTCCGTCCGCGATGTAGTCGTCGTAAATGAAGTTGTAGAGTTTTTTCAGCCCGTAGCTTTCGGCATTTTCCGGGTCGAAGGAAAACACCTCGTCATAACCGGCAAGCGCTTCGCGGGTCATCGGCCAGCGACTGAAGCTGTCGTAGAGGTAGGCGATCTTGTGGTCGGAGACCTTGAGTCCGGCGGCCAACTGGTTTGCATCGATCTGGGCCGGGTTGATGATGAGTGCGACGTCGAAACGTCCATGCGCAGCGATAGCTTTGTTGAACTGGCGTAACTGCGCCCAGCGTTTCAGCGGGCGGCGCAGGATCTTCGGCGCCCGCTCAAAACTGTTCTGCATCGATGACGTATCGATAAAACACACGTCGTTGTCGATCATCAGATAGTCCGCCAGTTTGCGCGCGTAACCACCAATGTCCTTGCACACCAATAAGATTTTCATGGGATTCCATATCGTCAATTCGGGCAACGGGTCGATATTCCTTGGCCCTGCCTAGAGCGCCGCCGGCAGCAGGAAGCGCGCAATCACCGGCAAGTGATCGGAGATGCGCAAGGTATCGTCCTGGCGCACCATCGCTTCCACCCGCTTGATCTTCGGGCTGTAAAACAGATAGTCGACCGTGCGATCCGGGCCGTTCAGGCCAGGATCGTTGGGGTAGTGGGTCAGCCATTGCGCCCGGTCGATGCCGCTGGCTTCGTTGTTGGTCGGGATCATCGGGTATTTGTCCCACAGCAGATGCAGCTCGCTGTCGGCGGAGTAGGGCGTGCGTTGTTCGGCAGGCAGGCGGCGGTACTGGCCGAGCGGCAACAGATTGAAATCACCACCGATCAACCACGGCAGGCCCTGGCTTTCGTACTTGTCGAGCACTTTGGCCACGGCACTCACTTGTGCCAGCGCGGTGTCATTTGCTTGGCTGGAGCGTTCCAGATGCGTATTGAACACAGTCAGTTGCCCGCCATCGCTCAGTGGCAGTTTGGTCGCGAGCATGGCGTCTTTCGGCTGGAACTGGCGGCTGATGAAGTTGGCGGCAGCCACTGGCAATTGCAGGCGCTCGGCGTGCTCGATGCGATAGCGGCTCAACGTCGCCAGTTGCCGGCCGACGCTGCCAAAGATGTGTCGATCAGGGACGAATTCGGCTTTCCAGTCAAACGCACTGGCGTTGCATGGGTACAGGTCGGCGACCCGTTCCTGCAAGAGCTTGAGCTGGTCCTGATAATCGCTGGCCTTGGCGCCGTCATCGAGCTCCTGCAGCAGCACCACATCGGGCTGCTCATCGCGGATCACTCGCGCCACTTCGTCGAGGCTGAAGGCCATGTCTTCCGGTGTCGGCGCTTCATCGTTGCCCTGGGCCAGATCATTCCAGAACACGTAACGCTTGCCGGCCAGGTACTGCACGTTCCAGGTCATGACTTTCAGCGCCTGGCCCGGCACCAGTGTCGGTGGCGTCCCCGTGCAACTGACCGGCAGGGTTTCGCGAGTGTCGGGGCGCCAGGTCAGGCTGAACAGCAGCCCACCGATCAGGGCGATGGCAAGCACAACAAGCAACAGGGTGTAGCGCAGTAGACGGGTCATGGCTCGGCTTATAGCGTTACAGAAAGTGGTCCCGAGCATACCTGACGGCCGTCTCGAAGCCCAAGCGCAGTGCTGTCAGACCGCTCTGTCACGTTTGTCAGGCAATTCGCTGATCAGCATGAACAGGCGGAACAACACCACACTGGTGAACAGTTGCAGGAAGCTGTGAGCGCTGTCGATCAGTATGGCGATCACAGGATTCTGCGGCTCGGGGTACACCGCCAGTGTCGCGCCTTTGAGCAACCACAGCGGCGTCATCACACAGAGAATGCACAGCAGGATTCGCCAGAAGTGCCCACGGGTCAGGCGCAGGCTTTCTTTCATTGCCTGCAAGGGGCCCATGCCGCGCAGCACCAGCAGGTATTCGCCGAACGCGAGCATGACCATCAACATCAGGCCCGGCAGGAAATACAGCGACAGGCCCAAAAGAATCAACAAAGTGTTCAGCGCCGTGAGTAATGCGAAGCGTGGCCACAGAGTGGCGGCCATCGCCAGCAGATCACGATTGCGCGGTGCCTCGCCACGGCTGCGCGCATCAAGGAACAGGATCAGCGCTGCGGTGTACAGCGGATACACCAGCAGACCGACGACGATGCTAATTGCCGAGATGTTTTCCGGCCCGCTGGCGTGATCGACCACTTGTTGCAAGAACGCTTCGAAAATCACCAGCGGCAGGCACAACCGCACGATGCTGCCCAAATGGCGTTTGAAAAAATACAGAGAGTCGCGCAGTACTTCGAGGGCATTCATCAGTCGGTATCGCAGGTGGAAAACAGTGGCTCACTTTAACCGATGATCGCCGGCGCGACACAAACGTAAACATTCGGTAAAGGTCATTGAAACGTTTTGTCACCGTCTCCATTACAGGAGAGCACCTCGGCCAACGTGGACGAGGGCAATGTTATCCCCGGCAATCTACGAGGTCGCCATGAACAGCGAAGAGCAAACCCTGATCGATGGACTGTTTTCCCGGCTGCAGCAGGCCGAAACGGAGGCAGCCCCGCGCGACGCCCAGGCCGAGACGCGGATCAAGGAACACCTGACCCGCCAGCCGGCGGCAGGTTATTTCATGACCCAGGCGATTCTGGTGCAAGAGGCCGCGCTCAAAAGCCTCGACGAGCAGAACAAACAACTGACTCAGCAAGTCCAGCGTTTGCAGGCTGAGTTGCAGTCGGCGAAGGCCCAGAGTGCCGCACCGGCGCCGAGCGGCGGCGGTGGTTTCCTGTCGAGCATTTTTGGTGGCAGCCCGCGTCCGGCGCCAACCCAGAGTGCCCCAGCCTCGACTGGCGGCTGGCGCGAACCGGCACCGCAGCAGAATTATGCGGCCCCGGCGCCACAACAGAACTTCGGCGCAGCGCCGCCTGGTTATGCGCAACAAGCCGTTCCGGCGGCCGGCAGCAGCTTCCTCGGCGGCGCCTTGAAAACTGCGGCCGGTGTAGCTGGTGGCGTGATGCTGGCGCAGGGCATCAGCAGCCTGTTCCATCACAATCAGCAGCCGGAAGAAATCGTTGAAGTGATCAAGGAAGAGCCGGCGCAGGTCGCTGACCAGAGCAGCAATGGCTGGGGCGAAGATCAGCGTGTGGCCGATAACGGCTTCTCTGGCAACGACCAGGGCGGATTCACCGACACGGACTACGGTAACGACAATTCTTCCTTCTTTGATGACGACGATTCCTTCGTCTGATTCACCATTCGTCCGGAGCCCCTGAGGGCTCCGGGCCGATTATTCGCGGAACCTTCCTTCGGGCTGGCATACTGAGCGCCTTTTTCGGGCCTGGCGCCTGATCCCGCTTCGAGCGCTTGCGCGCCCACAGGAACTCCGGTGAAAAAAATCGCAGTGTTCGCCGACGTGCAGAACCTCTACTACACCGTGCGTCAGGCCTATGGTTGTCACTTCAACTACGCCGCGCTGTGGGCAGACATCAGCAAGGACGGGCAGATCGTCGAGGCCTACGCCTACGCGATCGACCGTGGCGACAGCAAGCAGCAGCAGTTCCAGCAGATCCTGCGCAATCTGGGCTTCACCGTGAAGCTCAAACCCTACATCCAGCGCAGCGACGGCTCGGCCAAGGGCGACTGGGACGTGGGCATCACCCTCGACATCATGGACGCCGCCGACCACGTCGACGAAATTGTCCTCGCCTCCGGTGACGGCGATTTCGACATGCTGCTCGAACGCATCATCAGCAAACACGGCGTGCAAGCGGTCGCCTATGGCGTGCCCGGCCTGACGGCCAACTCGCTGATCCGCGCCGCCAGCCGTTACGTGCCGATCGAAGGCGCGTTGTTACTCAAGAATTGAACGGAGTTGAACCCGGTTTGGAACGCATTGCAGTCATCGACTTTGAAACCACCGGCCTGTCGCCGAACAGCAGCTGCCGCGCCACGGAAATCGCCGTGGTCATGCTGGAAAACGGCCGCATCGTCGAGCGTTACCAGAGCCTGATGAACGCCGGCGTACGCGTCCCCGCGTTCATCGAACAACTGACCGGCATCAGCAACGCCATGCTGCGCACCGCGCCGCCGGCCGAGCAGGTGATGAACGAGGTCAACGAGTTCGTCGGCTGCACGCCGCTGGTAGCGCATAACGCATCGTTCGACCAGAAGTTCTGGGACTTTGAACTGGGTCGGATCAAGCGCACGCGGTTGCAGAACTTTGCCTGTTCGTTGCTGCTGGCGCGGAGGCTGATGCCGGCGGCGCCGAATCACAAGCTCGGTACGCTGACCACGTTTGCGCGTTTGCCGCACACGGGGCAGGCTCACCGGGCCATGGCCGATGCCGAGATGGCGGCCAATCTGATGGCGCATCTGGCGGATGAGTTGCGGCACAAGCACGGCGTCAGCGAGCTATCGCACGACCTGCTGTGCAAACTGCAAAAAGTCCCGGCCGCGAAAGTCACCGAACACCTCCAACGCTATCGCTGATCCCACAGACCGATCGTTCCCACGCTCTGCGTGGGAATGCCTCAACGGACGCTCCGCGTTCGGCTTTGAACGGGACGCGGAGCGTCCCGGGCTGCATTACCACGCAGAGCGTGGGAACGATCATTCGGGGGGAGCCGAACTATTTGCCGTTGCCTTCGATCTGGCCGAGCGGCACGCGCTTTTCGATGGCGCTCGACAGCACGATGGATGTCTTGCTGAAGCCAAACTTCGCCACGCGATTGATCAACTCCTCCAGCTCCGTCATTGATCCCACTGCGGCTTTCATCATCACGCACGGATCGCCCGTGACCCGAAAGCATTCGGTCAGCTGCGGGATTTTTACCAGTTCGTCGTAGACCTTCTGACTGCCGTTCTGGTGCAGGCGCAATTCGATCATGCACTGGATCGGCAGGCCGATTTTCGACAGGTCGATTTTTGCCTCATATCCGGTGATTACCCCGGAGACTTCAAGCTTGGCCACGCGCTCGGCGACGGCGGGGGCGGAGAGGTTCACTTTGCGCGCGAGGTCGGCGTAGGACGCTCGACCGTTTTCCAGCAGGGCGCTGAGCAGCATGCGGTCGTATTTGTCCAAGGGAAATCTCCTGAAAATGCCAGACTTTCGAAATCTCGGTTTATCCCGTCGATCTCCGTGATTTCAAAAGTGTACTGCCCTGATAAACAGGTTTTGTAACTTATTTTTGCTCTCTGGCCTTTCTAGAATAAGCAGTCCCCGAATCTGACTGTCGAGCTGCCCATGTCTGCCGTGCGCCGTTTTTCCTTGCCGCTGATCGCCGCGTTTTTTGCGCTGTATGTGATTTGGGGGTCGACCTATCTGGTGATCCGCATCGGCGTCGAGTACTGGCCGCCGCTGATGCTCGGCGGTGTGCGGTTCGTGATTGCCGGTACGTTGATGTACGCCTTTCTGCGCTGGCGCGGGGCTCCGGCGCCGACCTGGGCGCAGTGGAAAGCGGCGGGGATCATCGGGATTTTGCTGCTCAGTTTCGGTAACGGCGCGGTGAGTGTGGCCGAGCATACTGGCGTGGCTTCGGGGGTGGCGGCATTGGCGGTGGCGACGGTGCCGCTGTTTACTTTGCTCTGTGGTTATTTCTGGGGGGCGCGTAACACCCGCCTGGAATGGGCCGGGGTGGCGTTGGGGATTATCGGCATTGCCATGCTCAACATGGGTTCCAACCTGCAATCGAGTCCGATGGGCGCGGCGCTGCTGATTTTCGCGGCGGCGACCTGGGCGTTCGGTTCGGTATGGAGCAGACATCTGCCGTTGCCGCAGGGCGCGATGGCCAGCGCGGTGGAAATGCTGGTTGGCGGCGTGGTGCTGCTGATCGGCAGCGCTGTCAGTGGCGAGCATCTGCAAGCGATGCCTCCGGTTGAAGGTTGGCTGGCGCTGGCGTACCTGATCTTCTTCGGCTCGATCATCGCCTTCAACTCTTATATGTACCTGCTCAAGCACGTACGCCCGGCGGCGGCGACCAGTTATGCCTACGTCAACCCGGCGGTGGCGGTGTTGCTGGGGATTGTGTTTGTCGGCGAGACCATCGGGATCGAAGAAGCGCTGGCGATGCTGGTGATCATCAGCGCCGTGGTGTTGATTGGTTTGCCGCAGTGGCGCCGCCCGGTACAGCCGTCAGTCGCAGCGCCGACAGCCGTTCCCGCGGAACAGCGTACGAATTAGGGTAAACTGCGCGGCATTGCATGCCCGCGTCATTTTTTCCTACGGTACTTCCATGACTTTCGCCACCCTTGGCCTGATCGAACCCTTGCTGCGCTCCCTCGAGACGCTCGGCTACCAGACCCCGACGCCGGTTCAGGCGCAAGCCATTCCGGCCGTGCTGGCCGGTCGTGACCTGATGGCAGCGGCCCAGACCGGCACCGGCAAGACCGCCGGTTTCGCCTTGCCGCTGCTGCAGTTGTTGGCCATGGAAGGGCCGAAAGTCGCTGCCAACTCGGCGCATGCGCTGATTCTGGTGCCGACCCGCGAGCTGGCCGAGCAGGTTCATGAGTCTGTGCGCCAGTACGCCGAAAACCTGCCGCTGCGCACTTATGCGGTGTACGGCGGCGTCAGCATCAACCCGCAAATGATGAAGCTGCGCGGCGGCGTCGATGTGCTGGTCGCCACACCCGGTCGCCTGATCGACCTGTTCCGCCAGAACGCGCTGAAACTCGATCAGCTGCAGACTCTGGTGCTGGATGAAGCCGATCGTATGCTCGACCTGGGCTTCTCCGAAGAACTGGCGAACATTTACCGCATGCTGCCGAAAAAGCGCCAGACCCTGCTGTTCTCCGCGACCTTTTCCGATGACATCCGCCTGCTGGCCGGGCAAATGCTCAACGATCCGCTGAGCATCGAAGTCAGCCCGCGCAACGTCGCCGCCAACACCGTCAAGCAGTGGATCGTCACGGTGGACAAGAAGCGCAAGGCTGAACTGTTCGTGCACCTGATGCGCAAGAACAAGTGGAAGCAGGTGCTGGTGTTCGCCAAGACCCGCAACGGTGTGGATGCGCTGGTGGAAAAACTTCAGGGCCTCGGTGTGAATGCCGACGGTATCCACGGCGACAAACCACAGGCCACCCGTCAGCGCGCGCTGGACCGTTTCAAACTCAGTGAAGTGCAGATTCTCGTGGCCACCGACGTTGCTGCGCGAGGTCTGGATATCGAAGATCTGCCGCTGGTGATCAACTTCGATCTGCCGATCGTGGCTGAAGACTATATTCACCGCATTGGTCGTACCGGCCGTGCGGGTGCAACCGGTGAGGCAATCTCGCTGGTATGCGCGGATGAAGTGAACATGTTGTCGGCGATCGAGATGCTGACGCGTCAGACCTTGAAGCGTCAGAACGAGCCGGATTTCGAACCGGAGCACCGTGTGCCGGATACCGATGCCAGTGGTCAGGTGATCAAGAAGCCGAAGAAACCGAAGAAGCCGAAAGCTTCCGGTGGTGGCGGCAAGCGCAATCTGGGCAAGTGGGTCGACAGCGGCGAGACGCAGGCGCCGGAGCCTTCGATCAAGCCTGTGCGTAAAGTGCCGGTGTTCAACACTGGACCGCGCAAGCGTAAACCTTAAGGTCAAAAGCCCCTCACCCTAGCCCTCTCCCCGAGGGAGAGGGGACTGATTGGGGGATGCTCCCGAAGTACGCCGACCTGATCCTATGGCTGTGAATCCATAATCGACAAAGCTTTCGCCTGACACCTAGGTCGTCTGACCAAATCCATGATCGACTCGGTGTTTCAGGTCGATGTATGGCGCCAGATACCTCGGTCGGCTGGCCGAAGCCATAATCGACTCGTTGTTTCAGGTCGACGGATGACGTCAGACACCTCGGTCAGCTCCCTCTCCTCTGGGAGAGGGCTGGGGTGAGGGTTCAGGCAGACGCCTCGGACTTGAGCCACTGCACAATTCCCAACCCCGCCGCCCGCCCGCTGGCAAAACACCCCGTCAGCAAATAGCCGCCCGTCGGCGCCTCCCAATCGAGCATCTCACCCGCGCAGAACACCCCCGGCAACGCCTTGAGCATCAAGCGCTCATCCATCGCCTCGAACGTCACGCCCCCGGCACTGCTGATCGCCTCGTCCAATGGCCGCGTTTTCACCAATGTCAGAGGCAACGCTTTGATCGCCCGCGCCAACAGCGCCGGATCAGCAAACGTCGCAGCATCAGTCAGTTCACGCAACAGCGCCGCTTTCACCCCATCAATGCCGACCTGACTGTGCAGATGCTTGGCCATCGAGCGCGATCCGCGTGGCTTGCTCAATGCCGCCTGCAATTTATCCACAGGCCGGCCGGGCAGCAGGTCGATGTGAACAACCGCCGCGCCATACTGATTGATCGCCTCTCTAATCGGCGCCGACAGCGCATAAATCAGACTGCCTTCAATCCCGGTCGCGGTAATCACGCATTCGCCCAGGCGCGGAACGTCGTCGTTCAAGCCGATGGCGATATTTTTCAGCGGCGCACCGGCGAATTTGCTGACCATCAGCTCGCTCCAGGCCTGCACTTCGAAGCCGCAATTACTCGGCTGCAATGGCGCAAGTCCTACACCGTGCTGCTCCAGAGCCAGCATCCACGCACCGTCGGATCCGAGCCGCGACCAACTGCCACCGCCGAGGGCGAGCAGGGTGGCGTCGGGTTTCACGGTGATTTCACCTTCCGGGCTGTCGATGCGCAGCGCGCCGTGTTCATCCCAACCGAGCCAGCGATGGCGGGTGTGGATAACTACGCCACTGTCGCGCAGGCGTTTGAGCCAGGCACGCAACAGTGGCGCGGCTTTCATGTCGGTGGGAAACACGCGGCCGGAGCTGCCGATGAAGGTTTCGATGCCCAGATCATGAATCCATTGGCACAACGCATCGGCGTCGAAGCTGCGTAGTAACGGTGCGATCTGCGGTGCGCGTTCGGAGTAGCGCGAGAGGAATGCCGGGTAGGCTTCGGAGTGGGTAATGTTCATGCCGCCGACGCCGGCGAGCAGGAATTTTCGCCCCACCGAGGGCATGCCGTCGTAGAGATCGACGCGAACTCCGGCCTGGCTCAGCACTTCAGCGGCCATCAGGCCGGCGGGGCCACCGCCGATGATGGCGACGTGAGCGGGGGAGGAGGCGGAAGTCTGGGTCATGGCATGCGCTGCGGTATGGCGGGATAAGGCGCGCATTCTAACAGCGCAGATATCTTGTAGGAGTGAGCCTGCTCGCGATAGCGGTGTATCAGCCAAGGTAATGTTGAAGGTGTTGACGCTATCGCGAGCAGGCTCACTCCTACAGGATTTGTGTTGGCTCAGAATGTTGGTTGAAAAATGATCAGCACGCTGCAGGCCATAACCGGTATGGCCTGTAGTCCCTTTCACTCAGGTTATCCACAGGCCGTTCCACAGCGATTGTGGGTAACGCAGCACAGCTCAATGACAACCGTGTGACTGCCAGACCCGCTGTGCGCTGTGATGGAGGATGCCGTGGCGGCGGGCGAGGGCGTGGCGGTCCTTGCTGTAGCCGCCGCCGATCACGCCCATCACCGGAATGTCGCGGCCCAGGCAATGGCGCATAACGCTTTCATCGCGGGCGGCGACGCCTTCGTCGGTCAGTTGCAGGTAACCGAGGGCGTCGTCCTTGTGCACATCGACACCGGCGTCGTACAGCACCAGATCCGGTTGGTACAGCGGCAGCAGGTAGTTGAGCGTGTCATCGACCACCTTCAAATAATCGGCATCGCCCATGCCTTTGGGCAGCGGAATGTCCCAGTCACTTTGCGCTTTGCGTGCGGGAAAATTCTTCTCGCAGTGCAGGGAAACGGTAATCGCCTCCGGCGTGTCATGCAGGATTCGTGCGGTGCCGTCGCCCTGATGCACATCGCAATCGAAGATCAGCACGCGATTCACTCGACCGCTTTGCAGCAGGTATTGGCTGATGATCGCCAGGTCATTGAAGATGCAGAATCCTGCCGGATAGTCGTAATGCGCATGGTGAGTGCCACCGGCCAGATGACAGGCCAGGCCATGTTCGAGGGCTTTCTCCGCGGCCAGAATCGAACCGCCGACCGCTCGCACCGTGCGCCGGGCCAGTGCTTCATTCCATGGCAAGCCTAGACGCCGCTGGTCTTCGCGGGACAACTCGCCGCTCATGTAGCGTTCGATATACGCACGGTCATGGGCGAGGGCGAGGATGTCGTTGGGGCAAATCTCGGGTCGAAGCAGATCGCCATCGCGGGTCAGGCCGCTGTCGACCAGGTGATCGCGCAGCAAACGAAACTTGTCCATCGGGAAGCGGTGATCCGCCGGAAACTCGGGGCTGTAGTCTTCGTGGTAGATCAGCGGCAATGGCATGGCGATTTCGTGTAGGAACGTAGGAATGAGTGAAGGATCCTACCAGCGATGTAGACTTGCGGCATGGAAACGGAGGGGCACGATGGAGCCGATACTGGAACTGCAAAGCGCACGCTTGCTGATGCGTCAGTGGCAGGACGAGGATTTGCCAGCATTTGCAGCGATGTGCGCCGATCCTCAGGTGATGCGCTACTTCCCGGCAGCGTTGAGCCGACTGGAAAGCGCCTCGATGATCGGCCGCGTGCGTGGGCATTTTGCCGAGCACGGTTTTGGCCTTTGGGCGCTGGAGCGCAAGGACAGCGGTGAATTCATCGGTTTCACCGGGCTCGGCGTGGTTGGCTTTGATGCACCGTTCACTCCGGCAGTGGAGATCGGCTGGCGTCTGGCCAAGGAACATTGGGGCCTGGGCTATGCCAGCGAAGCGGCGTGGACCGCTCTGCGTTGCGGCTTTGATCGGTTGGCGCTCAAGGAAATAGTTTCCTTCACCGCGCAATCCAATCTGCCCTCAGAGAAAGTCATGCAGGCGATCGGCATGCATCACGCCCCGGAAGATGATTTCGATCATCCGAAACTGGCCGTCGATCATCCGTTGCGTCGGCATGTGCTGTACCGCATCACTCGGGAACAATGGCTGCAAACCTTGCATGGATAAGCCGACACGGACGTTTACAATGGCCGCCATATCATTGGCCCGCGCCATAATCTGAATCGGCCGCCGCAGCCAAGACTGCGCGGCATATAGCTTTGTGTGAGGAGAGTCTGAATGAGCCAAGTGTTGGAAGATCTGGTCGACTTGCTGACCCTGGAACCGATCGAAGAAAACCTGTTCCGTGGCCGAAGCCAGGACCTGGGTTTCCGCCAGTTGTTCGGTGGTCAGGTGCTCGGCCAGTCGCTGTCGGCGGCCAGTCAGACGGTTGAAGAGGCGCGTCATGTGCACTCGATGCACGGCTATTTCCTGCGCCCGGGCGACGCCAAGTTGCCGGTGGTCTATTCGGTTGATCGCGTGCGTGATGGCGGCAGCTTCAGCACCCGCCGCGTCACGGCGATCCAGAAGGGCCATCCGATCTTCACCTGCAGCGCATCGTTTCAATACGACGAGGCAGGGTTCGAACACCAGAGCCAGATGCCCCAGGTGGTCGGCCCGGAAAACCTGCCGTCGGAGCTGGAGTTGTTCCAGCAACGCGCGCAACTGATTCCCGAGCACATGCGTGAAAAGCTGCTGTGCCCGAAACCGATTGAGGTGCGCCCGGTCACCGAAAAAGACCCCTACAACCCGCAGCCGGCCGATCCGGTGAAGTATGTGTGGTTCCGTGCCGACGGCGCATTGGCCGACATCCCGGCGCTGCACAAATACCTGCTGGCCTACGCCTCGGACTTTGGCCTGCTGACCACCTCGATGCTGCCTCACGGCAAATCGGTCTGGCAGAAAGACATGCAGGTCGCCAGCCTCGATCACGCGCTGTGGTTCCACAACGATCTGCGCGCCGATGACTGGTTGCTCTACGCGATGGACAGCCCGTGGGCCGGCAATTCCCGTGGATTCTCCCGTGGCAGCGTGTACAACCGTGCCGGGCAACTGGTCGCGTCGGTGACGCAGGAAGGCTTGATCCGTCATCGCAAGGATTGGGCATGAGCCTGAAAGAGGTGAAGCACTGGGTGTTCGACATGGACGGCACGCTGACCGTTGCCGTGCATGATTTCGCGGCAATTCGCGTGGCGCTGGCGATTCCGCCGGAAGACGACATCCTCACTCATCTCGCCGCATTGCCGGCGGATGAGGCGGCAGTGAAACACGCATGGCTGTTGGAGCATGAACGCGATCTGGCGCTGGGTTCGACCCCGGCGACCGGTGCGGTGGAGCTGGTGCGTGATCTGCATGCGCGCGGTTATCGCCTCGGCATCCTCACTCGCAATGCGCGGGAATTGGCGCATGTGACGCTGGATGCCATTGGTTTGGCTGACTGCTTTGCGGTGGACGATGTGTTGGGCCGCGATGAAGCGCCGCCGAAGCCGCATCCGGGTGGCTTGCTGAAACTGGCAGACGCTTGGGACGTGCCGGCCAGCGAGATGGTGATGGTCGGTGATTACCGCTTTGATCTGGATTGCGGCCGAGCGGCGGGGGCGCGGACGGTGTTGGTGAATTTGCCGGATAACCCGTGGCCGGAGTTGACCGATTGGCATGCGAAGGATTGTGTCGAGTTGCGGCGGATGCTTCTGGCCTGAAATTTATGTTGTCAGAAGGGACGCCTTCGCGAGCAGGATCGCTCCCACATTAGATCTTCGGTACACAGGGATTTTGTGTAATGCATCAATCCAATGTGGGAGCGAGCCTGCTCGCGAAGAGGCCAGATCATCCACTGCATAGCTTACTGATCGAACAACGCCTTTTGCCCCTCCGGCGAGGTCAACATCCCATCGCCGTTATGCCCGACCCCGGGCACTTCAACCAACCGCTGATTCACCCCTTCCGGATGGCGGCGCAGCAAATACCCGAAGTACAACTTCCCCCGCTCCAGGCGATACGCACCTTGCGCCTCGGCTTCACAACGCTTGTCCAATGCTGGATGCTTGGGATCGACGTCCTGCTGCCCAAGCAGATAAATCACCTCGCGTTTGACGTAACTGCTTTCAAGCTGCAACGGCGTTTGCCCACCGGCATACACCGGCATGTCTGACAGACCGTACTTCCAGCGATTGAAGCCCGCACACTTCGCATGATCGAACGCCACCGGCCGTTGTTCATTGAAGTAGGCATAAGAAGACGGATTGGCCACCACATAGCGCAGACCAATGCCGTTGGCCTTCAGCGCCGGTTGATCCTTGGCCAGCAGGGCATAGCGCTGTACAACCTGGCCGCCGCCGGAATGACCGAAGATTACGATCTGCTTTACGTCCGGAAACTGTTTGCGATCGCTGATCCGTCCGATGATTTCGTCGAGCGCCGCATAGGAACTCAACGGATTCGGCCCTGTGGATAACCCGCCGCCCATCCAGTCGTTGCCCTGCCAGCGCAGGACTGTGGCGGGCAACGAGTACAGGGCAACGTCGCTTTCATTGAGAAACTGCGGGGCAATCACCAAGGTGTGCGTGGTTTGTCCCGCCAGCTCGGCCGCACTCTCGGCGCTTTTTCGATAGGTCTCGGCGTTGCGTAATCGGCCATGAATGACGATCAGCACTCGCTCGATCTTCTCCGGCGCAGGCCCGATGCCTACCGCCATTTCCCCGGCCTTGAGTTGCAAGCGACCGGGGCTGATCGCATCGACACCAGCGGCGTGCGCGGTGCTGCCAACAATCAGTAACGCCAAAAGCCATTTATGCATTTACAGGTTTTTCGCCGCGAAGGTGTCGCACTGGCCGACCTGGCCCTGCGCGAATCCGGTTTTGAACCAGCGCACCCTTTGCGCCGACGTACCGTGAGTAAACGAGTCCGGCACCACACGGCCCTGACCCTGTTGTTGCAGGCGATCATCACCGATGGCGTTGGCCGCATTCAAGGCTTCTTCGATGTCGCCCGGTTCCAGCCAGTTCAAGCGCTTCTGTGCGCTGTAGGCCCAGACACCAGCGAGGCAGTCGGCCTGCAGTTCCTGGCGCACCAGCAAGCCGCCATCGCCTTCCATCTGCCGGCCTTGCTGGCGGGCTGTCTGAATTTTCGCCGAAACGCCAAGAAGCGTCTGCACATGGTGTCCGACTTCATGCGCGATTACGTAGGCCTGAGCAAAGTCCCCGGCGGCTTTGAAGCGTTGTGACATTTCCTGGAAGAACGCCATGTCCAGATAGACCTTCTGGTCCGCCGGGCAATAGAACGGGCCGGTCGCCGAGGTCGCGAGACCGCAGGCGGAATTGACCCGATTACTGAACAGCACCAGGGTCGGGTCTTTATATTGCCGGCCAGCCTGTTGGAAAATCGTGCCCCAGGTGTCTTCGGTATCGCCAAGGATCGAGCGGACGAATTCGGCTTGCTCATCGTTGGCTGGCGGCGCCTGACGGGTTTGCGAGGTCGGCGCCGATTGTTGGGTGGATTGCCCGGCGAGCTGGCCGAGAATCTGCAACGGGTCTTGCCCGGTGATCCAGCCAATACCGACGATCAGCAGAATCGCGCCCAGGCTCAGGCCCTTGCCACCGCCGAAACGCATGCCGCCACCGCCGCCGGCATCATCACCACGGGCATCGACGACGTTGTCACTGCGTCGGCCTTTTTTCCATAGCATGTGGGAATCCTCTGTGTGTATCGGGTGGTGATGAGTGTTGCTGTTGTGTGAGTGTGGCGCCAGTCCGGTCGTCCGTCTATTGGCCACACGCAAACAGGCCCGGCCTCGTGCTGACGAGGTCGGGCCTGTTATTGACGGTCTGGCGCGCGGCAAATTCAATCCCGCGCAGGATTTCTATCGCTGGATTATCAATCAGCGATCAAACGCATCCCACTCAGGGGCGAAATCCGGACTGACCTGACGTTCACGTTTCGATAGCGCGGCGATCAGCGCCCGATCCTCATCGTCGAGTTCGACCTTCAGCGAGGCGAGGTTGGCCAGTTGATTGGTCTGGCTGCTGGCCTTGGGAATGGCCGCGACGTTGGGCTGATCGAGCAACCATTTCAGTGCGACCTGCGTCGGCAGTACGCCGTGCTTTTTGGCGATCTGTTGAATCTGCGGGATGTCCGAGACCTTGTTGCGTGCCAGTGGGGTGTAGGCCGTCAGTGCCATGTCGTGTTGACGAGCGTAGTCGAGCAGGGCGTTTTGCCCGAGCAGGACGTGGTACTCGACCTGAATCGCTGACAGACCAATCCCATATTCCTCGACGACTTTGCGTAGCAGGGGCAGCGGAAAATTCGCCACGCCGATGTTGCGCGCCAGGCCTTGCTCCTTGAACGAGGCCAACGTGGCGAGGGTGCTTGGCAAATCCCAGTCGGTGGTCGGCCAGTGGATCATGAACAGGTCGACGTAATCACTGCGCAGGGCTGTGAGGCTGCGATCCATGGAGTGGCGCATCGCGTCGGGTTGCAACTGGTCCCACCAGACCTTGGTGGTGACATGAATCTGTTCGCGCGGTGTCGGCGTATTCGCCAACGCTTGTCCGACGGCGTCTTCGTTGTTGTAGGCCGCTGCCGTGTCGATGTGGCGATAACCCAGTTCCAGCGCCTGCTCTACTGCGTGGGTGCATTCGTCGCCGAGCATTGGCCAGGTGCCGAGGCCAAGTTTTGGCATGTTCAAACCCTGGGCGTTAACGATGTGCTGCATGGTCGATCTCCTGTTCGAAAGCAGTGATGTCGGCAATATGCCGGGCGGCGATGTAACCGAAAGTCAGTGCCGGGCCGAGGTTGATCCCGCCTGCCGGATAGTGGCCGCCCATGATGCTGGCCATGTCGCCACCCGCCGCGTAGAGGCCGGCGATGGGCTGTTCGTTGGCATCAAGCACTTGCGCATGTGGATTGACCTTGAGGCCGGCAAACGTGCCAAAGCAGCCCGGCTGGACTTTCACGGCGTAGTACGGGCCGGTATCTATTGGGGCAACGCAGGGGTTGGGAAGGTTCGCCGGATCACCCTGTTTGCGGTTGTAGGGAGTTGCGCCGCGACCGAACAACGGGTCTTCGCCGTGACGGGCATGGCGGTTGTAGTTATCCACAGTCTGGCGCAAGCCGCTCGGGTCGATGCCGCAGGCGAGGGCCAATTCTTCAACGGTGTTACCGGTTTTCAGATAGCCGCTGCGGATAAATGCTGACACGGGCAGCGGAAATGGCCGCGATATGCCCAAGCCATAACGCCGTTGAAAGGCGCGAGTGCAAATTAGCCAGGAAGCAACTTCTTCACCTTCGGGCGCAGCGGCGACCATGGCGCTGACGTAGTCGTAGTACCCGTTGGCTTCGTTGACGAAGCGCTGACCGTTACGCAGCACGCCGATGATCCCGGGTTTGCCGCGCTCGATGATGTGTGGGAAATGGCCAATGCTGCCGTCGGCATGCGGCACTTGCGATACCGGCGCCCACGCCACGGGCGAAGCCACATCGGGATTGACCTGTGCGCCGACGCTTTCGCCCAGGCGCAGGCCATCGCCGTTGACGGCCAGTGGTGGCAGTGCCCAATGTTCCTGGCCGGTCGGTGTGCGCGGGAACAGGGCTTTACGCCGTTCGATGTCATTGGCAAAACCACCGGCGGCGAGCACCACGGCTTTGCGGGCATGAATGCGGACCGGGCCTTTGCCTATGTTGACCACAGCCCCCGAGACGCGCGAGCCATCACGCAGCAATTCAGTCACAGGCGCCGATTCCCACAGCAACACGCCGAGGTCTTCGGCGGACTTCGCCAGCCGTGCCACCAGTGCCACGCCGTTGACCAGTTGCATCGCCCGGCCATGCACTGCGAGGTCAAACAGGTGCCGAGTGAAACGTTGGGTCACATGCCATGCGGCTTTCATTGAGCGCGTCAGATTGAGGAATGCCGACAGATCCGCCCCGGCCATGATCGGCATGCCCATGAAGGACGTTTCGCGCAGGGTGGTACGAAGGCGCCTGAGCAAACGTCCGACCTTGCGTCCGTCGTAAGGCGCCGCGATGACCGAGCTACCGCCAGTGCCGGCCCCCGGCGTGTCGCCATGAATGTCGGCAATGGCATTGCCATCGGCAAATTGCAGCGCGGTGTGCTGCTCGAAAAACGCGACCATGCGCGGCCCTGCTTCAAGGAAGGCGTCGATCATCGCCGAATCAAAATGCTCACCCAGTTCATGGCGCAAATAGGTGCGCGGTTGTTCGATGTCTTCGACGACTCCAGCGCGACGGGCCAGCGGATTGCACGGCACCCAAGCCCAGCCACCCGACCACGCAGTGGCGCCACCGAACACCGGGTCTTTCTCGACAACGATGACTTTCAAGCCATGCCACGCGGCGGTGACGGCGGCCGATAACCCGGCGGCGCCAGAACCGACGACCAATACGTCGCAGTCGATATCGGGAAGTTCGGCAGACATGAAAGCAACGCTCCAGCGGTGAATTATTTTTGGAATTTGATTCCAGAAAATAACCAGTGATGAACTCGATCGACAAGCCTCGATCAAACAAAACGGGCGGTTATCGAACACACGGTTCCAGATTTCGCTTTGCCGCCGATGTCTTCTAGAATCGGCAAAATTTCCTTTGGATATCCCCATGGCCGGCAGTCAAATCGAACGGGTTTTCAGTGTGCTGGAAAGCCTTACCAGTGATTCGCGCGGGCTGCCGATGCAGACCTTGGCCGAGCAACTGGATATTCCGAAAAGCGCGACACACCGCCTGCTCGCCGAGCTGATCCGTCTGGGCTACGTGCGGCAGAATCCGGAAACCTTGCGTTATCACTTGTCGACCAAACTGGTGGCGATGGGCTTTCAATACCTGTCGAGCAGCGGTGCCGACATCGTCCAGCCGGTACTCGACCGACTGGCGCAGGAAACCGGTGAACTGGTGCGTCTGGGCGTGATCGACGGCGAGCGCCAGACCTGGATCGCCAAGGCGCAAGGCGCGCGCAGCGGTCTGCGTTACGACCCGGACATGGGCCGCGATGCGCCGCTGTTCTACACCGCGTCCGGGCATGCGTGGCTGGCGTGCATGAGCGATGCCGAGGCGTTGTCGATGGTCGAGCGTCAGGCGGCGGAAGTTCCAGTGGGCGTGGGGCCAAACGCGCCGCGCTCGAATATCGAACTGCTGGAACGGCTGCGTCTGGCGCGGGAACAAGGCTATGCCTGCGTTGAGGAGAGTTCGGCGGTCGGCACTTCGGCGATTGCGGCGGTGGTGAAACACCCTGCGGATGGGCGGGTGATCGGTGTGCTGAGTATCGCCGGGCCGAGTGCGCGGATGCCGGGGGCGCGGTTGCATGAACTGGCGCCGCTGTTGCTGACATTCACCGAAGAATTATCAGCAGCAAGCCTGGCCTCAGAACTGTTTATCTGATCCGAATTCACAATTCACATAGGCCCCCTGTGGGAGCGAGCCTGCTCGCGAAAGCGGTGTGTCAGTCACTTTTTATTTCATTGACGTACCGCATTCGCGAGCAGGCTCGCTCCCACATTTGATTTTGGGTTGATCAGGAAAATTGTGCGGTGTTCGCACGGTTTTGCGGTTGATGGGTGTTTGATTCTGGAACTCGGTTCTAAATTGTTTGCGGAGTGTTATTCCGAGAACAATCACAAGAGGACCGCACCTTGAATTCGCCCCTTCGAATCGCCCTGATCGGCGCCGGCAACATGGGCCAGCAGCATTACCGGCATCTGCAATCCCTCAGCGAAGCGACGCTGTGCGCAGTGGCTGATCCCGGGCCGCAAGTCGCAGCGCTCGCGGCTGAATGGGGTGTCAGGAATTTCGCCGATCACCGTCAGATGCTGGAGCAAATCCGGCCTGACGCAGTCATCGTCGCCAATCCGAATAATCAACATGTCAGCACAGCGCTCGATTGCCTGGCAGCGGGTGTGCCGGTGTTGCTGGAAAAACCGGTCGGTGTGCATCTGGACGAAGCGCGCGAGCTGGTCGCGGCGGTCAAAAGCAGCGGCGTTCCGGTACTGGTCGGCCACCACCGACGCCACAATCCGCTGATCGTGCGCGCTCATGAGTTGGTGCAGAGCGGGGCGCTCGGGCGGCTGACCACGGTGACCGCACTGTTCCAGTTGCGCAAGCCGGACAGTTATTTCGAGATCCCCTGGCGCCGCGAACCGGGTGCAGGGATGTTGCTGACCAATCTGATTCACGACCTCGACCTGCTACGCCATCTGTGCGGTGAGGTGCGCTCGGTGCAAGCGATCACCGACAACACCGTGCGCGGTTTTGCCAATGAAGACAGCGCGGCGGTGTTGCTGCAATTCGAAGGTGGCACATTGGCAACCCTGAGCGGATCCGACGCAGTGGCTGCGCCGTGGAGTTGGGAGCTGGGTTCCGGTGAGAACCCGGTCTATCCGCGTCAGGCCGGTCAGCCCTGTTATCTGCTGGCCGGGACCGCTGGTGCCTTGAGCATTCCGCAACTCAAGCGTTGGCATTACGCCGCTGATCAGGTCGACGCCGGTTGGCATGAACCGTTGTTGATGGTCGAAGAGTCCTACAGCGGTGACGATGCTTTGCGCTTGCAGTTACAGCATTTCGTACGCGTGGCACGGCGTGAAGTCGAGCCGCTGGTGAGTGCGGCCGACGCGGCGCGCACTTTGTCGCTGATCGAAGCCATACGCGAGGCCGCCGCCACCGGTCGTACCTGCTCCCCTGCATTGATCGAGGCTTGAACATGAGTGAACGAATCCTGTCCCTGGCCAGCCTTACCGTGCTGGAGTTGTCGCCGCCGCAAATGGTTGAAGTGGCCGCACGCGCCGGTTACAGCCATGTCGGCTTGCGCCTGGAACCGGCGACGCCTGAGGAATATCACTTCCCGTTGGTAGCCGACGGTGATTTGCGGCGTCAGACGTTGCAGCGGCTGCGTGATACCGGGATCCGTGTGCTCGACGTGGAAATCCTGCGATTGAAACCACAGACCGTCGTCGCCGACTTCGAGAAACTTCTGACGGTCGGCGCGGAATTTGGTGCCACAGAGTTACTCGTTGCCGGTAATGATCCTGACGAGCAGCGGATGACCGAGAACTTTGCGGCGCTGTGTGATTTGGCGGCGCCTTACGGGTTGCACCCGCATCTGGAGTTCATGCCCTGGACGGATGCGCGCGATCTTCAGCAAGCGCTGCGCATTGTCGAGCATGCTGATCGGGAAAACGCTGCGGTGCTGGTCGATGCCTTTCACTTTGATCGTTCGTCATCACGCTTGGACGATCTGGCAAACGTGCCGGCGTCACGCCTGCGCTATGCACAATTATGTGATGTCGCGGGGCCGAGACCGTCAGACATGGCCGAGATCTTGCGTCAGGCGCGCAACGAGCGGCGGTTTCCCGGCGAGGGCGATTGCGATCTGCTCGGGTTGTTGAAAGCGCTGCCGACTAATATTCCACTGAGTCTGGAAATTCCCACGGTGAAACTATTGGAGCAGGGCGTGAGCGGATTAGAGCGAGCGCAGAGGGCCATCGACAGAACCCGGGAATTGTTGGCGCGGTTGTAAGCGCTGCTGCGCACCTTTCGCGGGCAAGCCCGCTCCCACAGGGAACGTGCCGTTCCTGGGGGCGAGACTTGCCTGCGAAGATTTTTGTTTTTTGGGGCACACAAGGAAATCCAATGACCGTCAGCACCCCGCTCTCCGGAGTCAACCAACCCTTCAAGGGGATCTTGCTGATTGTCGTGGCAACCTTCCTGTTCTCCAGTCACGACGCGCTGTCGAAATACCTGTCCGGTTTCTATCCGATCGTGATGGTGGTCTGGGCGCGCTATCTGGTGCACACCTTGCTCATGGCGGGGATTTTTCTGCCACAGTCCGGGTTGCGCGTCCTGCGCACCAAGAAGCCGTTGTGGCAGTTGGTTCGGGCACTTTGCCTGCTCGGCACCAGCCTGTTTTTCACCACGGCGCTGTTGTACATCCCATTGGCGGAAGCCACGGCGGTCAACTTTCTTGCGCCGGTTTTGGTGACGGCATTGTCCGTGCCGCTGCTCAAAGAGCGGGTAACACGTGGCCAATGGATTGCAGTGATTTGCGGTTTTATCGGCGTGCTGATCATCGTCCATCCCGGCGGTGAGTTGTTCACACCGGCGGTGTTGCTGCCGTTCTGTTCGGCGCTGTTTTTCTGCTTTTATCAATTGCTGACGCGCAAGCTCGCCGAAGTCGATAGCCCGACCACCAGCAATTTTTTTGCCGGGCTGTGCAACACGCTGGTGATGAGTGCACTGGTGCCGTTCTTCTGGCAGGTGCCGACGTTGACCCACGCCGGGCTGATGCTGGCGCTGGGCAGTTGCGGGATGACCGCGCATTTGTTTCTGACCCAGGCGTTTCGTCATGCGGCACCGGCGCTGCTGGCGCCGTTCGGTTATTGCCAGATTGTGTTTGCGGGGTTGTTGGGCTGGTTGCTGTTCAATCACACGCCGAGTCTGTTGACGATTATCGGCATCGCAGTGATCTGTTGCAGCGGACTGGCGGCAGCGTGGCAGCAGAGCCGCCGTTGAGTAGGTTACGCAAAACCTTGTAGGAGTGAGCCTGCTCGCGATGGCGGTGTGTCAGTCGATGGAAGTTTTGACTGACACTAAGCCATCGCGAGCAGGCTCACTCCTACAGTTAGCGTCGTGTAGGCAGGTTATTCGGTGATGGTCGGAATCTTGCGCGGTGCCATGAAGTACATCCACGTCAGCGCAATGAAATACATCGCCGGAATCAGGGTGAACAACACGGTGTAGTTGTTGTTGGTGACGGTGAGGATGTGACCGACAATCTGGGTCATGAACATCCCGCCGATCGCCGCGCACATGCCGCCGAAACCGAACACCGTGCTCATCATGTGCTTGGGCGTGTAGTCCATCACCAGGCTCCAGATGTTCGCCGTCCAGGCTTGGTGCGCGCCGATCGCCAGAGAAATCGCCGCCACCGCCACCCACAGATTGGCAGAGCCAGCCGCCATGACCACGCCGATGATGCAGCAGGCAAACAGGAACATCGACAGCAGCCGCGCCTTGATCGAGTTCATCCCGCGACCGATCAGGAACGAAGACAGAATCCCGCCGCCGACGCTGCCGAAGTCCGCCGTGACGTAGATGATGATCAGCGGAATGCCCATCTGGGTGACGTTGATGCCCAGATTGTATTGCTGATTGAGAAACGGCGGCAGCCAGTACAGGTAGAACCAGAACACCGGCGCAGTCAGCGAGTAGGCGAGGGCGAAGGCCCAGGTGCCACGCATGCGCAGGATTTTCGAGAACGGCACGCGGGCCTGTTCCGGTTCGACTTCTTGCTGGATGTAGTCCAGCTCGGACTGCTTAACGCTCGGGTGATCTTCCGGGTTGAAGTACTTCAAGCCCCAGAACAACAGCCAGATCCCGCCGAGTGCCGACATGCACAGGAACGCCGCTTGCCAGCCCCAGACGTGCAGGACCAATGGCAGCAGCATCGGCGTGAACATCGCGCCAACGTTGGTGCCGGCGTTGAAGATGCCGGTGGCCACTGCACGTTCGCCGGCCGGGAACCACAGGCGCGTGGTTTTCACGCAGGCCGGGTAGTTCGCCGCTTCGGTCAGACCGAGGATGAACCGGCAGACCATGAAACCAACGGCCGAAGTCGCCAGACCGTGGGCACCAGTGGCCAGGCTCCAGAGCAGCACGGCGCAGAAGAACACGCGTTTGACGCCGACCCGGTCGATCAGGCGACCCTGCAGGACGAAACCGATCGCGTAGCCGACCTGAAACCAGAAGTTGATGTTGGCGTAATCCATCGCCGTCCAACTCATTTCCTTGGCGAGGATCGGCTGCATGACGCCGAGGGCGGCGCGGTCGATGTAGTTCAGGGTGGTGGCGAAAAACACCAGCGCCAGCATGCCCCAACGGGTCTTGCCGACGGCCATGGCGCCGCGGATCTTGTCGCCGATGCCACCCGTGGCAGTGCTCATGGCCGGAGCCATGCGGGAAGTCTGTGAAGGAATCATGTGTTCCACCCGTTTTTGGATTTGTTATTTGGTGTGCTTTTTACTTGCACGCTGCGACCGGTGGTTCAGATCCGGACTCAATGTGCAGTCGATGTTGGGCAGTGGACGAAAAATCGTCAATTCGCCAAACCGCCATTGTGTTCGATAATCGCACGCAAAACTAACCGGGTAGTACACTTTAAATTGCTGCCGCGATCGATGCAGCCAATAATTTCCCTACTATAAAAACCATCCCATGTAGGAGCTGCCGCAGGCTTGCGATCTTTTGATTCTGTTTTCACGAATAAAGATCAAACGATCGCAGCCTTCGGCGGCTCCTACAGTAAAGATAAAGCGGCGCAGTCCGGGAGTTGAAACATGCAGCGTTCCATTGCCACCGTTTCCTTGAGCGGCACCCTGCCGGAAAAACTCGAAGCCATTGCCGCCGCCGGGTTCGACGGGGTGGAGATTTTCGAAAACGACCTCCTGTACTACGACGGCAGTCCGCGGGAAATTAAACAGATGTGCGCCGATCTCGGCATCGCCATCACGCTGTTTCAGCCGTTCCGCGATTTCGAAGGCTGCCGCCGCGATCGCCTGGCGCGCAATCTGGAGCGGGCCGAGCGCAAGTTCGACCTGATGCAGGAACTGGGCACCGATCTGGTGCTGGTCTGCAGCAATGCCTCCGCCGACAGCGTCGGCGATCAGCAAATTCTAGTCGATGATCTGCGCCTGTTGGCCGAGCACGCTGGCGCGCGCGGCTTGCGCATTGGTTACGAAGCGCTGGCCTGGGGTCGTCACGTCAACACTTATCAACAGGTCTGGGACATCGTGCGTCAGGCCGATCACCCGAGCCTGGGCGTGTTGCTCGACAGCTTTCATACGTTGTCGCTGAAGGGCGATCCTCGCGCCATCGCCGACATTCCTGGCGACAAGATTTTCTTCGTGCAAATGGCCGATGCGCCGATCCTGGCGATGGATGTGTTGGAGTGGAGCCGGCATTTCCGCTGCTTCCCTGGGCAGGGCGAGTTCGATCTGCCGGGGTTCCTCGCGCCGATTATTCAAAGCGGTTACACCGGGCCGCTGTCGCTGGAAATCTTCAATGACGGCTTCCGTGCCGCGCCGCCACGGGCCAATGCCGCCGACGGTTTGCGTTCGCTGCTGTATCTGGAAGAGAAGACCCGCCAGCGTCTGGAGCAGGAAACCAAACCTGTGGCCAACCGCGAAATTCTCTTCGAAACGCCGAAGGCCAGCGAGTACAACGGCATCGAGTTTCTTGAGTTCGCCGTGGATGAAAGCCTTGGCGCCAAGCTGTCGAACTGGCTGGAGCGCCTCGGGTTCGTCAAGGCCGGGCAGCACCGCTCCAAGAGTGTGAGCCTGCTGCGTCAGGGCGACATCAATCTGATCCTCAACTCCGAACCGTATTCGTTTGCTCACAGCTTTTTCGAGGCTCACGGCCCGTCGTTGTGCGCCACCGCCGTGCGGGTCAAGGACAGCGCCAGTGCGCTAGCCCGCGCCGTCGCCTACAAAGGTCAGCCCTATCGCGGACTGGTCGGCCCCAATGAACTGGAGCTGGCGGCAGTGCGCGCCCCGGACGGTAGCCTGATCTATCTGGTCGATGAACAGGCTGATGTCTACGGCACCGATTTCAATCTGCTGGCAGATGCGCCGGCACGCGGTGGTCTCAAGCGTATCGATCACATGGCCATGGCGCTGCCGGCCGACAGCCTCGACAGTTGGGTGCTGTTCTACAAGAGCCTGCTGGATTTCGAGGCGGACGATGAAGTGGTACTGCCCGACCCGTACGGTCTGGTGAAAAGTCGCGCGCTGCGTAGCCGCGACAGTTCGATCCGCTTGCCGCTGAACATTTCCGAGAACCGCAACACCGCGATATCCCACGCGCTGTCGAGTTATCGTGGCTCCGGTGTGCATCACATCGCCTTCGATTGTGACGACATCTTCGCCGAAGTCAGTCGCGCCAAAGAGGCCGGTGTGCCGTTGCTGGACATCCCGCTCAATTATTACGACGACCTTGCTGCGCGCTTCGATTTCGATGACGAGTTTCTCAGTGAACTGGCGTATTACAACGTTCTGTACGACCGTGATGCGCAGGGCGGTGAGTTGTTCCACGTCTACACCGAACCGTTCGAAGGGCGCTTCTTCTTCGAGATCATCCAGCGCAAGAACGGCTATGCCGGTTACGGCGCGGCGAACGTCGCGGTGCGTCTGGCGGCGATGGCCAAATCACGCAGTGGCGCCGTGCGCCAGGCGAAGTTGTAGGAAATTCGTAAACGCGGGATTAAACACAGGCCGCGCGGCTTCCTTCACTGTGCTGCGCGGCCCATAATCGCCGCCTGTGCAGTGATGGCCGTGAGCCCGCAATGACGATGAATACAGAACTTTCCGCAGCTCCTGAAGTTTCCACTGTAGAGCCGCGCAAGAGTCGCAAGAACAACCCGGAAAAGACCCGCGAGAACATCCTGCAGGAGGCGATCGTCGAGTTCGTCCAGCAAGGTTTGTCGGGGGCTCGCGTCGATGCGATTGCCGAGCGTATCCACACCTCCAAACGCATGATCTATTACTACTTCGGCAGTAAGGAGCAGTTGTACGTCGAGGTGCTGGAAAAGCTTTACGGCGATATCCGCAGCACCGAAAACCGTCTGCATCTGGCCGAGCTGGCGCCGGTTGAGGCGATTCGGCGATTGGTCGAGTTCACTTTCGATCACCACGACCGCAACGTCGATTTCGTGCGCATCGTCAGCATCGAAAATATCCACAACGCTGAATACGTGAAGCGTTCCGATGCGATCAAGGCGATGAACAACACCATTCTTGATTCACTCGGCGAGATTTTGCGTCGTGGCGCCGAAGAGGGTGTGTTCCGCGCGGGTCTGGATGCGCTGGATGTGCA
The DNA here is from genome assembly GCF_009866785.1 of Pseudomonas sp. S49. Lineage (NCBI taxonomy): Bacteria > Pseudomonadati > Pseudomonadota > Gammaproteobacteria > Pseudomonadales > Pseudomonadaceae > Pseudomonas > Pseudomonas sp. S49. The sequence goes on along the minus strand of NZ_CP019432.1, from coordinate 5,767,583 downwards.
TTTGCTGATCAGCTCATTCTGCTTCTACCGGGTGTCGAACCGGCACACGTTTGGCGAGATTTTCCAGATCGATCTGCCCGATGAAAGCATCAAACAGCGGCATCGCGAGATGATTTGCGAGTCCGTTTTGCGCTACCTGCAAGCCTGACGTATATCCCCTTGTGGGAGCGAGCCTGCTCGCGAAAGCGCTGTGTCAGTCAGTAAATATGTTGACTGAAGGTACGCCTTCGCGAGCAGGCTCGCTCCCACAGGTTTTTAGCCATTCATGCTTTGAAAATGCGCGAGCATCCGCTGCGCATCCGGCACCACGCCGCTGAACAATTCAAACGCCTTCACCGCCTGAAACACCGCCATGTTGCCGCCATCCAGCGTCCGGCAACCCAGCGCGCGGGCGTTGCGCAGCAGTTCGGTTTCCAGCGGGAAATACACGATCTCCGCCACCCACAATTCCTTGCGCAGCAGCTCGACCGGCACCGGCATGCCCGGCAGTTTGGCCATGCCCATCGGCGTGGTGTTCACCAGACCGTCGGCCTGATTCAGCGAGCTCGGCAGATCATGCCCGGCGATCGCACGAGCAACGCCGAAATGCTCATTGAGATTGTTCGCCAGGCTTTCGGCGCGCTCACGGTCGACGTCGAAAATACTCAGTTGTTGTACGCCTTCGCTCAACAGGGCGTGGGCCACTGCTGCACCCGCGCCGCCGGCACCCATCTGGACTACACGCTCGCGGGCGGCGTCTTTCAGACCTCGGCGAAAACCTTCGGCGAAACCAAGGCAGTCCGTGTTGTGACCCACACGTTTGCCGTCCTTCAGCACTACCGTGTTCACCGCGCCGATGCCTTTGGCTTCCGGCGACAACTCATCGAGCAGCGGGATGATTGCCTGCTTGCACGGGAAAGTAATGTTCAATCCGGTGTAGTGCATCCGCTCGGCCGCCAGCAGCAGGTCGGACAGGGCAGTGCTGTCCATGTTCAGTTGATCGAGATCGATCAGTCGGTACAGATAACGCAGGCCTTGGGCATCACCTTCGTGCTCATGCAGCGCTGGCGTGCGCGAGGCCTGAATGCCGGCGCCGATCAGCCCGGCGAGTATTACGTTAGAGCGAGACATGCGCGTTACCCCTTCAACCGTTGGCTGAAATGTTCCAGTGCCAGTCGATAGCCGTGACTTCCAAAACCGGCCATTACCGCTGTGGCAATCGCCGAGACGAACGAGTGATGACGGAACGGTTCGCGGGCGTGGACATTGGACAGGTGCACTTCAATCACCGGCAGTTCGCTGGCCACCAGCGCATCGCGAATCGCTACCGAGGTGTGCGTCCAAGCCGCCGGATTGATCACGATCCCGGCGCAACGGCCACGGGCCGCGTGAATCCAGTCGAGCAGTTCGCCTTCGTGGTTGGTCTGGCGAAACTCCACGGCCAGGCCGAATTCTTCGCCAGCGCGACCGCACAAGGCCGAGATGTCCGCCAGGGTTTCGTGACCGTAAGTGGCCGGCTCGCGAGTGCCGAGCAGGTTCAGGTTCGGGCCGTTGAGCACCAGAACGATAGGGGGCATGAGGGGTAACTCCACTTATTGTTTTTGGCTTTGGCCGAGGGTTTCAGCCTGTGGAGATAAAATGTACTAGATGGTTACCATGGTCAATTGAAGTGCCTGAGCCCAGGATTTTTGTGTTCGGTAATCGCACCAAGGCTGTTTCATACTTGATGTTGTTCGAATCGTAACGACAGTTTTGCTTACGTTTTCCCTCGAAGATTTACCGACTCCTGGCCCATGCCGGCGCTAGCCTGAGAGAAGAGCGGAGCCGCTTGCGTTTTACGGCACCGGTCGTCGGATTTGAAAGGATTATCGGATCCTGAAATTTATTAACCTAACGGATGGGTTAGCATGAATGTGTGCAACTACAAGGGATTGTCGATACGCGTAATGTTGCGGAATGAGCATTGCCCACCGCACGCTCATGTAAATGCGGGCGCCTGGAGTGCGCGATTCCATTTCAGCTTTTGGCACAACGACATTGATCCGTGGGATGTCGTGCCGCTGTCTCGTCGACCGACGATGGCTGTATTGGAGGGTTTGTGTCGATCGTTGGGGCATCCCGTTCATCTGCGTCGCGCACGAGGGATCTGGTGGTCAGGTTTGCAAACCGTCTGTCTCGGCAATCAAGTGTGGGACTGCGAATCAAACGAGGTACCCGTGATGAAACTGGTTACCGATACGACTTACAGAATCGCTGCGGCGCGCTACGAACCAGAAGAAGACAAGTTGCTTCTGACATTGGTTGGCAAACCGGAAGGAGTTGAAATCCATTTATGAAAGTCATTAAGGCAAAGCCGTCCGTACATCGACCACTGACGGAAGAAATGCTCGATGCAGCCATAAAGCTTGGTGAAGTACGACAGGCCAGCAGTTTCCAAGCTGTTTCTGTGTGCTTTGAAAAATCATCTTTGGTCATCCGTTTTGAGGATGGCAGCGGTGTGTTGCTTCCGGTGAACCAGTATCCAGAGTTTGACGGGTTTGATGCAGGCGATTACGAGGGACTAACCGTCGGATTCGCAGGCACTGCGCTTTGCCATGAGGGCAAAGACCTTGACGTTTCCATTGCCGGGATGATTTCAGCGAGCCAGTCACTCATGAAGATGGCTGCGTCGGTGGTTGCATCGCGTAACGGTCGTCAAAGCAGTGCTGCAAAGTCCGAAGCTGCTCGAGCGAATGGCAAAAAGGGCGGGCGACCACGCAAGGCCGATCCCGCGTTGTAAAACCACAAAAAAGCCGTCAATCACGACGGCTTTTTCGCATCAGCGCCCCGCAATCAACGCCGGGTCAGCAACACACCCGATTCCATGTGATGCGTCCACGGGAACTGGTCAAACAACGCGCACTGGGTAATACGGTGCGTGTCGTGCAACTGGGCGATGTTCGCCGCCAAAGTTTCCGGGTTGCAGGAGATGTACAGGATGTTGTCGAAGCGGCGGGTCAGCTCGCAGGTGTCCGGGTCCATGCCGGCGCGCGGCGGGTCGACGAAGACGCTGCCGAACTCGTAGCTCTTCAGGTCGATGCCTTGCAGGCGGCGGAACGGGCGCACTTCGTTGAGCGCTTCGGTCAGTTCTTCGGCAGACAAACGCACCAGAGTGACGTTATCCACAGCGTTTTCGCTGAGGTTGCTCAATGCAGCGTTGACCGAGGTCTTGCTGATTTCGGTGGCCAGGACTTTGCGCACGCGAGTGGCGAGCGGCAGGGTGAAGTTGCCGTTGCCGCAGTACAGCTCCAGCAGATCGTCTGTGCGATCGCCCAATGCCTCGTACGCCCAGTTCAGCATCTTCTGGTTCACGGTGCCGTTTGGCTGGGTGAACGCGCCTTCCGGCTGGCGATAGCTGAAGGTGCGACCGCCGACTTCGAGTTTCTCGACCACGTAATCGAGGCCAAGCACTTCGCGTTTGCCCTTCGAGCGACCGATGATGCTGACGCCGAGATCCGCCGATAGCTTGGTGGCTGCCGCGTGCCAGTGTTCGTCCAGCGGACGGTGATAGCACAGGGTGATCATCGCATCGCCGGCCAGCGTGGTCAGGAATTCCACCTGAAACAGCTTGTGGCTCAGCGCCGAACTGGCCTGCCACGCCGCTTTCAACTGCGGCATCAACTGATTGATGCGCAGGCTGGCGATCGGGAACTCTTCGATGAGGATCGGCGTGCGTTTGTCGTCCTGAGCGAACATCGCGTAATGACGATCGCCGCCCTCGCGCCACAGGCGGAACTCGGCACGCAGACGGAAGTTCTGCAGCGGCGAGTCGAACACCGTTGGCTCGGGGGCATCGAACGGCGCCAGCAGATCACGCAAGCGCGTGACCTTGGCTTCAAGTTGCTCGGCGTAAGCCTGGGAATCGAAAGTCATGCGTTGAACCAACCCAACTTGATCACAAACAGAATCGACAGAATCACCAGCGCCGGGTTCAGCTCACGGGCGCGGCCCGACAGCAGCTTGATCACGGTCCAGGAGATGAAACCGAACGCGATGCCGTTGGCGATCGAGTAAGTGAACGGCATGGCCAGCGCGGTCACGACAACTGGCGCGGCGACGGTGATGTCGTCCCAGTCTATTTCTGCCAGGCCGGAAGTCATCAACACGGCGACGAACAGCAACGCCGGTGCCGTGGCGAAAGCCGGAACGCTGGCCGCCAGTGGCGAGAAGAACAGCGCCAGCAGGAACAGAATCGCCACGACGATGGCCGTCAGACCGGTACGGCCGCCCGCACTCACGCCGGCAGCGGATTCGATGTAACTGGTGGTGGTCGACGTACCCAGCAACGAACCGGCCATGGCCGCGGTGCTGTCGGCGATCAGGGCGCGGCCCATTTTCGGCATGTGGCCGTCCTTGCCCATCAGGCCGGCACGCTTGGCGACGCCGATCAGGGTGCCGGAGTTGTCGAACAGGTCGACGAACAGGAAGGCGAAGATCACGCTGACCAGACCGATGTCCAGTGCGCCTTTGATGTCCAGTTGCAGGAAAGTCGGAGCCAGCGAAGGTGGCATCGAGGTAACGCCACCAAACGGGGTGAAGCCCATCACGATGGAGGTGATGGTCACCGCGAGAATGCCGATCAGTACCGCACCGCGCACTTTCAGCGCTTCGAGGGCAACGATCAGGGCAAAACCCAGGGTGGCGAGAATCGGTGCCGGCGCTTTCAGGTCACCGAGGCCGACCATGGTTGCCGGGTTGCTGACGACGATACCGGCGTTGTGCAGGGCGATCAGCGCGAGGAACAGGCCGATACCAGCGGCAATTGCCGAGCGCAGCGGCAGCGGGATGCTGTTGATGATCCATTCACGGATGCGGAAGATCGACAGCAGGAAGAACAGCACGGCGGAAATGAACACCGCACCCAACGCCACTTGCCAGGTGTGGCCCATGTGCAAGACGACGGTGTAGGTGAAGAAGGCGTTCAGGCCCATGCCTGGGGCGAGGGCGATCGGGTAGTTGGCGATCAGACCCATGACGGTCGAACCGATGGCGGCCGCCAGACAGGTGGCGACAAACACCGCACCCTTGTCCATACCGGTCTCACCGAGGATGCTCGGGTTGACGAACAGAATGTAGGCCATGGCCAAGAAAGTCGTGATGCCCGCCAGAATCTCGGTGCGCACGTTGGTGTTGTGTGCCTTGAGTTGAAACAGCCTTTCCAGCATGTCTGCTCCCCGTGGCGCGCGTGGCGCCGTGAATGTATCGACCTCAACAGCAAAGCACAGACCGTCGCAAGCGCCTGAAAAATTGTGGTGGGCCGGAAAAAGCCGCGCATCATACCAGCAGCGTGAGGAATATGGCGGTTGTTGGTGTCGATCGTCGGCGAAGTTTTGCCTTGAAGCCAACTGCGCCATACTGCGCGCTGATTTTTTCGGGGTGGGAAGCGCATGAGCAAGTGCTGGATGAAGGTTTTGGGTTTGATTGCCGTACTGATGGCCGGGATGTCGACAGCCTGGGCGGCATCGGCACCGCCGTTGACACAAGTGAAAGTCATCAAGGTGCAATCGCCGGCCTGCGGCCTTGAAGACATCGCCGATGGGCAGGCGCAGACCCAATGCAATCACAGCGGACCGAATATCAAGGTCTACGTGCTCGAAGTCGGCTACGGCAAGAGCCAGCCTCAGGTCGCACTGGACGGTTTCGAAGTGAACGGCACACGTGCCCCGGTGTGTGCTTTTGATAACGGCAACCTCACCGAATGCACTCCCGGCAACAAAACCGTCGGTTCTCTTTATACCTTCGATCTGGCGGGCAAGCAGGAAGGCACTTTCACCTTCAGCAACACCTCGATCAACGCGCCACGCAATACAATGTCGACCCAGCTTTACATCAAGTAACGGCTGTTGCAGCGCGATCCGGGTGAAGCTGACTACGCTTCACGTATCACCCAGCGGATAACGCCCATGACCTTTAGAGCCCTGATTACCCTCGCCGAGGGCATCGATGATCTGCAAAGCGTGACCCTGATCGATGTGTTGCGCCGCGCCGGTATTGAGGTAGTGGCGGCGAGCATCGAAGGTCGGCGCATGCTCACATGCGCGCGCGGCACACGCCTGACCGCCGACGGCATGCTGGTCGATGTGCTGGCGCAAACCTTCGACCTGATCGTCCTGCCCGGCGGTGTTGTCGGTTCACAACATCTGGCCGCGCACCAACCTCTGCAACAGTTGCTCAAGGATCAGGCCAGCGCCGGACGCCTGTTCGCCGCCATCGCCGAATCCCCGGCCGTCGCCCTGCAAACCTTCGGCGTGCTGCGCCAGCGGCGCATGACCTGCCTGCCCAGCGCCAGTCATCAACTCTCGGGCTGTACGTTTGTTGATCAACCGGTGGTGGTCGACGGCAACTGCGTCACCGCACAAGGCTCCAGCGCTGCGCTGGAGTTTGCCTTGACGCTGGTCGAGCAACTCGGCGGCAAGGCCTTGCGGGTGAAAGTGGCGGGGGAGTTGTAGTGGCTGGAGGTGTCAGGCGTGGACAGCGATCAGTTCGATAACCGGTTGCTCCCGATGCTCCGCTTGCCACAGATCATAGTCGGTTTGTACGCCTAGCCACACGCGCGCCTTGCCAATGCCAGCACGCTCAAGACGTACAGCCAGATCCGGGCTGATTGGCGCATGTCCGTGTAATACACGTGAAAGATGCGGGCGTGCGAAGCCCAAGTGTCGGGCCAATTCGGTCACGCTGATGCCAAGCTCGGGCAAGACATCCATCAGCAGTGTTTCACCGGGGTGTGGCGGGTTGTGCATGGGCATGAGCCTGCCTCCTGTCAGTGGTAGTCCAGATAATCGACCAATTCGATGTCCGAACCGACAAAACGAAAGATCACTCGCCAGTTGCCTGAAACGCTCAGCGACCAGTACTCCGTCAGCTCACCTTTCAATGGATGCAGGCGCCAGCCCGGAAGATCCAAGTCTGCGGGAATCGTAGCGCGATCCATGAACTGCAGCATGCGCGACAGCCGTTTTGCGTGGTCGGCACGAATCCCGCGAGTCGAACCTGTTTCATAGAAGCCGCGAAGGCCTTTGTGCTGAAAGGATTTGATCATGGGCTCGAGTGTAAGGCGATACATTACACTCAGTGCGGTAACTATGTACCGCACATTTTCAGTTGTCTTGTGCTTTGGAGGTTGTCAGACCTTCACCTCTTCCACCGGCACATGCATCCGGTCCCGGTTCGCCAGCGTCGGGAACAACTTGATCCACGTCCCGGTCACCACCAGCGTGCCGATCCCGCCCATCACCACCGCCGGCACCGTGCCGAACCAGTGGGCGGTGACGCCGGATTCGAATTCGCCCAGCTGATTCGAAGCACCGATAAACAACCCGTTCACCGCGCTGACCCGGCCGCGCATTTCGTCCGGGGTTTCCAGTTGTACGAAGGACGCGCGGATGACCATGCTGATCATGTCCGCCGCGCCGAGTACCACCAGCACTGCCAGGGAGAACCAGAACGAGGTCGACAGGCCGAAGGCGATGGTGGCGACGCCGAAGATGCCCACCGCTGTGAACATCACCCGACCGACATTGCGCTCCACGGCAAACCGCGCGAGGAACAGCGACATCCCCAGTGCGCCGACCGCCGGTGCCGAACGCAGCAACCCGAGGCCCCACGGCCCGGTCAGCAGAATGTCTTTGGCAAATACCGGCAGCAGCGCCGTGGCCCCGCCGAGCAGTACCGCAAACAAATCCAGCGAAATCGCCCCGAGAATGTCCGGGCGGCTGCGAATGAAACGAATCCCCGCCAGTAACGAATCCAGTGTGGCTTTGCCTTTGTTCAGCGGCGTTTGCCGCGCGGGCAGGTTGAGCATCAGCGTGCAGGCAATCACATAAAGCAGCACTGTCGGGCCGTACACCCAGACGCTTCCGAACGCGTAGAGCAAACCGCCAAGCGCTGGTGCGACGATGGTCGCCGACTGCTGCGCCGATTGCGCCGCCGCTACGGCCCGAGGAAATAGCGCGCTGGGCACAATACTTGGCAGCAACGCCTGTGTGGTCGGCATCTCGAACGAGCGCGCGGCGCCGAGCAGGAAGGCGAGGATGAAGATCATCTCGCGGGTCACGTGGTCGGTGGCGCTGCCGATGGCCAGTGCCAGCGCGATCAACGCCTGTAACGACTGGCAGATCGCCGCGACTTTGCGCCGGTCGTAGCGGTCGGCGACATGCCCGGTGTGCAGCATGAACAGCACGCGCGGGGCGAATTCGACCAGCCCGACCAGACCCAGATCGAGGACGTTGCCGGTCAATTGGTAGAGGTTCCAGCCAATGGCCACGGTGAGCATCTGAAAACCGCTGGCGGTGAAAATCCGCGCGAACCAGAAAGCGAGAAACGGGCGGTGATGACGTAACAGCAGGGGCGCTTGACTGGGCATCTGAAGGCAGGTCTGGCTCGAGGGGAATCGCGAGATTATCACCAGTCTGTAACAGGAAGTTGCTATGACAAAAAATTTAGTTAGGAAGACATCGATTTTTTGCGGTGCAGATTGATTCTGCTGTTCGGGGATTTGCTTTGTTCTCGAGATCTGTACTGTTTTCCTCGCCCCCAGCGCTCCAGGGATTTGTTGCAGGGCTTTGCCAAAGGTTGTGAGGCAACTTGTCACGCGGCAAACGACCACGCAGTTCATCGGCAAAAATGGGACTACTCTTTCAACGTTGCTTGATCCAGATCAAGACCCCGAACGGAATTGATCCGGTGGCCAGTTGGCCAGACTCCCTGCGTTGCGATGGTTGTTTAAAAAGAACGAATCAGAATTCGCCGCACTCCATATCCGTGGGGGCAGTGGGTGCAGGCCTCCGGGTCCGCAGCCGGTATTACCTGACAGAGGAAGCCATATGTTCGGTTTAGAGGCACTAGATCTCGCCCGAATTCAGTTCGCGTTCACCATCTCGTTCCACATCCTGTTCCCGGCCATCACCATTGGCCTGGCGAGTTACCTCGCGGTACTCGAAGGCCTGTGGCTGAAAACCCATAACGACACCTACCGTGACCTCTACCATTTCTGGTCGAAGATCTTCGCCGTCAACTTCGGCATGGGCGTGGTCTCGGGGTTGGTCATGGCCTACCAGTTCGGCACCAACTGGAGCCGCTTCTCGGACTTCGCCGGCGCCGTCACCGGGCCATTGCTGACCTATGAAGTGCTCACGGCGTTCTTCCTCGAGGCCGGTTTCCTTGGGGTGATGCTGTTTGGCTGGAACAAGGTCGGGCGCGGCCTGCACTTCTTTTCCACCGTCATGGTGGCAATCGGCACGCTGATTTCGACCTTCTGGATTCTCGCCTCCAACAGCTGGATGCAGACCCCGCAGGGCTTTGAAATCATCAACGGTCAGGTAATTCCTACTGACTGGCTGGCGATCATCTTCAACCCATCGTTCCCGTATCGCTTGATGCACATGGCAACGGCTGCGTTTGTCGCCACGGCATTCTTCGTCGGCTCCTCGGCGGCCTGGCACTTGCTGCGCGGCAAGGACAATCCGGCGATCCGCACGATGCTGTCGATGGCAATGTGGATGGCGCTGATTGTCGCGCCGATCCAAGCGGTCATCGGCGACTTCCATGGTCTCAATACGCTCAAGCACCAACCGGCAAAAATCGCCGCGATCGAAGGTCACTGGGAAAACCATGGTGATGAAGCGACGCCGCTGATCCTGTTTGGCTGGCCGGACATGAAAGAAGAGAAAACCAAGTTCGCCGTGGAGATCCCATACCTCGGCAGCCTGATCCTGACCCACTCGCTGGACAAACAGGTGCCGGCGCTCAAGGAGTTTCCGCCGGAAGACCGGCCGAATTCGACCATTGTGTTCTGGTCGTTCCGGATCATGGTCGGCCTTGGTTTCCTGATGATCTTCACCGGATTGTGGAGCCTGTGGCTGCGTAAGCGCGACACGCTCTACACCTCACGGCCGTTCCTCTATCTGGCGTTGTGGATGGGGCCGTCCGGTTTGATCGCGATTCTCGCTGGCTGGTTCACCACTGAAATCGGCCGTCAGCCGTGGGTGGTCTACGGGCTGATGCGCACGGCGGACGCGTCTTCAAACCACAGCTTCATGCAGATGAGCATCACCCTGATCATGTTTGTGGTGGTGTACTTCGCCCTGTTCGGTGCCGGTTTGGGCTACATGATGCGTCTGGTGCGCAAAGGGCCGAAGATCAGCGAAGGCGCGGAAACGCCGGACGGTGGTCCAGGCAAGAAACGCACACCGGCCCGTCCGTTGTCCGCTGCCGACGACTCGGCCGATGCCGATCACGGCGACGACGATATTCGCGTGACCAAGGAGATTTGACTCATGGGTATTGATCTTCCGCTGATCTGGGCCGTGATCATCATCTTCGGCATCATGATGTACGTGGTCATGGACGGCTTCGACCTGGGGATCGGGATTCTCTTCCCGTTCATCCCCGGTAAAGTCGACCGTGACGTGATGATGAACACCGTCGCCCCGGTCTGGGACGGCAACGAAACCTGGCTGGTACTGGGCGGCGCGGCGTTGTTTGGCGCGTTCCCGCTGGCCTATTCGGTGGTGTTGTCGGCGCTGTATCTGCCGCTGATCTTCATGCTGATCGGCCTGATCTTTCGTGGTGTGGCCTTCGAGTTCCGCTTCAAGGCCAAGGATGACAAGCGTCACCTGTGGGACAAGGCATTCATCGGCGGCTCGGTGGCGGCAACGTTCTTTCAGGGCGTGGCGCTGGGCGCGTTCATCGATGGCTTGCCGGTGGTCAATCGGCAGTTCGCCGGTGGATCACTGGACTGGCTGACACCGTTCACAATGTTCTGCGGCGCCGCGCTGGTGGTGGCCTATGCCTTGCTCGGCTGCACCTGGTTGATCATGAAAACCGAAGGCAAGCTCCAGGAACAGATGCATGACCTGGCACGGCCATTGGCTTTCGTACTGCTGGCCGTGATCGGTATTGTCAGTATCTGGACGCCGCTGGCTCATCCGGATATTGCCACCCGCTGGTTCAGCATGCCCAACCTGTTCTGGTTCATGCCGGTGCCGATTCTGGTGCTGGTGACCATGTACGGTCTGATCCGCGCCGTGGCGCGCAACGCCAACTACATGCCGTTCCTGCTGACCCTGGTGCTGATCTTCCTCGGCTACAGCGGTCTGGGCATCAGCCTGTGGCCGAACATCGTACCGCCGTCGATCTCGATCTGGGATGCGGCCGCACCGCCGCAAAGTCAGGGCTTCATGCTGGTGGGAACGCTGTTCATCATCCCGTTCATCCTGGGTTACACCTTCTGGAGCTACTACGTGTTCCGCGGCAAGGTTACCCATGAAGACGGCTATCACTAAGCAAAACCTGTGGGAGCGAGCCTGCTCGCGATGGCGTCGGCAATGGCGCCATCAATCTTGAAGAGGTTTGAAGAAAATGACTGGAAAACATTCCCTGCACGACATTGAAGAAGCCGAAAAAAAGCCGCTTTGGCAGCGGCTCGGCTGGTTGGCTCTGATCTGGGCCGGTAGCGTCGGTGTGCTGTTTATCGCCGCCAGCCTGATGCGCATGTTCATGAATGCCGCAGGCCTGACCACCCACTGAATCATCCCCGTCCCGGCGCCTTCGGGTACGGCTTTGCAACCCTCCTTGCGGAGGGTTTTTTTTGCCTGGCGGTTTACTTGCGGGCTTTGAGAATCACGAATTTCGGCGTGGCAGCCACTTGCTCAACGCCGCGAAACAGCCGAGCCAGTTTGCTGTGGTAACCCAGGTGACGGTTGCCGACGATGTACAGTGCGCCGCCCACCACCAACGCTTCGCGCGCCTGCTGGAACATACGCCAGGCGAGGAAGTCGCCAACCACCTGCTGCTGATGGAATGGCGGATTGCACAGCACCACGTCCAGCGATTGTGGTTCCTGCCCGGCCAGACCATCGCCGGCCCGCACGATCACCTCGCGATCACCCAGCGCTGCGCGCCAGTTTTCGGCAGCCGATTGCACGGCCATGAACGATTCGTCGATCAGCGTGTAATGCGCATCGGGGTTTTGCAGCGCACTCGCGATGGCCAGAACTCCGTTGCCACAGCCCAGATCGGCAACTCGGGCGCTACCAAGGTTTTTCGGCAGATGCGGGAGGAAGGCGCGCGTGCCGATGTCCAGGCCTTCGCGGCAGAACACGTTGGCGTGGTTGAGCAACTCGATCGACGGTTCGTCGAGGCGATACCGCGAAGGGTAGGGCGAGACGGCCGGGGCTTTCGCTTCAGGTGTGGCGATCAACAGCCGCGCTTTCTTCACCGCCAGAGAGGCCTGTACCGGGCCGATGTAGCGCTCAAGCAAGTCACCGGCAGCGCGTGGCAGGTGTTTGACCATGGCTGCAGCGACCACTTCGGCACCGGGTGCGAGCTGCCCTTGCAAGCGGATCAGTTGTTCTTCCAGTAGCGCGAGGGTTTTCGGCACGCGGATCAGCACACGATCGAACGGTCCGACCAATGGCTCGCTGGCGGGTATTGCGCGAATGGCGTCGAACGCCTGGCCATTGCGCAGCAGGTTTTTTTCCAGCCCCTGAAACCCCAGAAACGAGTCGCCGCTGCTGCTGACCTTGACCTTGCCCAGCAAGCTGGCCGCCAGCGCACCGAAGCTGTCGTTGAGCACCAATACCCGCGTGTCAGCCGTCGGTTGCTGCGCGGCCAGATGGTTGAGCAGGTATTCGTCGGCCGCATCGAAGGCCTGCAACGGTTCATTCTGCTGCTCGGGCTGGCGGATCAGGTCGAGTTGGGCGAAGGGTGTTTCAAGCAAAGGCATCGGGCGGGAACTCAGGGTAATCAACGGGGTGTTCCGCAGCCTGACAGTGTGCGGCGGAACCGACTGAGTGTAATGCAACGCAGAATGTTCACGTCATCACTCAAGAGGGTCACAAATGGTACGGTTTTTTTGCTGTTATTACCCGCATGTTTTGTAAAGGAGGCAAGGCTGATCGACTAGATGATGTGCGCTCTGACGGCGGCGATGACAGCGGAAATCTTGTTGCAGACGTTGAGCTTCTCGATCACGTTCTGCACGTGATAGTTCACCGTGCGTTCGCTCAGGCTAAGGATCTTCGATATCTCATAGGCCGTTTTGCCACCTGCGGATAACTGCAAAACCTCCAGTTCCCTTGGGGAAAGGTGTGGATGGCGGGGTTTGAGAGAATGAGGCGGCAGTGTCCGGGCAAACATTTCACTCAAGTGACTGGCGGCATAGAACATGTAACCGAAATGCTCATACAGCTCCAGAGGGCTGATCGAGTAATGTTTTCGGGCAAGGCTGATAATACTGCACAAGCCACTCTGCTCGTGATGGAACGACTGCGACCAGCCATTTTGCAGTCCATGTTGCTGTAATCCCTCCCATATCGGCCGGGCGTCGGCAAATACTGATTCGCACCAGACAATGGGAGTCATCGAGTGATTGCAGTGTGCTATTAGTGGGTCGACTTTACTGTAACGGTTTTCTTCATATTGTAAGTTCCATTCTTTAGGGTAGTTATTGATTTGCAAGGTCTTAAGAGGCAGGTCCCGATGGAGTGAAACAACCGAAATTTCACAAAAATTGAATCCGAGGTTTTCGGCGAATCGCAGCAGAATCGGATAAGCAGCATCTACTCCCTTGGCAAACGTCAGTTGTTTCAATTGTGATTCCTTCCATGTTTCCATTTCTGAACACTCCATTGACGTTGCGGGGGGGGGCGCGGAATGGATCCAAAGGATCCGGCACGCAACGAAGTGTAGGATGTTTCTTACGGAGTGCTTTGAATTTTTTCGGTATTGAACATTGATGATCTGTCTATAAAGAGTTCTTAGTGCTCAGAAACTTTACATTTGAGTCTTCATGTAAAGTTGTTGCTCTAATTCTGACTTTTTTAACAGTTTAATGCTTTGACGGTGTCCGGAAACGGTTGAATACCATTATCAGTTGTCGGTGTTTCGCAGGTTCGATTTGCGCGACACTGGCCGTCACCGATCAATGGAGTGCCCCATGACCGCCAGTGCCGAGAAATACACCACGCAGACCTTGCTCGATGTTCAAACCTTGACGCCGAGCCTGTTTACCTTGCGCACCAGCCGGGATGCCGGGTTTCGTTTCCGTGCGGGGCAGTTCGCCCGGCTCGGTGTGACCAAGGCCGATGGCAGTACCGTGTGGCGCGCTTATTCGATGGTATCGTCGCCGTTTGACGAGTTTCTCGAGTTCTTTTCCATCGTGGTGCCGGGGGGAGAGTTCACCAGTGAGCTGAGCCGGTTGCAGGTTGGCGACACTTTGCTGGTGGAGCGCCAGGCATTCGGCTATCTGACCCTTGATCGCTTTGTCGACGGGCGTGATCTCTGGCTGCTGTCCACGGGTACGGGGGTGGCGCCATTCCTGTCGATTTTGCAGGACTTCGAAGTCTGGGAAAAATTCGAGCGCATCATTCTGGTGTACAGCGTGCGCGAAGCGCGGGAGTTGGCCTATCACGATCTGATTGCCGGACTCAAGCAGCGCGAGTACCTCAGCGAACATGCCCACAAATTGCAGTTCATCGCGACGGTGACGCGTGAGGCGCACCCCGGCGCACTGCACGGCCGTATTACTACGCTGATCGAAAACGGAGAATTGGAGCGCGCAGCGGGCGTGGAGCTGTCGGCGGAGCACTCGCGGGTCATGCTGTGCGGCAATCCGCAGATGATCGATGACACGCGCGCGTTGCTGAAAAAACGCCACATGAGCCTCAGCCTCACCCGCCGGCCAGGCCAAGTGGCCGTGGAAAACTACTGGTAAACAAACGGCGCCTCGAAGGCGCCGTTGTTTCTATCGTGCAAAGGATCAAGGCCGGGTGTTCTGGGCCTTGAGCAAGTCGCGGATCTCGCCCAGCAACTCTTCTTCCTTGGTCGGAACCGGTGGCAGGGTAGGGGCCACGGCTTCTTCGCGTTTCAGACGGTTGATGGCTTTGACCCCCATGAAGATCGCGAAAGCGACGATCACGAAGTCCAGAACGCTCTGGATGAACTTGCCGTAAGCCAGCATGACCGCAGGAGCATTGCCCTCGGCGGCCTTGAGCGTGATGGCCAGATCACTGAAGTCCACCCCACCGATCAGCAGGCCGATTGGCGGCATGATCACGTCACCGACAAACGACGAAACAATCTTGCCGAAGGCGGCACCGATGATGATACCGACGGCCATGTCGACCACATTGCCTTTGACCGCGAAGGCCTTGAACTCACTTAGCACGCCCATAGTTATTTCCTTGTTACAGATGAGTTTGGTGTACGCAGTGTAAATCAGCAAAACGCGTCCTGCGCGAAACACCTTCTTACAATGCCCGTTTTTATCGACACATCAATCGGCGATTAGTTTGCAAAGTGCCATCAATCGCGCGCGGAATATACGGTAACTCGCTGATCGAACAGCCAATTTTCTCAATCATGGCGTTACGTTCTTTCTATTTATGTTCGACGTCTCAGGCCTCTAGCCTTGGCTTGGCGCATCTGGATGCGCCCCAAAATAACCAGAGGATCCTGATATGAACTCCGCACTTGGACTGGGGGCTTTTCCCCGTCGCCGCACCCTCGGTGTACTCACCGCCAGCCTGTTGACCTTTTCGGTTAACGCCGCGCCCCTGACCCGCGATAACGGCGCCGCCGTCGGCGACAATCAGAACTCGCAGACCGCCGGCGCCAGCGGCCCGGTGCTGCTGCAGGATGTACAACTGATTCAGAAACTGCAGCGCTTCGATCGCGAGCGCATTCCTGAGCGAGTGGTTCACGCCCGCGGCACCGGCGCCCATGGCACCTTCACTGTCACCAACGATCTCAGCGACCTGAGCAAGGCCAAGGTATTCGCCGCCGGCCAGAGCACACCGGTGTTTGTGCGCTTCTCTGCGGTGGTGCACGGTAATCACTCGCCGGAAACCCTGCGTGATCCGCGGGGGTTCGCCACCAAGTTCTACACGGCTGACGGCAACTGGGATCTGGTAGGCAACAATTTCCCGACCTTTTTCATTCGTGACGCGATCAAGTTCCCGGACATGGTTCACGCGTTCAAGCCCGACCCGCGTACTAACCTTGACGACGACTCGCGCCGTTTCGACTTCTTCTCACATGTACCGGAGGCAACCCGTACATTGACCGAGTTGTATTCGAATTCGGGTACTCCTGCCAGTTATCGAGAGATGGACGGTAATGGCGTACATGCTTACAAGTTGATCAACGCCAAGGGTGAAGTTCATTACGTCAAGTTTCACTGGAAGAGCTTGCAGGGTCTTAATAATCTGACGCCGAAACAAGTCGCCAACGTTCAAGGTCAAGACTACAGTCATATGACCAATGATCTGGTGAGCAATATCAATAAAGGTAACTTCCCGAAATGGGACTTGTACATTCAAGTGCTGAAACCACAAGATTTGTCCAAGTTTGATTTTGATCCATTGGATGCCACCAAGATCTGGCCAGGTATTCCTGAGCGAAAAGTTGGACAAATGGTGTTGAACCGTAATCCGGCAAATGTATTCCAGGAAACCGAACAAGTGGCCATGGCGCCAGCGAATATTGTTCCGGGTATCGAGCCTTCCGAAGACCGTTTGTTGCAAGGTCGAGTGTTCTCTTATGCCGATACGCAAATGTATCGGCTGGGTGCCAATGCTCTGCAATTGCCAATCAACGCGGCAAAAGTTGCGGTGAACAATGGCAATCAGGATGGCGCGATGAACTTCGGCGCGAGCAACTCGGGTGTGAACTATCAGCCGAGCCGACTGCAACCCCGTGACGAGACGCCAAGTGCGCGTTATAGCCAGTCGACGCTGTCGGGCAGCACCCAGCAGGCGAAGATCCAGCGTGAGCAGAACTTCAAGCAGGCCGGTGATCTGTATCGCTCGTTCAGCCAGCAAGAGCGTCAGGACCTGATCGACAGCTTCGGCGGCTCGCTGGCGACCACCGATGACGAGAGCAAGCACATCATCCTGTCCTTCCTTTATAAGGCTGACCCGGAATACGGGACCGGTGTGACCAAAGTGGCCAAGGGCGACCTGAGCCGGGTCAAGGCGTTGGCGGCCAAACTGGCCGACTGATACAGATGTAGCGCACGCGGGGCCTGAGTCAGGCCCCGTTCTGTTCAAGGAGACTATTGATGCGAATCTGTCTTTTACTGTTGGCCGGTTGCCTGTCGTTCGCGGCGTGGGCGGCACCGACCGGGCAGAGTCCCGAGGCGATCAAAGCCCAACTTCAGGACTACTACTTCGACGCGGCCCGGCGCGGTGATGTGCCGATGCTCGACACGTTCATCGAGTCGGGTTATTCCCTCGATACCCGCGACACCAAGGGCTACACCGCGCTGATTCTGGCGGCCTATCACGGTCAGGCACCCGCGGTGGAACGGTTGCTCGCTGCCGGCGCCGATGCCTGCGCTCAGGACCTGCGCGGTAACACGGCGCTGATGGGCGCAATTTTCAAAGGTGAATTACAGATTGCCCGCCGCCTGATGACCACCGATTGCAGCCCCGATCAGCGTAACGGCGCCGGGCAGACGGCGGCCATGTACGCCGGTTTGTTCAAGCGTCTGGAATTGCTCGATGCGCTGAAGGCCAAGGGTGCTGACTTGAATGCCGAGGATCCGTTGGGCAATAGCGCCGCGCGTCTGGCCAGCGGCGAAATCCGCAATGCTGCGCCGCGCTGATCGGCGGCCCGTGCGTTATCATCGCGGTTTTTGTCGGGGGTTCTGATGGCCAAGGCCAAGCGCATGTACGGCTGCACCGAGTGCGGCGCAACCTTTCCCAAGTGGGCCGGTCAGTGCGGTGAGTGTGGTGCCTGGAACACCCTGACCGAGACCATGATCGAAAGCGGCGGCGCCACGGCACCGACCGGCCGCACCGGTTGGGCCGGACAGCAGGCACAGATCAAAACCCTGGCTGAAGTCAGCATCGAAGAGATTCCGCGCTTCTCCACCGCGTCTGGTGAACTCGATCGCGTGCTCGGTGGCGGTCTGGTCGATGGCTCGGTGGTGCTGATCGGCGGCGATCCGGGCATCGGCAAATCGACGATTCTGTTACAGACCCTGTGCAACCTCGCCAAGAGCATGCCGGCCCTGTACGTCACTGGCGAAGAATCCCAGCAGCAAGTGGCCATGCGCGCCCGCCGTCTCGGCTTGCCGCAGGATCAACTGCGGGTGATGACCGAAACCTGCATCGAAACCATCATCGCCACCGCTCGTCAGGAAAAGCCCAAGGTGATGGTGATCGACTCGATCCAGACGATCTTCACCGAACAACTGCAATCGGCACCTGGCGGTGTTTCCCAGGTGCGTGAGAGTGCGGCGTTGCTGGTGCGTTATGCCAAGCAGAGCGGCACGGCGATTTTCCTCGTCGGCCACGTGACCAAGGAAGGCGCGCTGGCGGGGCCTCGAGTTCTCGAGCACATGGTCGACACCGTGCTGTATTTCGAAGGCGAGTCCGATGGGCGCCTGCGTTTGCTGCGCGCGGTGAAAAACCGTTTCGGTGCGGTCAACGAATTGGGCGTGTTCGGCATGACTGACAAGGGCTTGAAAGAAGTCTCCAACCCGTCGGCGATTTTTCTTACTCGTGCGCAGGAAGAAGTCCCGGGCAGTGTGGTCATGGCAACGTGGGAAGGCACGCGACCGATGCTGGTGGAAGTGCAGGCGCTGGTCGATGACAGTCATCTGGCCAATCCGCGTCGGGTGACGCTGGGACTGGATCAGAACCGTTTGGCGATGTTGCTCGCGGTGTTGCACCGCCATGGCGGGATTCCGACGCACGACCAGGATGTGTTCCTCAACGTGGTGGGCGGGGTGAAGGTGCTGGAAACGGCGTCTGATCTGGCGTTGATGGCGGCGGTGATGTCGAGCTTGCGCAATCGGCCGTTGCCGCATGATCTGCTGGTGTTCGGTGAGGTCGGCCTGTCCGGCGAAGTGCGCCCAGTGCCGAGCGGTCAAGAGCGGTTGAAGGAAGCGGCGAAGCATGGCTTCAAACGGGCGATCGTGCCGAAGGGCAATGCGCCGAAGGAATCCCCACCAGGCTTGCAGATCATTGCCGTGACCCGCCTCGAACAGGCCCTCGACGCATTGTTTGAGTGAACTCCTGACCTGTGGGAGCGAGCCTGCTCGCGAAGGGGCCGTGTCAGTCGGCATCATTGTTCAATGACACACCGTCTTCGCGAGCAGGCTCGCTCCCACAGGGGATTGTATTGATGGCTAGATTTCGATCAGGGCGCCCAACTCGCGCTCCAGTTCGGCCTCATCCGCCAGATTCAACTCGATCAACCGTCGCAAGCGCTGGATCGATTCCAGGCTTATATGTCGGCAGACAAAGCCCAACTGGCCTTTTTCTTCATGGGCCAACTGCACATCCATCTCGATATCGACGTCATCGCTCAAATGAATGTCGACGAGAAAGTCCTGCGACTTGTCCCCCAGCCAAGGCTCCGGCCGCTCGATCAGCAGTCCCTTGAGCGACAGGTCGATCAGCTTGACCGGCCAGATGTACTCGCCCTGACTCAGCTCGGTTCTGGCATCGAACGCAATACGTTGGAAACGACGTCGATTGGCGGGGTGCTCGCTCATGGCGCAATCCTCATGAAGGTTCGCTGACTATAGACCGCGAATGCGGGCGCCAGCCAGTCGCTAAAGCGTCTAGACCAACGTCGGGGTATGGCCTTTGGCGCCGTAAGCGCTAAACTCGGGGTGGCTGTCTTTCTTGTCCACCCTGGCTGGAATAATAAAATGAAAAATAATAATAGCCTGCTACGCCACTTACCCTGGCTAGTGCTGGCAATCGTAGGAGCGTGCGCCCTGGGCGTAGTGGCATTGCGCCGAGGCGAGGCGATCAATGCCTTGTGGATTGTGGTCGCCGCTGTGGCCATTTATCTGGTTGCGTACCGTTACTACAGCCTGTTCATCGCTAACAATGTGATGCAACTCGATCCGCGTCGGGCCACCCCCGCCGTGCTCAACAACGACGGTCTGGACTATGTGCCGACCAACAAACACATTCTTTTCGGTCACCACTTCGCTGCCATCGCTGGCGCGGGGCCTCTGGTCGGCCCGGTATTGGCGGCGCAGATGGGCTACTTGCCCGGCACGCTGTGGCTGATAGCTGGGGTGGTGCTGGCGGGCGCGGTGCAGGACTTCATGGTTCTGTTCATGTCGACCCGGCGCAACGGCCGTTCCCTGGGCGACATGGTGCGTGAAGAAATGGGCCGCGTGCCCGGCACCATCGCCTTGTTCGGCTGCTTCCTGATCATGATCATCATCCTCGCGGTGCTGGCGTTGATCGTGGTTAAAGCGCTGGCGGAGAGCCCATGGGGCATCTTCACCGTGATGGCGACCATCCCGATCGCGATGTTCATGGGCATTTACATGCGCTACATCCGCCCGGGCCGCATCGGCGAAATTTCCGTGGTCGGCGTGTTGCTGCTGCTCGGTTCGATCTGGCTCGGTGGGCAGATTGCCGCTGATCCGGTGTGGGCCAAGGCGTTCACCTTCACCGGCGTGCAGATTACCTGGATGCTGGTCGGTTACGGTTTCGTCGCGGCATCGTTGCCGGTGTGGCTGATTCTGGCACCGCGTGACTATCTGTCGACGTTCCTCAAGATCGGCACCATCGTCGCCCTGGCGATCGGTATTCTGATCACCATGCCCGAGCTGAAAATGCCGGCGCTGACCCAGTTCGTCGACGGCACCGGCCCGGTATGGAAGGGCGGTCTGTTCCCGTTCCTGTTCATCACCATCGCTTGCGGTGCGGTTTCCGGTTTCCACGCGCTGATTTCTTCGGGCACCACGCCGAAGCTGCTGGATAACGAAACCAACGCCCGTTACATCGGTTACGGCGGCATGCTGATGGAATCGTTCGTCGCGATCATGGCCATGGTTGCCGCTTCGGTGATCGAGCCAGGCGTGTACTTCGCCATGAACAGTCCGGCTGCCGTGGTCGGCAGTGACGTCGCATCGGTTGCGCAAGTGGTCTCCAGCTGGGGCTTCGCGATCACGCCGGAAGCGCTGCAAGCCGTGGCGCATGACATTGGCGAAACCACCATCCTGGCGCGAGCCGGTGGTGCGCCGACCCTGGCGGTCGGTATCGCGCAGATTCTGCACAGTGTCCTGCCGGGTGAAAACACCATGGCATTCTGGTACCACTTTGCGATCCTGTTTGAAGCGCTGTTCATCCTCACCGCTGTCGATGCCGGTACCCGTGCCGGGCGTTTCATGCTGCAGGATCTGCTCGGCTCCTTCGTTCCGGCGCTGAAACGCACCGAATCGTGGACCGCCAACCTGATCGCCACTGCCGGTTGTGTGGCGATGTGGGGCTGGTTGCTCTACCAAGGCGTGATCGATCCACTGGGCGGCATCAACACCTTGTGGCCACTGTTCGGTATCTCCAACCAGATGCTGGCCGGTATCGCGCTGATGCTCGGCACCGTGGTCCTGATCAAAATGAAGCGCCAGCGCTACATCTGGGTCACCCTGCTGCCAGCCACTTGGCTGCTGATCTGCACCACGACCGCGGGCTTCATCAAACTGTTCGACGCCAATCCGGCGATCGGTTTCCTGTCGCTGGCCAAGAAGTACAGCGATGCGCTGGCCAACGGTCAGGTGCTGGCACCGGCAAAAAGCGTCGAGCAGATGCAGCACGTGATCTTCAACGCCTACACCAACGCAACGCTCACCGCGCTGTTCCTGTTCGTGGTCTTCAGCATCCTGTTCTATGCGCTCAAGGTCGGCATCGCCGCCTGGGGCAAAAAAGAGCGCACGGATAAAGAATCGCCGTTCCAGGCTCTGCCGGATGCGTAACCAGAGGATTGCACCATGTTCAATGACCTGAGTCGCCTCGGTAAATACCTCGGTCAGGCTGCGCGCCTGATGGTCGGCATGCCCGACTACGACACCTACGTCGAGCATATGCAAACCAAGCACCCGGACAAACCGGTGATGAGCTACGAGATGTTCTTCCGCGAACGTCAGGAAGCCCGTTACGGTGGCAAGGGTGGGCCGAAGTGCTGTTGAGCTGACAGCGCAAGGTTGAGGTAATCCCCTGTGGGAGCGAGCTTGCTCGCGAATACGGAGTGTCAGTTGATGAATGATTTGACTGGCACACCGCTTTCGCAAGCAGGCTCGCTCCCACATTTGTTTTTGTGTTGTTCATTCATTTTGTGAAGGGGATCTGTTTTGTCTTCTCCCATACCTGTAACGGTACTCAGCGGTTTCCTCGGCGCCGGCAAGACCACTTTGCTGCGCCATATTCTGAAAGCCGAGCACGGCCTGAAAATCGCCGTGATCGAAAACGAATTCAGCGACGCCGGCATCGACACGCAGTTGCTGGGTGATGAGCCGGTGCAAGTCATGACTCTGGCCAACGGCTGTGTCTGCTGCACCATTCACACCGACCTGACCAAGGCGTTGTATCTGCTGCTGGAGCGGCTGGACAGCGGCGAGATTGCGTTTGATCGCCTGGTCATCGAGTGCACCGGACTGGCCGATCCGGCGCCAGTGGCACAGACGTTTTTCATCGACGAAGAACTGCGCGAGCGTTATCTGCTCGACGGCATCATCACCCTGGTCGATGCCGCGCACGCGGATGTACACCTGACCCAGACCATCGCCCAGGCGCAGATCGGTTTTGCCGACCGATTGCTGGTGAGCAAGACCGATCTGGTCGATGAAGCCACGTTCAACGCGCTGAGCGAACGGCTGACGCGGATCAACCGTCGCGCACCGATCCGTGTGGTCGAGCACGGCAGCATTGATTTGGCTGAACTGCTGGATGTGCGCGGCTTCAACCTCAATGCTGACCTCGGCGGTGGTTTGAGCTTGCGTCCAGTGAGCAAGGCGCCGTCGATTGATCGTATTTCCAGTCTGGTATTGCGTACCGATCAGCCGCTGGATATCGATCAGCTCAGCGAGTTCATGAATGAGCTGCTGGAAGAACACGGCAAGCAATTGCTGCGTTACAAGGGCGTGCTGAACATTGCCGGTGAGGATCGGCGCTTGGTGTTTCAGGGTGTGCTGAAGCTTTACGGTTTCGACTGGGACACTGAATGGGCCGAGGGTGAGGCGCGGGAGAGTGTGATTGTGTTTATTGCCGATGATTTGCCGGAGGAAAAGATTCGGGCGGGGTTTGCCAGGGTGGCTTCTGCCTGATGGGTTTGTAGTGTCAATGATGACGCCATCGCGAGCAGGCTCACTCCTACAGGGGAACGCGTTTCAAATGTAGGAGTGAGCCTGCTCGCGATAGCAATCTAACCTGCAACACAATGCTCAAGATCTGAACCCAGCAGCGTCTGCTCAAGATGATCCAGATGCCGATTCATCAACATCGCGGCCTTGGAAATATCGCCTCGCTCGACGGCCTCAACCAGCACCAAATGCTCCTGCCATGCGCAACAACTGTGCGTAGTACCCTTACACCGCGCAATCGCCAACGACGTCAGCGGCACCAGGCTGCCGAGAAAATGCGCCAACGGTGCATTCCCCGCCATCTGCGCCAAGTGCAGATGAAACTCACCGGACAAGCGAATCGCCGCACCCCGCCGATCCTGCTCAACCGCCTGACGCTCGCGTTCGATCAGCCCG
Organism: Pseudomonas sp. S49; assembly: GCF_009866785.1. Classification (NCBI taxonomy): domain Bacteria; kingdom Pseudomonadati; phylum Pseudomonadota; class Gammaproteobacteria; order Pseudomonadales; family Pseudomonadaceae; genus Pseudomonas; species Pseudomonas sp. S49. The sequence continues at coordinate 5,744,053 of NZ_CP019432.1, read as the reverse complement.
CGCAAGCGTTTCAACCCTTCCGCTTGCGGACGCTGGCAGGCCAGACGCACCAAGGTGTTTTCGGCCAGTCGCCGCGCATGCAGGGCCTGCCGCGTCTGCTCCCGATCGGGTGCTGCCACACGCGGCCGATGATTGGCGCGCAGCACAATGACCTGCTCAAGCGACAACTGCGTCAGCACCCGCCGCACATCGGCACGACTGGCGCCGAACATCTCTTTCAAACTGTCTTCGGTGAAACGGCTGGCCGTATCGATGCGCAGCTCGAGAATCGCGTCGAACAGTCGCGGGTACAGATCCTCCGCCGGCACTCTTACGCGGGAGAAGGGCAGGGGCGCGGTGGTCGGGTGGGTTTGCGACGGTGAAGCGAAACTGTTCATGGCCTGTCTCCAATAGAAATCAGCGACTCAGGTTGTCTTCCGGAATATTCAACTCAATCCCCATCCGCTGGCCTTCGCGCAAAATGTGCCGACGCATTTCGGCGCTGGCCTGGGCGCTGTTCTTGCTGCGGATCGCGCGCACCACGGCCTCGTTTTCTTCCAGCCGCTCGGCCAGATGCTCCGGCGAATTGCGCAACACCTCGGCGCTTTGCTTGAGGGCGTTGCTGGTTTGCTGCACCACGCTCTGGAAGATCGGATTCGAGGTGAGCGTGAACAACTCTTCGTGGAAGGCGATGTAGGCGCTGACGCCGGCGTCACTGTCGCCGGCCTCGAGGGCTTCGCGCATGTCCATCAGGGTCAAGCGCAACTGGCCGACTTCCTTGCTGCTGATCGACTGCGCGACCAGGCCGACGATGAACGGCTCAAGGGTGTAGCGCAGTTGCAGCACGTCTTCGAGGCTGGCGCCGGCGACTGCGCTGTCGTGGCTCTGGCTGTCGCTGAGATGCGCATCAAGTACGACAACGCCTTTGCCCGGCATCGAACGCACCAGACCAAGGGTTTCCAGGACGATCACCGCTTCGCGCAGGCTCGGGCGGCTGATGCCCAGTTGTTCGGCCAGTTCGCGCTGGCCCGGCAGCATGTCGCCGGAGCGCCACTGGCCACGGGCGAGCGCCGCACGGAGTTTTTCTACGACTGAGTTGACGACGGTTGATGTAGTAATCACTTGTCTTGCTCCATGTGCCCAAAGGGGCGCCGCAAACCGAAATCAAGAGATCGCCATTTGCGGCAGCGCCGATAGGGTTGAAATCAGAACTCCTGCTGGTGCGCCGGAGTTGCTGGTTTACGCGGCTGAAAGGTGTAGCCCTGCTGGCCGCTGAGTACTTTGTTGGCGCGTTGCACGTCGATGTCTTTTTCCCAACGGGCAATGGCGACAGTGGCGACGCAGTTGCCGATGAGATTGGTGAGTGCCCGGCCGATGCCCATGAACCAGTCCACTGCCAACACCAGCACCAGACCGACCACCGGAATTGCCGGAATCGCTGTCAGCGTGGCCGCCAGAATCACCAGTGCCGAACCTGGAATGCCGTGTGCCCCTTTGGAGGTGATCAGCGACACCAGCAGAATCGTCAGCAAATCAGTCATCGCCAGCGGAGTGCCGGTGGCGTTGGCGATGAAGACGATGGCCAGGGTCAGGTAGATCGAAAAACCGTCGAGGTTGAACGAGTACCCGGTCGGGATCACCAGGCCCACGGTCGAGCTGCCAATGCCGAGGTGTTCGAGTTTGCGCATGATCTGTGGCAACACGGCGTCGGACGAGGCGGTGCCCATGACGATCAGCAGTTCTTCGCGCAGGTACTTGAGCAGCGGCCACATGCGCAGGCCGGAAGCACGCATCACCAGACCGAGAATCACGCTGACGAAAGCGATGCAGGTCAGGTAGAACAAACCGACCAGACTGCCCAGGTGTTGCAGGGAATCGAGGCCATATTTGCTGGTGGTAAACGCGATAGCGCCGAACACGCCGATCGGCGCCAGACGCACGATCATGCCCATGATGCGGAAGATCACATGGCTCAGTTCGTTGATCAGTCGCGAGATCCCGGAAGCCGCCTCACCCACCAGATTCAACGCGCTGCCGAACAGTACCGAGAACAGCAGCACCTGCAGGATGTTGTTGTCGGCAAAAGCGCCGATCACCGAAGTCGGTATCAGATCCATCAGGAACTGCGTGGTGGTGTGCATGTGCTGGCCGCGTTCGGCGAGATCGCCCATATCGGCGGAAGATAGCTGCTCCAGATGGATATTTGCGCCGCTGCCAATACCGGTGCTGAAGGCGAAGACCAGACCGATCACTAGCGCGATGGTGGTGAGTACTTCGAAATAGATCACCGACTTGAGGCCGATGCGCCCGACCTTCTTCAGATCGCCGGCGCCGCTGATACCGCTGACCACCACGCAGAACACGATGAGGCCGATGAGCATCTTGATCAGTTTGATGAAGCCGTCGCCGAGCGGTTTGAGCTGGGCCGAGTATTCAGGGAGGGTCAGCCCGCAGACGATGCCGAGCACCAGTCCGAGAACCACTTGGAGGAAGATTGAACGCGAGCACCATCTGAGCATGGGAGGAATCCTGGTCGGTGTCCTGGCTGCTGGCGCTTGCACGCTCAGATTCAGGACTTAATTATTGTGGTCTTACCGGTATGTCCAGTGCGGGTGCAGTCTACGCTCGGTTTTTTCGGGATGACAAGTGAAAACAGCAAAATTGGCATGACCGGTCTGACCAGTGGCCATAGCCACGTGTAGGCGCTGCCGAAGGCTGCGATCTTTTGATCTTGTTTTTAAGATCCAGATCAAAAGATCGCAGCCTTCGGCAGCGCCTACACGGGAAATCAGGGGCGAAAAAAAACCGGCCAATCACTCGGCCGGTTTTTCATGCTGCGGGTTTAACGTCGCAATCAAGCGCCGTATACCGGCAGTTTCTTGCAGATGGCTTTGACTTTCTCACGAACGGCGTCAATCACCGCTTCGTTGTTCAGGTCAGCCAGGATGTCGCAGATCCAGCCGGCCAGCTCTTTGCACTCGGCTTGCTTGAAGCCACGAGTGGTCACAGCCGGAGTACCGAAGCGCAGGCCGGAAGTGACGAACGGCGAGCGTGGGTCGTTTGGCACGGAGTTCTTGTTCACGGTGATGAACGCTTTGCCCAGAGCGGCGTCAGCATCTTTCCCGGAGATGTCCTGCTTGATCAGCGACAGCAGGAACAGGTGGTTCTTGGTACCCCCGGAAACTACGTCGAAACCGCGCTCGATGAACACTTCGGCCATGGCCTGGGCGTTCAGCACCACTTGTTCCTGGTAGGCCTTGAACTCTGGCTGCAACGCTTCCTTGAAGCAGATTGCCTTGGCGGCGATCACGTGCTCCAGCGGGCCACCCTGGGCGCCCGGGAATACCGCGGAGTTGAGCTTCTTCTCGATGTCGGCGTTGGCGCGAGCCAGGATCAGGCCGCCACGTGGACCGCGCAGGGTCTTGTGCGTGGTGGTGGTCACGACGTCAGCGAAAGGCACCGGGTTCGGGTAAACACCCGCGGCAACCAGACCGGCTACGTGAGCCATGTCGACGAACAGGTAAGCGCCGACTTTGTCCGCGATGGCGCGGAAGCGTGGGAAGTCGAGAATCTGCGAGTAGGCAGAGAAACCGGCCACGATCATTTTCGGCTTGTGCTCAACCGCCAGGCGCTCGACTTCGTCGTAGTCGATCAGACCGTTGGCGTCGATGCCGTACTGCACAGCGTTGTACAGTTTGCCCGAGGAGGAAACGCTGGCGCCGTGAGTCAGGTGACCACCGTGAGCCAGGCTCATGCCCAGAATGGTGTCGCCACCTTGCAGCAGAGCCAGGTAGACCGCAGCGTTGGCTTGCGAACCGGCGTGCGGCTGAACGTTGGCGTAATCGGCGCCGAACAGTTCTTTTGCACGGTCGATAGCCAGTTGCTCAACGATGTCGACGTACTCGCAACCACCGTAGTAGCGCTTGCCTGGGTAGCCTTCGGCGTACTTGTTGGTCAGGACCGAGCCTTGAGCTTCCATCACCGCTGGGCTGGTGTAGTTTTCCGAAGCGATCAGCTCAATGTGTTCTTCCTGGCGCTGAGCTTCTTGCTCCATGGCGGCAAAAAGGTCGGCGTCGTACTTGGCAATAGTCAAATCACGGCTGAACATGGCGGTCCTCAAGGATCGGGGGCAGAAAAGGGGGGCATTCTAACCCAATGGGTTTTGGATGGCATATGAAACGACATCATGTCGCAGACAAGTGGCGTTCATGACAGATGTGCGGTGCTTTTGAAGGCCGCTTCGCGAGCAGGCTCGCTCCCACAGTAACCGAGGTGCTCTTGCGATTTTCTGACCGACATCAATCCCTTGTGGGAGCGAGCCTGCTCGCGATGGCCGCGCCGCAGGACTTCAGTCGAACATGAACAGCGCGTCATTGCTGAACTGCGCCTCAAACCGTCCCGCTGGCATCGGCCGCCCGAACAGATAGCCCTGAACCTCATCGCAACCGTGCTCACGCAGGAAGTCCAGCTGTTCATGGGTTTCCACGCCTTCGGCGATTACCGCCAGATTCAGGCTGTGCGCCATGGCGATGATCGCCCGGGCAATCTGCGCGTCTTGTTCGCCGGACGGTAAGCCATCGACAAACGTGCGGTCGATTTTCAGCACGTCGATCGGGAATTGTTTGAGGTAGTTCAGCGATGAGTAGCCGGTGCCGAAGTCATCGACCGCGATGCTCAGGCCAAGGTTTTTCAGCCCGGCAAGAATCTGCATCGCTTCGCTGACTTCGCGCATCAGGATACTTTCGGTCAGTTCAAGTTCCAGACACGCCGGCGGCAGGCCGGTTTCGCGCAGGATCGTGGCGATCCGCGTGCCGAGCTGGCCGTCGGAGAACTGCCGCGCGGAGATGTTCACTGAGACCTTCGGTACACGCACGCGGTTCTGGTGCCAGGTCTTCAGTTGGCGGCAAGCCTCGCTGATCACCCAGTCGCCAACGTCAACCACCAGACCGAGTTCTTCGAGCACCGGAATGAAATCTCCCGGCGGCACCAGTCCACGACGTGGATGGCGCCAGCGCAACAGCGCTTCAGCGCCGGTCAGACGCTTGCCGTCGCCGCTGAACTGCGGCTGGTAATACAGGACGAATTCGTTCTGTTCCAAGGCGTGGCGCAGGTCGCTTTCCAGTTCCAGACGCTCCAGCGCACTGGCGTTCATGTCGGCCTGATAGAACTGGAAGTTGTTCTTGCCGCGCTCCTTGGCGTGGTACATCGCGGTGTCGGCGTTCTTCATCAACTGGCTGAGCTCGTTGCCGTCCTGCGGACTCAGGGCGATGCCGATACTCGCGGTGACAAAGAACTCGCGGCCTTCGAGCACGAACGGTCGCACCAGGCTGCCAAGGATCTGCTCGGCGACATGAATCGCCCGGTTCAGCGCCATTTCGCGGCTGGAGCGGTGTTGCAGCAGCAGCGTGAATTCGTCACCGCCCATGCGCGCCACGGTGTCGTCATCGTCGACACAGGCCAGCAGGCGCGTGGCCATGTCTTTGAGCATACGGTCGCCGGCGGCGTGGCCGAGGGAGTCGTTGATCGGTTTGAAACGGTCGAGGTCGAGGAACATCAGCACCACCCACGACTTCTGCCGTTCGGCCGATTGCAGCGCAGTGTGCAGGCGATCCTGGAACAACGTGCGGTTCGGCAAATGGGTCAGGGCGTCGTAGTAGGCGAGGCGGTGAATGCGCTGCTCGCTGGCCTTGCGCTCGCTGATGTCGCTGAAGAAGCACACGTAACTGGCCAGATCACCCTCGTCGTCGAGCACCGCGGTGATGCCGACCCACGCTGGGTAGTGCTCGCCGTTACGGCGCTTCATCCAGACTTCGCCTTCCCACGTGTTGTGCTCGTGCAATTGCTTGATCACATAACGCAGGTGCGCGTCCTGTTGTTCGTCGACCGTGAGCATGTTCGGCAACTGGTCGAGCACTTCGCTCACCGCGTAACCGCTGACGCGGCTGAAAGCCTCGTTGGCCTGAACGATGTAGCCGGCCGGATCGGTGATCAGAATCGCCGAGGTCGAATGCTCGAAAACCGTGGCGGCCATGCGCAGGTCTTTTTCGGCGCGGCGCTGCTGACTGATGTCGCGACCGACGCCGAGCACGCCTTCAAACGCGCCATGCTCGTCCCACACCAGCACCAGACGCAGCTCGATCGGGATCTTGCGGCCATCGGCACGCAGGCAGTCGAACAGGAACAATTGCGTCTGCACCTGGCTACGCAAAATGGCCAGTTGCTCGGGTTTGTCCAACGCCTTGCTGACGCGATCCATCAGCGTGTAGATGCCGCTCAGTTGCTGCGGGTTGGCGATGGTCGATTGCCAGCCGTTCTGGAAAATCCACTCGGCGTCGTAACCCAGCACAGCCTGCACCGACGGGCTGACGTAGTTCAGCGAGAGCTTGCTGTCGGTGGAGAAAATCACGTCGCTGATGCTTTCGGCGAGCATGCGGTAGCGCTGCTCGCTGTCACGCAGCGATTCGCTGGCTTCGATCTGTTCGGTGATGTCCTTGGCCACGCCGATGATCCGCGTGACCTGATCATGTTTGTCGCGGGCCAGGGCCTGCTCGCGAATATCGAAACGCCGCCACTTGCCGTCGCGATGACGGAAACGCAACTGGCATTGCAGCAACTGACTGTAACCGGCGTGGCGCTGCAACTGGCGCGAGCGATGGTAGTAGTCGGCGTCTTCCGGGTGTAGCAGGATCTCCCAGAAGTACTCGCCCATCTGGTGCAATTCGGTGCGGTTGTAGCCGAGGGTCTGGCCGAGATGGTGGTTGCTGAAAATCATCCGCTGGCTGATCACGTCTTGCACGTACAGATGATCCGGCACGGTGCGCACCACGTCGGACCAGAAACCTTCGCGTTCGAGCAGCGACAGTTCGATCAGCTTGCGGCTGGTGATGTCGTTGATGCTGAGGATCACCGCTTTGTAGTCGTGCTGCTCGGTCGGCAGGCGCAACACCATCCACAGGTGTTGATCGCGGCCATTGATGTCCGGCAGTTTGATTTCCAGTTCCAGCTGCTTTTGTTGCTGCAGCACGGCATCGAGGACTTGATTGCCGATCGCGCACTGGCGGTGCGGATGGCCGTCGATCAGCAGTTGCCAGGCGTGCTCGCAAGAGTTGACGTTGAGCAGTTGCAACGCGACCTGGTTGACCTCGGTGACGCGCAGTTCCTGCAGCAGTTGCTGGCGTTGCTGCGGTTGGTCGAGCCACGCCTTGAGCTGATCGCTGGTCTGGATCTGCGCCTTGTCGAAGACTTGCTTGAGACCCGACAGATCAAGCACACAGAGGGCCACACCGGTGCCTTCGAAAATGTCCTGATAGCGACGGCGACCCTCATGTAACTGGCGTTGACGGCGGCGCATGTTCAACAGCGCGATCACCGGCAGCATCGAGAATGCCAGGCCCAACAGGCATTTGCCGATGAACGCCGGCAGCAATTCTTCCAGCACGCGCTGGCGGTCGAACAGGCCGCGCAACTGCCAGTCGCTGCTGCTCAGCGGCACGGTCAGCACGGTGTTGGCCAGATCGTCCGGGGTCAGCACGCCGGGTTTGGCTGAAGGCAGCGCTTCGTCGCGGCTGATGATTTGATGGTTGATGCGGTTTTCCACCAGCCACAGCGGACGCAAACCGGTATCACCCTGTTTGGTCAGCGAGTCGAAGAACGTCGGGGTCAGGCGCAACGCCCAATAGCCGCGGGTGCTGCCGCTAGCCTGATGGAGTAATAGATGCACCACCGAGCCGTCATCGGCGTTGCTGAAATAATGCGCCTGGGCGCGACTGCGGCGCACCAGTTCGGTCAGGTAGTTGGCGTCGTCGCTGTCGACGGCGCTGTCGCTGATAATCCGCCCGGAAGGACTGAGCAACGCCATGCTGCGCAGATCGGGCAGCGACTGCTGAAGCTTGCGCAGCAGTGCCTGCTGTTCGTCGGCTGATTGCGGCTGTTCGACGATCGGTAGCAGATTGAGGGCGATTTGCGCGTTCAGCGCCATGTTCAGGCTGACCTGCGAGGCGAGGTCGGCGGTGTAATCGATGGTGTACTGACGCTGGTTTTTCTGGGTTTCGCGCAGTTGATCGAGCAGTTGCCAGAACAGCAACGCGAGCAACAAAAGCACGAGTGTCGCCAGCGCACCCTTTAATGTACCGCGCAGGGACGAGCCGGGCGCCGGTGGGGTGCTGCTCACAGAAGCTGGCGGAGTGACATTGGACAAGCTGTAATCCTGCGGTTTGGCTGGACTGGCGCGACGTGCACTATAAGCCGGACGCCCAAAGGGCGGCTAGCATGCCTTGAGTCGTGGCGAAGTGCCAGCCCCGCGCGGCTGGACTGCCTTCCGTCATTCAGGTAGCTTTGCCGGTTACGCGGGAGCGTTCCAGCTCCTAGACTCAGACTTTTTCAGCGCGCACGCATTGATAACCATCAAGTGAACGACGCGCATGGTCTGGCCGGGCTTCGCCTGCGCTGCAATCATTCATCTGTCACTGACCCAAGGTTCTCCATGGCTCAATACGTCTTCACCATGCATCGGCTGGGCAAAGTTGTTCCGCCGAAGCGGGAAATTCTCAAAAACATTTCGCTGTCGTTCTTCCCGGGCGCCAAGATCGGCGTACTCGGCCTCAACGGTTCGGGTAAGTCCACGCTGCTGAAAATCATGGCCGGCGTCGACACCGAGTTCGAGGGCGAAGCCCGTCCGATGCCGGACCTGAACATCGGTTATCTGCCGCAAGAGCCGCAACTTGATCCGACCAAGACCGTGCGTGAAGTGGTCGAGGAAGCGGTCAGCGTGATCAAGGATGCGCAAGCGCGTCTGGACGAGGTCTACGCGGCCTACGCCGATCCGGATGCCGACTTCGACAAGCTCGCCGCCGAGCAAGCCAAACTCGAAGCGATCCTGCAGGCCAGCGATGGTCACAACCTTGAGCGCCAGCTGGAAGTCGCCGCCGATGCGCTGCGTCTGCCGGCCTGGGACGCCAAGGTCGAATTCCTCTCCGGTGGTGAAAAACGTCGTGTGGCGCTGTGCCGTCTGCTGCTGTCCGCGCCGGACATGCTGCTGCTCGACGAACCAACCAACCACTTGGACGCCGATTCGGTGGCGTGGCTGGAGCACTTCCTGCACGACTTCCCGGGCACCGTGGTTGCGATCACGCACGACCGTTACTTCCTCGACAACGTCGCTGGCTGGATTCTGGAACTCGACCGCGGCGCAGGCATTCCGTACGAAGGCAACTACTCGGGTTGGCTCGAAGCCAAGTCCGATCGTCTGGCTGCCGAATCCAAGCAGCAGTCGGCCCACGAAAAAGCCATGAAAGAAGAACTGGAGTGGGTGCGCAAAGGCGCCAAGGCCCGCCAGTCGAAATCCAAGGCTCGTCTGCAACGCTTCGAAGAAATGCAATCGCAGGAATTCCAGAAGCGCAGCGAAACCAACGAGATCTACATCCCGGCCGGTCCACGCCTGGGCGACAAGGTCATCGAGTTCAAGAACGTCACCAAGGGCTACGGCGATCGCGTCCTGATCGACAACCTGTCGTTCTCGATGCCGAAGGGCGCCATTGTTGGCGTGATCGGCGGTAACGGTGCCGGTAAATCGACCCTGTTCCGCATGCTGATGGGCAAGGAAACACCGGATTCGGGCAGCATCGAAGTCGGCGAAACCGTGCAACTGGCCTGCGTCGATCAGAGCCGCGATGACCTGGATGGCAGCAAGACTGTGTTCCAGCAAATCTCCGACGGTTCCGACCAGATCCGCATCGGCAACTACGAGATCCCGTCGCGCACCTACGTCGGTCGCTTCAACTTCAAGGGCGGCGACCAGCAGAAGTTCGTCAAGGACCTGTCCGGTGGTGAGCGCGGTCGTCTGCACCTGGCGCTGACCCTGAAGGAGGGCGGCAACGTCCTGCTGCTCGACGAACCGTCCAACGACCTCGACGTTGAAACCCTGCGTTCCCTGGAGGAAGCCCTGCTGGACTTCCCGGGCGCCGCCATTGTGATCTCTCACGATCGGTGGTTCCTTGACCGCGTGGCGACACACATCCTGGCGTACGAAGACGACTCGCAAGCGATCTTCTTCGAAGGCAACTACACCGAGTACGAAGCTGATCGCAAAAAGCGTCTCGGCGAAGCGGCTGCCCAGCCACACCGGGTACGTCACAAGAAACTGGCCTGATATCGGGTTGGTTGCATGAAAGAGCGGAGCCTTCGGGCTCCGTTTTTTTTTGCCCGGTTTTTGTCAGCGGGACCGAGGTGCGGCCATCGCGAGCAGGCTCACTCCTACATTTGAAATGCGTTCCCCCCTGTAGAAGTGAGCCTGCTCGCGATAGCTGTGTAACTGGCGGTGCATTGCTTGAATCCAGACTCCCCATTCAGGTGCAAAACCCGCTAAAAAACCGCCTTATTTATATCCTGTGCACCATTTAATTTCATAACTGCGACATTTTGCTCTGTTCCTGTGCGCGATCCGTTTGTTACAGTCCGGCCCAATCTCCTCCAACGACAATAAATTTGCCGAGACTTTTCCCATGATCGAATCCGTCGAATCCTTCCTTGCCCGTCTGAAAAAACGCGACCCGGATCAACCCGAATTCCACCAGGCCGTCGAAGAAGTCCTGCGCAGCCTGTGGCCGTTTCTCGAAGCCAATCCGCATTACCTGAACTCGGGGATTCTGGAGCGCATCTGCGAGCCGGAGCGTGCCGTGGTGTTCCGCGTGTCATGGGTCGACGATCAGGGCAAAGTCCAGGTCAATCGCGGTTTCCGCATCCAGATGAATAGCGCCATCGGCCCGTACAAGGGCGGTTTGCGCTTCCATCCTTCGGTGAACCTGGGCGTGCTGAAATTCCTCGCCTTCGAACAGACCTTCAAAAACTCCCTGACTTCGCTGCCCATGGGCGGCGGCAAGGGCGGTTCTGACTTCGATCCGAAGGGCAAGAGCGACGCCGAGGTCATGCGTTTCTGTCAGGCGTTCATGAGCGAGTTGTATCGCCACATTGGCGCCGACGTTGACGTACCCGCCGGTGATATTGGCGTCGGTGCGCGCGAGATCGGCTTCCTGTTCGGCCAGTACAAACGCCTGAGCAACCAGTTCACCAGCGTCCTCACCGGCAAAGGCATGACCTACGGTGGCAGCCTGATTCGTCCGGAAGCCACGGGGTTCGGTTGCGTGTACTTCGCTGAAGAAATGCTCAAGCGCCGCGAGCAGACCGTCGAAGGCAAACGCGTGGCGATCTCCGGTTCCGGCAACGTGGCGCAATACGCGGCGCGCAAGGTCATGGATCTGGGCGGCAAAGTGATTTCCTTGTCCGACTCCGAAGGCACGCTGTATTGCGAAGCTGGCTTGAGCGAAGAGCAGTGGCTGGCGTTGCTGGAGCTGAAAAACGTCAAACGCGGTCGCATCAGCGAACTGGCGGCAGCGTTCGGTCTGGAGTTCCGCGCCGGTCAGCTGCCATGGTCGTTGCCGTGCGACATCGCGCTGCCGTGCGCTACGCAGAACGAACTCGACGCTGAGGCTGCACGCACGCTGCTGCGCAATGGCTGCGTATGCGTGGCCGAAGGCGCGAACATGCCGACCACGCTGGAGGCTGTGGATATCTTTATCGAGGCCGGCATTCTCTTCGCCCCAGGCAAGGCATCCAACGCTGGCGGCGTGGCGGTGAGCGGTCTGGAAATGTCACAGAACGCCATGCGTCTGCTGTGGACGGCGGGCGAGGTCGACAGCAAGCTGCACGCGATCATGCAATCGATTCACCACGCGTGCGTGCATTACGGCGAAGAGAACGGGCGGATCAACTACGTCAAAGGCGCTAACATCGCCGGCTTCGTCAAAGTCGCCGACGCGATGTTGGCGCAGGGTGTGGTTTAAGCCGGTTCGATGCGGATCACTTCAATCACTTGATCACCGGCGGGGTGCTGCCACAGCACCTCGTCATTGAGCCGGGCACCCAGCAGCGCCCGGCCCAGCGGTGAGCCCCAATTGATCAGGCCTTTGCTGGCATCGGCCTGATCCTCGCCGACCAGTTGCACGCGGCGTTCGGTGTCGTGTTCGTCAGCGTAGGTCACCCAGCTGCCGATCTGCGCTTTATCGGTGGACGTCGCGGCAACCGCCACTTGTGCACTGCTCAGGCGCTGATTGAAATAACGCAAATCCCGTTGCAGATCCGCCAGCCGTTGTTTGTCGGCCTGCTCACCTTTGGCCGATTGTTCGGCATGCAGGGTTTGCAGTTCGGCGACTTTTTCTTGCAACTGCGCGAGCCCTTGCGCCGTGACGTAATTGGGCTGCTCGCTGACCTGCCGTTCGACCGGCTGATCGGCTTGCGCGGCGGCGTTGTCTTCGTTGACGAATGCGCGACTCATGGTGTCCTCCTCGTATGAGGTTTGGGCCATGCTCGCAGGCATTTGGTTTCACTGGATGTCTGAGAGCGACCTATTGCGAGCGATAGGCCCGCCCGGCGTCCTGGTCTTTCTGTTGCTGCCAGGCGCGCTCGCGTTCGTCCCAGTGTTCGTTGCGATACTCTTCGCGATCCTTGTTTTCGAGCATTGCCTGACACTGGCGAAAACCGTCGGTCCAGCCTTCGGCGTATTGCTTGTCCTTGAGATAGCGCGGCACGTTTTTGCGGAACTCGCCGCTGATCGAACCGGCCGCCTGGCGGCCGCTGATGCAGCCGTCATCGAAGCCGTCGGCGAAGGCCGGTGGATAACCCTTGGCGATCAGATCTTCGTGGGTGGTCTGGCAACCGCCCAGCAACAGCACAACACCCAGCAAACCCGCACACCACCACATCGCACTCTCCCGCGCCGGTTGTCCGGCTTATGGGGAAAGTCTAGAAGGGGATTCATGAGGCGGCTGTCGAAGCCCCGTGAAAAATCCATTAACACCACAAATCCCCTGTGGGAGCGAGCCTGCTCGCGAATGCAATCGGTCATTCAACAAAGATGCTGACTGACCCACCGCTTTCGCGAGCAGGCTCGCTCCCACAGGGGGAATTTGTCGGGCTTCAGCTCAGTAGTGATACCACTTCACTTCGAGCATGACTTCCGTTTCCGGCGTAGCGAGATGGCTGAACTCACGCTGCGCACTCAGGCGCAAACCCAGATTGCGCGACAATTCCCACTGCTGATTCAAACTCAGGCTGCGGCGCACTTCGCCATTGAAAAAGTAATCGCCCTTGGCCTCCAGGCTCATATTCCCCAGCGGGTTTTTCCACAACACGCCGGTATTGAAGCCGCCGGCCGGGGACACGAACTCGGCGAAATCATTGTTGTGTTCAACGCGCACGGTGCCGAGGGCAAAACCCAGCACATCGTCACCCAGCGCCCAGGTGCCGCCACCGCCACCATTGACGTGGCTGACCAGCGTTTCGTCATCATGCTTGCCCGGCACTCGCTCAAGACCACCGGTGACCTGCCACGACAGCGGCTGTAGCAGCTCATTGCGCGGTGTCAGCGAACGAATCGTCGCCAGATCCAATTGCTGGAACTGCCAGTGGTTACCCTCGTACTGACGCAACTTCATCTGCAGGATTTCGATCTGCGCGCCGAGCGGGAAGCTTTCGGCGTTGTCGTTGAGATCGTGATAGGCCATGCGCAAGCCGTACTCACCGAACGCCCGGTCGCCACGGGTGCCGAGACCGGCCTGCCAGGTGCGTGATTCATGGCCGTCTTCCGGCAGGCCCGGTTGCGGAATTTCCAGCTCGGGTGCGGGGTTCTTATTGATCGCCCGCAGCAATTCGAAACTGCGCTGCGCCCGTTGCGGATCACGCTCCTGACCGTTGGCACGGTAGCGCTCGAGGCGATACGCCGCGTCGATGGTCAACGCCTGACGGTCGCGTGGCAGGGCTTTGAACGCCGGATCCTGCAACTGCTGCTGATCGGCGCTGACTTTCAGCACCCATTGCTGTTCTTCGTCGCTCAACGGTTCGGCGCGGCTGAGCAATTCGCGCTCACGGGACGGGCGATATTCGATGCTTTCCACCAGCCCGGCTTCTTTCACCGCTTTGACGGTGTCGGTGGGGATCGCGGTCAACGGGAATTGTTCGGTCAGGCGCAGGCTCGGCCGTGCGACTTGCAGCAGTTCCAGTAAACGATACGAGCAGTTTTCATCGAAGAAGAAATAGTCGAACTGAATCTGCTTCAACTCCCACACATGTTCAACCATGCGTGCGGTTTCTTCTTGCGTCAGATTCAGTCGGTATTCCCACAGATCGCGGTTTTCCAGGCTGCGGTATTCGGAGAGTTTTTCCTGATACGGCACCAGTGCGAACAGGCCGGGATAACCGCCCATCAAGCCTTTCCAAGCGTAAAGAATGCTGTTGTCCGAGCCTTCGATGTAGGCGCCGAAGTTGATCGCGTAACTGAGCAGCGACGTTTTGTCGGCCTGCACGTCAGCCTGATCGATACGCAGCAGGGTATGGCCGAACATCGACGACGGACTGTTCAAGTACGCCGCCGGGAAGATCATCACCGCGCTGTGCGGCGAGACATCCTTGAACCATTTTTTGTACTCGGCGCACTCGGGCGTCGGCAGATCGGTCAGGTTGAGCTGCGCTTTCAACCAGCGAGTGCGCGCCGGATAAACGCATTGCGCATGTTGCTCGCCGAGACTGGCCGGGGCGTACAGCGCTTGCACGGTGGCCGCTAGTTCATGATCGGGATGTTCATTGCCATCGGGCGCGAGAAAGAATTTCTTGTCGCTGACATAACTGCGCCAGCCACCAAGCTTGGCGGTTTCGTAGTGACCGAGGGAAATCCAGAAGCGGTCGTTGGCCAGTTGCTGCAAACGTTGAGGGTCGATGGTTGGCGCGGCGGACAGCGGGGCGCAGACACAGAGCGCCAGCCAGGCAAGGCGTTTGAGCATAGTCGGCAACTTGAACAGGAAAGAAATAAAGACCCAAGGAGGGCGGGCCGAAAAAACAAAACCCGCTTCCCGAAGGAAGCGGGTGGGGCCGAGCTTAAGCCTGAGTTGCGTACTTGGCCAGACGAGGATCCGATTTCAGTACGGCCAGGGTGTTGGTATGCACGTCTTCAGCGGTCACGTCAGCCTTGCTGAAGATCTGCTGGAAGTGCTCGTGAGTCACAGCCGCGAAGTGCGCGCGATCTTCCGGCGCCACGCCCAGTACCACGGCATAAGTCGTCAGCGCTTCGCCGTTGCCTTTGGCCATGTCTTCGGACAGCTCGTTCATCATGCCATTCATGGCAAACCAGGATTTGCCGCCGTAGGTCAGCGATGCGTTGGTCGAGCAACCGTTGGTGCCGGACGTCATCCCGAAGGTGGCGTTACCGGACGTGCCGTTGGTGGTGGAAGCGAGGAAGTGCGCCGGGGTGCCACGCTGACCTTCGAACAGCATGTTGCCCCAACCGCAATCCGGGCCGCCTGGAGCTTGCGCCATTGCGTTGATGGATACAGCGGTGAAGAGAGTACCGAGAAGAATCCGTTTCATAGCTTTTTTCTCTTTGTGTGCATACCAATGGACAGGGTTCTGGCGCCTGACGGTGCCAGTGGGCCAGTATTAGTTCCAGCCGCGCAGTTTGGAGTTTAGGCACGTTCCTGGGGTTCCGTGAGTTTTTACAAAAGATTTGGCGATAACCCCGATTTCACGGGTGCCGGGGCAGGGGCGGGCAGTTGTCTATGCTTTGTCGTGTGGCGCGCCTTGCCAGTGGGGCACGGGCGGCGCCAGAATGCCGCTATCTGCCCCGCCTGATTGTTAAGGAAGCCCGATGCCTGATCCTGTTGCTGCCAGCTTGCGTCTTGCGCCCGAAGCGCTGACCCGTCCGTTTTCCGCTGAACAGTTCAGCTTCACTACCACCAATGATCTGGAGCCCTTTCGCGGTGTGCTCGGCCAGGAACGCGCGGTCGAAGCCTTGCAGTTCGGTGTGGCGATGCCACGCCCCGGTTACAACGTCTTTGTCATGGGCGAACCCGGCACCGGCCGCTTCTCGTTCGTCAAACGCTACCTGAAGGCCGAAGGCAAACGCCTGCAGACCCCGGCGGACTGGGTCTACGTCAATAACTTCGATGAGCCACGCGAACCACGCGCCCTGGAACTGCCATCGGGCACGGCCGGCGCCTTTATCGGTGACATCAACGGTTTGATCGACAACCTGCTGGCGACGTTTCCGGCGGTGTTCGAACACCCGTCCTACCAGCAAAAGAAAAGCGCCATCGACCGCGCCTTCAACCAGCGCTACGACAAGGCCCTCGACATCATCGAGCGTCTGGCCCTGGAAAAAGACGTCGCCCTGTATCGCGACGCCAGCAACATTGCCTTCACGCCGATGCTTGACGGCAAAGCGCTGGATGAAGCGGAATTCGCTCAGTTGCCGGAAGCCGATCGTGAGCGTTTCCACGATGACATTTCCGGCCTCGAAGAACGCCTGAACGAAGAACTCGCCAGCCTGCCGCAATGGAAGCGCGAGTCGAACAATCAATTGCGCTCGCTCAACGAAGAAACCATCACCTTGGCGCTGCAGCCGTTGCTGTCGCCGCTGTCGGAGAAGTACGCGGAAAACGCTGCGGTGTGCGGTTACCTGCAAGCGATGCAGGTGTACCTGCTGAAGACCGTGGTCGAGCAATTGGTCGATGACAGCAAGACCGACGCCGTCGCGCGCAAGCTGCTGGAAGAGCAATACGCGCCGAGCCTAGTGGTCGGGCATCCGGCCAGCGGCGGTGCGCCGGTGGTGTTCGAGCCGCACCCGACTTACGAAAACCTCTTCGGTCGTATCGAATACACCACCGATCAGGGCGCGCTCTACACCACGTATCGCCAGTTGCGTCCGGGTGCCTTGCACCGCGCCAACGGCGGTTTCCTGATTCTTGAAGCGGAAAAAATGCTCAGCGAGCCGTTCGTGTGGGATGCGCTGAAACGCGCCCTGCAATCGCGCAAGCTGAAAATGGAGTCACCGCTAGGCGAGATGGGCCGGTTCGCCACTGTGACGCTCAACCCGCAGCACATTCCGTTGCAGGTCAAAGTCATCATCATCGGTGCGCGGTCGCTGTACTACACGCTGCAAGACCTCGATCCGGACTTCCAGGAGATGTTCCGCGTTCTGGTGGACTTCGACGAAGACATCCCGATGGTCGACGAGAGCCTGGAGCAATTCGCCCAGCTGTTGAAAACCCGTACCTCGGAAGAGGGCATGGCACCGCTGACTGCCGATGCGGTGGCGCGTCTGGCCACTTACAGCGCACGTCTGGCCGAACACCAAGGGCGTCTGTCGGCGCGCATCGGCGATCTGTTCCAGTTGGTCAGCGAGGCGGATTTCATTCGTCATCTGGCCGGCGATGAGATGACCGATGCCGGGCATATCGAACGTGCGCTGAAAGCCAAAGCCACACGGACTGGTCGTGTGTCGGCGCGGATTCTCGACGACATGCTCGCCGGGATCATCCTCATCGACACCGATGGCGCGGCGGTCGGCAAGTGCAACGGTCTGACCGTACTCGAAGTCGGCGATTCGGCGTTCGGTGTGCCGGCGCGGATTTCCGCCACGGTGTACCCGGGCGGCAGTGGCATCGTCGACATCGAGCGAGAGGTTAACCTTGGTCAACCGATCCACTCCAAAGGCGTGATGATCCTCACCGGGTATCTGGGCAGCCGTTACGCTCAGGAATTCCCGCTGGCGATTTCCGCGAGCATCGCACTCGAGCAATCCTACGGTTACGTCGATGGCGACAGTGCGTCGTTGGGCGAGGCGTGCACACTGATTTCGGCGCTGTCGAAAACGCCGTTGAAGCAGTGCTTCGCGATTACCGGTTCGATCAACCAGTTCGGCGAAGTGCAGGCGGTGGGCGGAGTCAACGAGAAGATCGAAGGCTTCTTCCGCCTCTGCGAAGCACGCGGCTTGACCGGCGAGCAGGGCGCGATCATTCCGCAGGCCAACGTCGCGACGCTGATGCTCGATGAGAAAGTGCTGGCGGCGGTGCGTGCCGGGCAGTTCCACGTTTACGCGGTGCGCCAGGCGGATGAAGCGCTGAGCCTTCTGGTCGGTGAACCGGCCGGTGAGCCGAATGCCGATGGCGAATTCCCGGAAGGCAGCATCAATGCACGGGTGGTCGAGCGCTTGCGCGACATCGCCGAGATGATCAGCGAAGAAGACCTCAAGGAAGCCGAGAAAGAACTGGCGCAGGAGGCTTTGGCCGAAGCCAAACCGGCCTGAGCCTAAACGCGGTCAAAAACTGTGGGAGCGAGCCTGCTCGCGAAAACGCTGTATCAGACGACGAATAAGTTGCCTGACACTCCGCATTCGCGAGCAGGCTCGCTCCCACATTTGTTTGGTGTGAATCCATCGGAAAATCGCCACAACTCTGACGCCAATATTCACACAATGACCATTCGGCGCCTTCTGGTTCTATCCAGCTTGCGCAGCGGACTTTTCTTCTATTCTCAGCTCAAGGATATCGACAGTATCACTGGATCGAGCCAGTCCTCCCGTGGGGACTGAATACCGGCTTCACCGAGGGTCGCCGCCATGTCGCGCAACCTCTGTCTCACCCGTCAATGCCTGGGTCTGGTGACCCGTATCGAATGCGCCATCAAGCCGTTGGCCGGCGATAACGGCATGTGGACGCTGCTCTTCGCCGCCGGCATGGCCGGCGAACAACCTTCCGCCATCAAAGCCCAAGGCCCGTTTCATGGGCCGGTCGCCGCTGAATCGATACTCGACACCATCGTCGAAAGTCTGACCTTGCATGGCTACGAACTGGCCGACGATCCGCAGATCTGGAGCCTACACCTGCAAGCCCAACTGCGGCAGATCAACGGTGGCCGTGGCCGCGCCCTGTAGGAGCTGCCGCAGGCTGCGATCTTTTGATCTTGCTCTTCAAGGGGCAGTATCAGGCAGCTGCGCCTTGTCGAGTTTGACTTCAAAGCCGTATTGCACGGTGGCGAGGTCGGTTCGCTGATAGGTTTCCACTTGGCTCGGGCGGCCATAAAAGTAATGCACGCCAAACAACGCCGGGCCTTCTGCGCCCGCGTCGTGGCTGACCGAAAGGATCTGCTTGAGGTAATTGCCGCTGTCATCCTTGACGAAGAAACGCCATTCGTTGGGCGGAAACAGTTTCAGGTCCACCACCAGCATGTTGTTCTTGATCTCCAGGCCTTTGGGCAGGGACTTGGCGTCGTACGTCTGTTTGGCCACCGTGGCGAGAAACAGCGGCATTGAGCCGACGGCAATCGCCGGGGTTTCCGGGAACAGGTTCAGGTCGTAAGTGATCGTCGCGCGCAGCGGATCGACCTGGTACGCCTCGGGCGGCAGTTCGATCGGTTCATCGAGCTTGCCACCGCGCTTTTCGGTGAAAAACGTGACCGGGCTGACACCCGGACTGAAGTCATCGCCCAGCAATTCATCGTTGAACGTGCGGCGATGGGAGAACTCGATGCGTGCAGCGCTTGGCTCTTCTACGGATTGATGAATGCGGATGCCGGCCTTCAATTGTTCTTCGGTCAGGCTCGCACCCTTGAGCCAGTTGGCCGCCAGATCGTCGTAAACGGTCACCGACGGATCCAGTGGCTGGATGGTTTTCTCCGTGGTGTGCTGATTGAACGTACGAATCGGCAGGTCCAGCGGTTTACGCGTCACGGTCGCTGAGGAAAAGTCGAGCACGCTGACTTCCAGCGTTTCGATCGGGCCATTGAAATAGACCTTGTTGTAGCGACGCGGGTGTTTCTGCTCGAAATCCTGTTGTTCCCGGGTGAGCTGTTTTTCCAGCGTATCGCTCCAGCTCTTCTGCTGTTGCAGGTATGCCAGTTGTTTCTGGTAGAAGGCCACTTGCTCGGGACTTTCGTTGATCGAGCCGGCGCGAACCAGATACTGTCCGGTCTTGTCCCGGGCCTGAACGATCAGCGGATTGAGCTGGGCATCGGCGACTTCTGCCGCCAGCGGCAGGTTGTTGCTGAATTCGACCTCTGCGTAGTCCTTTTCAAGCTTCAGCAGTTTGACGCTGAGGTTGTCATTGGTGCGGGTTTGGCCGACGTCCTTTTGCGTCAGGTCGAAGCTGTACAAGCGGCGCGGCGCGATGACTTCGATCTGGCCTTGCAGGCTGACCGGTTGCGGCAGGGTCTTCTTGTCCACGTCCAGTCCGTCAATGAACGGGTAGGTTACGGTCAGGTCATCGGGGTTGGTGACATTGGAGCTGGACGGGCTGAGCTGGATGCCCGGATCGGTTTCCGACCATTCCGGCTGATAAGCGATCACGCGTTTGTTGCTCAATGTTACCGACTGCCACTCCACGCCATGGGGGAACAGGAAGCCGCCGGGAATGTTCAGGTTGAACGGGAACACCGGTTGCAGGTCGGTGAGGTAATCGGAGCTGGCGTCCTTGTGCAGCACGAACAGGCCATTGATAAAGGTATCAACCAGTGTCTGCGGGGCGGGGTAGTGCTTGAGTACGGCGAGGGCGTCTTCGCCGTATTCGGTGCGCGTTGGATTGTCGCTGAGCTTGAGTTGCGCCCGTTCAAGCAACAGCAGTGAGCCGCCAAGTTCGGTAATGGCGTCCTTGAGTTTCGGATCGGTGATGGCGTCCAGCGACTGTTCGAACTTTGCCGTCTTTTCTTCAAGGCTGGCGGCGTGCTTCTCGTCGCCAGGCGAGCAACCGCTGATCAACAGTGCAAGGCAGATTCCGGCCGTCGTTATCGGTAATCGCACATCCATTTCCACGCGTCCTGTCTACAGTCACTGGGCTGTCAATGGTTTGGACACTAGCAGAAAAAAAATCACTCACACACGCAGGTGGCGGATTTTTCGGCGGTTTCTGGCTGTCATAGGTGGCTGTTATACTCGCCGCCATTTCCAGCCCCCCTGTGTGAGACTCAATGGAACGCTTTATCGAAAACGCAATGTACGCCTCGCGCTGGCTGCTGGCGCCAATCTATATCGGGCTGTCCCTCGGACTGCTGGCGCTGGCACTGAAATTTTTCCAGGAAGTTTTCCACATCCTGCCCAACGTGTTCTCGATGGCCGAGTCTGAACTGATTCTGGTGCTGCTGTCGCTGATCGATATGGCGCTGGTTGGCGGCCTGCTGGTGATGGTGATGATTTCCGGCTACGAGAACTTCGTCTCTGAACTGAACATCGATGAAGGCAAGGAGAAGCTCAGCTGGCTCGGCACCATGGACTCTTCGTCGCTGAAGATGAAAGTGGCGGCCTCGATCGTGGCGATCTCCTCGATCCACCTGCTGCGCATCTTCATGGACGCCAAGAACGTCGATCCCGAGCACTTGATGTGGTACGTGATCATCCACATGACCTTCGTCGTTTCGGCGTTCGCCATGGGTTACCTGGACAAGGTCACCAAGCACTGATCAACCGTTGATCGCTGCAATAACACCGCCTGTCTGTTGCGAAACAGACGGGCGGTGTCGTTTGTGGCTTGTGCTTTGATGCTCTTGGGCATATCCCTGTAGAGGTCCTGACTCGCCACTGCGTGAGGTGCGCTCATGAACCTGCAAGAGTTGAATGCGTTTGCCATCGCCAGGAAGGTTGATGAGCTGAATCTGATCTCCATGGAAGGCGGGATTTATCTGCTCGAAGCACGGATGCATGGGGCGGCGTATCCGTTGAGTGACCTCAAGGGTGGGATGCTGACATTGCGCTCGGTGGAACATGCACGGGATTTGCTGCACAACTTTCCGGTGTTGCCATTCAACCTCGTACACACCTCGGTACATGACGAAATGTGTGGCTTGGGCCCCAGCGGCGAGGAAAGCCTGAAAGTGCCGCTGGCCTGGCGTTCAGCCCTGTAGGCGTTGCGCGCCATCGCCGGAACATCTGTGCTAGTCTGCTCGCCCTTTTGGTTCCGGGCGCGCCGGGACGCGCTGTGCACGCACGGCAAGTCTTGTGGCCGTCCGCACAGCGGAGCAGTGTCATGTCCGAAGTAAATCTGTCCACCGACGAAACCCGCGTCAGCTACGGCATCGGCCGTCAGCTGGGTGACCAGCTGCGCGACAACCCGCCACCGGGCGTTAGCCTGGACGCCATCCTGGCCGGTCTGACCGACGCTTTCGCCGGTAAGGAAAGCCGTGTGGGTCAGGAAGAAATGTCCGCCAGCTTCAAGGTTATCCGCGAAATCATGCAAGCCGAAGCCGCTGCCAAAGCTGAAGCCGCTGCTGGCGAAGGCCTGGCCTTCCTGGCTGAAAACGCCAAGCGTGACGGCATCACCACCCTGGCTTCCGGCCTGCAATTCGAAGTGCTGACTCAGGGCGAAGGCGCCAAGCCGACCCGTGAAGATCAAGTACGTACTCACTACCACGGCACCCTGATCGACGGCACTGTGTTCGACAGCTCCTACGAGCGTGGCCAGCCTGCAGAATTCCCGGTTGGCGGCGTGATCGCTGGCTGGACCGAAGCCCTGCAACTGATGAATGCCGGCAGCAAATGGCGTCTGTACGTGCCGAGCGAACTGGCTTACGGCGCTCAAGGCGTTGGCAGCATCCCGCCGCACAGCGTTCTGGTATTCGACGTCGAGCTGCTGGACGTTCTGTAAGACCTTTGTGGGAGCGAGCTTGCTCGCGAATGCAGGCGACTGGATCTAACTTGAGATTCGAGTTGAAGCCTTCGCGAGCAGGCTCACTCCCACAGTTTTTACCGAGTTTCATAGTTCTATCTTGTGATGCAGCTCACTGGTCGGGCGCAACGCCCGGGCATAGCAGAACAGGAACAGATTGCGCACCAGCTCCTTGAGCACCAATGGCTCGCTGGAATTGAGGCTGCTGACGTCCAGATCCCCTTGGTCTTGCAGTTCATGCAGGGCTTCTTCTTCAAGCACCGCACAGACTTCACCGGTTTCCCGATGGAGGATTCTGAGGTAAGGGTGTGGGCGATCCAGCCACGCGTCGATCAAATAAGTCATGGTTCTCATCTCCTTGAAGGGTTTCAATGAGAATAATTCTTATTCGTCAAATAGCAAGCGTCTATTGGCGGATTGTGAAATTTTCCGGGTAAAGATTGCGTAAGGTCAAAACGGCTGGCGTTTGGCTATTGCTTGGTTTTGCTGGGGCGGAGCGGGGAGGGCGAAGCTCCATCCCACGGCTGGCGCGGGATGGATGACAGTGGAATCAGACCTTTCTGACGAACTCGGATTTGAGCTTCATCGGGCCGATACCGTCGATCTTGCAGTCGATGTCGTGGTCGCCATCGCACAGACGGATGTTCTTGACCTTGGTGCCGACCTTGACCACCAGCGAGGTGCCCTTGACCTTCAGATCCTTGATCACGGTGATGGTGTCGCCGTCCTGCAGGACGTTGCCGACCGAATCTTTCTTCACGGCATCATCGGACGCCACTTCGGCTTCGCCGCTGGCAGACCACTCGTGGGCGCACTCCGGGCACACCAGTTGGGTGCCGTCTTCGTAGGTGTATTCGGAATTGCATTTCGGGCAGGGTGGCAACGTGCTCACTAAGGCTCCTTGGGGTGTGGATCGCTAAAAGTCGCACATTGTATAGGGTTTTAGCTTTTCAGGCAGTCAAAAGCAAAAATCGCAGCCCCGACAGCCCCTGTAGGAGCTGCCGAAGGCTGCGATCGTTTGATCTTGCTTCAGCGATATCAGTGCGTACGGGCGACCGCAAACTCACTCAGTTCAACCAGCGCATCCCGATATTCACTGGCCGGCAGTGCATCGAGGCACTTGATCGCACGGGCCACGTAATCACGGGCCAGTTGCGCGGTGTACTCAAGCGAGCCGGAGGCTTCCACAGCAATGCGGATGCTTTCCAGGTCTTCGATCCCGCCTTTCTGGATCGCCTGACGCACCAGTGCAGCCTGTTCAGCCGTACCTTCACGCATGGTGTAGATCAGCGGCAGGGTCGGCTTGCCTTCGGCCAGATCGTCACCGACGTTCTTGCCCAGGGTTTCCGCGTCGCCCTTGTAGTCGAGCAGGTCGTCGACCAACTGGAACGCCACACCGAGGTGATCACCGAAAGTACGCAGCGCTTCGCTCTGCTCGGCGGAGGCACCGGCCAGTGCCGCAGCACTGTGAGTCGAGGCTTCGAAGAGCATCGCGGTTTTGCCGCGGATGACTTCCATGTAGGTTTCTTCGGTAGTGCTGGCGTCGCGCACCTTGGACAGTTGCAGCACTTCGCCTTCGGCGATGATGCGCGTGGCCTGGGAAAGGATCTTCATCACCGGCATCGAGCCCAGTTCGACCATCATTTCGAACGAGCGCGAGTACAGGAAGTCGCCGACCAGCACGCTTGGGGCGTTGCCCCACATGGCGTTGGCGGTCGAGCGGCCACGGCGCATGCCGGACATGTCGACCACGTCGTCATGCAGCAGGGTCGCAGTGTGCAGGAATTCGATGGTGGCGGCCAAAAGACGCATGTCGTCGCCTTCGCGACCCAAGGCCTTGCCACACAGCAACACTAATAAAGGACGCAGACGTTTGCCGCCGGCCGAGGTAATGTAATCGCCGATTTTCGATACCAGCGGTACTCGGGAAGTCAGCTGCTTCTTGATGATGCCGTCGACGGCGCTAAAATCGTCCGCCACCGCGCGGTAGAAAGCTTGGGGTTGCATCAGCGAGAGTCGCTCCAGAAGGGTTGCGCGGCATGCTAGGACTCACATCCAGAGCTGTCAAGGCGCGATGGACGGCTACTTGCGCGTCTCTCGCGGCTTGCGTACAATCGCGCACCCTGAACTTCCTGGGCAGCACCTGCCTTACGCAATTGCAACGGGCCTTCCAGCCTTATGCAGCCATGCCAGCCAATACCTCTTCTTATAAAGAGCTGGGTGAGCAGGATTATCGGAGAAATACCATGTCTTATGCAGTAATCGTTACTGGCGGCAAGCAGTACAAAGTCGCCCCAGGTGAATACCTGAAGATCGAAAAACTGGAAATCGCTACCGGCGAATCCGTTACCTTTGATCGCGTTCTGTTGGTTGCCAATGGCGACGACGTGAATATCGGCGCTCCAGTTGTTGCTGGCGCTACCGTTGTGGCTGAAGTGATCTCCCAAGGTCGTCACGATAAAGTTCGCATCATCAAGTTCCGTCGTCGTAAGCACCACATGAAGCGTATGGGCCACCGCCAGTGGTACACCGAGATCAAAATCACCGGTATTCAGGCTTAATTTCAGCCTAATTCCTCACTAGGAGAATTGACTCATGGCACACAAAAAAGCTGGTGGTAGTACCCGTAACGGTCGCGACTCAGAAGCCAAACGCCTTGGCGTTAAGATGTATGGCGGCCAGAAAATCATTCCGGGCAACATCATCGTGCGTCAGCGCGGCACCCAATTCCACGCTGGCTACGGCGTTGGCATGGGTAAGGATCACACCCTCTTCGCGAAAATCGAAGGCGTGATCAAGTTTGAAGTAAAAGGCGCGTTCAACCGCCGTTACGTGAGCGTTGTCGCAGCTTAATTGCGCGATCGCTGGAAAAGCCCTGTCTCGCGACGGGGCTTTTTCGTTTGTGGGGTGAGTCTCTTGCAAAACTGTTTGTATGGGCTGTCGGCGTGCGATGCAGGTCGTGTTTTGGGGTCGCTGCGCTCATTTTTGCAAGAGTCTTATGTCTTGATTGTTTTTCGGCTCGTCCGTATGGCGAGAGGCGTTGGTTATGAAGTTTGTTGATGAAGTATCGATTCGCGTAAAGGCTGGTGACGGCGGCAATGGCGCCATGAGTTTCCGTCGGGAAAAATTCATCGAAAACGGTGGCCCGAACGGCGGTGATGGCGGTGACGGCGGTTCCATCTACATGATGGCTGACGAAAACCTCAACACCCTGGTCGACTACCGTTACACCCGGCACTTCGACGCCGAGCGTGGCTCCAACGGTGGCAGCACTGACTGCACCGGTAAAAAAGGCGAGGACCTGATCCTGCGCGTGCCGGTCGGCACCACGGTGATCGACTCTGCTACCCAGGAAGTGATCGGCGACCTGACCAAGGCTGGCCAGAAACTGATGGTAGTGCAGGGCGGCTGGCACGGTCTGGGTAACACCCGTTTCAAATCCAGTACCAACCGTGCGCCGCGTCAGACCACTCCGGGTAAGCCGGGTGAGCAGCGTGATCTGAAACTGGAAATGAAAGTGCTGGCTGACGTCGGTCTGCTGGGCTTGCCGAACGCCGGTAAAAGTACCTTCATTCGTTCGGTATCGGCGGCCAAGCCAAAAGTCGCCGACTACCCGTTCACCACGCTGGTGCCGAACCTGGGTGTGGTCAGCGTCGATCGCTGGAAGAGCTTCGTCATTGCCGACATTCCGGGTCTGATCGAAGGCGCTTCCGACGGTGCCGGTCTGGGCATTCGCTTCCTCAAGCACTTGGCGCGTACCCGTCTGTTGCTGCACCTCGTCGACATGGCACCTCTGGATGACAGCAGTGCACCGGATGCCGCTGAAGTGATCGTCAACGAGCTGATCAAATTCAGCCCGTCCCTGGCGGAGCGTGATCGCTGGCTGGTGCTGAACAAGTGCGACCAGATCCTTGAAGAAGAGCACGATGAGCGCGTCAAGGAAATCGTTGAGCGCCTGGAGTGGACCGGTCCGGTCTACGTGATCTCGGCCATCGCCAAGATTGGCACCGAGCGTCTGTGCCACGACATCATGCGTTACATGGAAGATCGTGCTGATCGTCTGGCCAATGACCCGGCTTACAAGGAAGAGCTGGCCGATCTCGATCAACGCATCGAAGACGAAGCCCGCGCGCAACTGCAGGCGCTGGATGACAAGCGTGCCCTGCGTCGCAGCGGCGTGAAGTCGGTCCATGACATCGGCGATGATGACTGGGACGAAGAAGATGTGGATGACGAAGACGGTCCGGAAATCATTTACGTGCGTGACTGATTCGTTGCAGTAAACTTAAGCGCCGCTCAATCGAGCGGCGTTTTAGTATCTGGAAATCGCAAGTCACAAATAACGTCATGGGCGGCGCTGGGTCGCGCAGCCCTCAAGCTAAGGTTGAAGATGATGCGGAGCAAGGTGACAGGTGCGCAGCGTTGGGTCGTGAAGATCGGCAGCGCTTTGCTGACAGCTGATGGCAAAGGGCTGGATCGCGCGGCAATGGGTGTCTGGGTCGAGCAGATGGTGGCCTTGCATGAGGCTGGCGTCGAGTTGGTGCTGGTGTCCTCTGGGGCGGTGGCGGCCGGCATGAGTCGTTTGGGCTGGACCGCACGACCCAGTGCGATGCACGAGCTTCAGGCGGCTGCGGCTATCGGCCAGATGGGCTTGGTGCAGGCGTGGGAATCAAGCTTCGCCGAGCATGGTCGGCACACAGCGCAGATTCTCCTGACCCATGACGATCTGTCCGACCGCAAGCGTTACCTCAACGCCCGCAGCACCCTGCGCGCATTGGTTGAGCTGAAAGTCATCCCGGTGATCAACGAGAACGACACCGTGGTCACTGACGAAATCCGTTTCGGCGACAACGACACGCTGGCGGCGCTGGTGGCTAACCTGGTCGAGGCGGACCTGCTGGTGATCCTTACTGATCGCGACGGCATGTTCGACGCCGATCCGCGTAATAACCCCGATGCGCAGATGATTTACGAGGCGCGCGCTGATGATCCGACGCTGGATGCGGTCGCGGGCGGCACGGGTGGTGCGCTGGGGCGTGGCGGCATGCAGACCAAACTGCGTGCGGCACGGCTGGCGGCGCGTTCCGGTGCGCACACCATTATCGTCGGTGGGCGCCTTGAGCGCGTGCTTGATCGCTTGAAGGCGGGTGAGCGCATCGGTACGTTGTTGTCGCCTGAGCGAGGCATGCTCGCGGCGCGCAAGCAATGGCTGGCCGGGCATCTGCAGACCCGTGGCACGCTGGTGCTGGATGATGGTGCGGTGTCGGCGTTGTCTCAGGGCAACAAGAGTTTGCTGCCTGTGGGGGTGAAATTGGTGCAGGGCAGTTTCCGTCGCGGCGAAATGGTGGTCTGTGTGGCGCCGGATGGTCGTGAGATTGCCCGTGGCCTGGCCAACTACAGCGCGCTGGAGGCACAAAAAATCATCGGTCAGTCGTCGGATGCGATTGTCGGTTTGCTCGGTTACATGGCGGAGCCTGAATTGGTTCACCGTGACAACCTGATTCTGGTTTAAGGAAAACTCGATGCGTTTAGCAAAAGGATTGTTGGGCTTGCTGATGGCGATGCCATTGCTGGTCTCGGCCGAGGAAATCGGTCAGGTGTCGACAGTGTTCAAGTTTGTCGGCCCGAACGACCGCATTGTGGTCGAGGCTTTCGATGATCCGAAAGTCGAAGGGGTTACCTGCTACCTGTCGCGCGCCAAGACGGGCGGTGTGAAGGGTGGTCTGGGTCTGGCTGAGGATCGCGCCGAGGCGTCGATCGCATGTCGCCAGGTCGGCCCGATCAAGTTCAAGGGCGAGCTGAAGGATGGCGATGAGGTGTTCAAGGAGCGCACTTCGCTGGTATTCAAAACCATGCAGGTGGTGCGTTTCCTCGACAAGAAGCGCAATACGCTGGTGTATCTGGTCTATAGCGATCGCTTGATCGAGGGTAGCCCGCAGAATGCCGTGACCGCAATCCCGATCCTGCCGTGGGTACCCGTCCAGCAATAACGCCGCAAAACCAACTGTAGGAGTGAGCCTGCTCGCGATAGCGGTGTGTTAGTCAGCAAATATACATCTGACTAAAAGCTATCGCGAGCAGGCTCACTCCTACATTTTTTTGCGCTGGATTTGTTAAATCACAGGCAATAAAAAACCGACCCTAAGGTCGGTTTTTTAATGACTACGTCGATTAAGCAGCTTCTTTCAGCGCTTTAACGTGGCCATTCAGACGGCTCTTATGACGAGCAGCCTTGTTCTTGTGGATGATGCCTTTATCGGCCATACGGTCGATAACTGGCACAGCCAGAACGTATGCAGCTTGAGCTTTTTCAGCGTCTTTTGCGTCGATGGCTTTAACTACATTCTTGATGTAGGTGCGAACCATGGAACGCAGGCTGGCGTTGTGGCTGCGACGCTTCTCAGCCTGTTTTGCACGTTTTTTGGCGGAAGGTGAGTTGGCCACCGTCGAGCTCCTCGAAAGACTTTTTAGGAAATAGCAAACAAAATAGGCCGCGAATCATGCCGATGAGTTGAAGTCTTGTCAAGGGCACTTGAAACGTTCCGCTAAGTGGTAGGTATAAAGAGGCGGGATATTTATTTCCGGCGCTTGACCTGTAAACTCGCGAGCTTTGGCTCTGTGCTGCTGCGGCGCGGAGTATCGCACAAGTAGGCGCTTTGTTCGCCTGCTGTTTATCGACAGGCACAAATTCCCTCAATGAATCTGCTCAAATCGTTGGCCGCCGTCAGCTCTATCACGATGCTTTCCCGGATTTTGGGGTTTGTCCGTGACACGCTGATTGCTCGTATATTCGGTGCCGGGATGGCGACCGACGCCTTCTTTATCGCCTTCAAACTGCCCAATCTGCTGCGCAGGATCTTCGCCGAAGGTGCTTTCTCTCAGGCTTTCGTACCGATTCTTGCCGAGTACAAAAGTCAGCAGGGTGAAGAAGCGACGCGCACGTTCATTGCTTACGTGTCAGGTCTGCTGACGCTGGTATTGGCGGTAGTGACTGCGCTGGGCATGATCGCCGCACCCTGGGTGATCTGGGCAACGGCTCCGGGCTTTACCGATACACCGGAAAAATTCCAGCTCACCTCTGATCTGTTGCGCGTCACGTTCCCCTATATATTGCTGATCTCGCTGTCGTCGCTGGCTGGCGCGATCCTCAATACCTGGAACCGCTTCTCGGTGCCGGCCTTCGTGCCGACCCTGCTCAATGTCAGCATGATCGTGTTTTCGCTGTTCCTCACGCCGTACTTCGATCCGCCGGTGATGGCGCTGGGCTGGGCGGTCCTGGTCGGCGGTCTGGCGCAGTTGCTCTATCAACTGCCGCACCTGAAAAAGATCGGCATGCTGGTACTGCCGCGACTGAACCTGCGCGATACCGGCGTGTGGCGGGTGATGAAACAGATGCTGCCGGCGATTCTCGGTGTCTCGGTCAGTCAGATTTCGCTGATCATCAACACCATCTTCGCCTCGTTTCTGGTCGCAGGCTCGGTGTCGTGGATGTATTACGCCGACCGCTTGATGGAGTTGCCATCCGGCGTGCTTGGCGTGGCATTGGGGACGATTCTGCTGCCGACATTGGCGAAAACCTATGCCAGCAAGGATCGCCACGAATACTCGCGGATTCTCGATTGGGGCCTGCGTCTGTGCTTTGTGCTGGTGCTGCCCTGTGCGCTGGCGCTGGGGATTCTTGCTGAGCCGCTGACGGTTTCGCTGTTTCAGTACGGTCAGTTCAGCGGCTTTGACGCCGAAATGACCCAGCGTGCGCTGATTGCGTATTCTGTCGGCCTGCTCGGAATTATCGTGATCAAAGTGCTCGCACCGGGCTTTTATGCGCAACAGAATATCCGTACGCCGGTAAAAATCGCAATCTTCACGCTGGTCGTTACGCAACTGTTCAACCTCGTTCTGATTGGTCCGCTGGCTCATGCCGGCTTGGCCCTGGCGATCAGTGCCGGTGCCTGCCTGAATGCCGGGCTGCTGTTCTATCAATTGCGCAAGCAACAGATGTATCAGCCGCAGCCAGGTTGGGCCAAGTTCGGGTTCAAACTGGTGATCGCCGTGGCCGTTATGTCGGCAGTGTTGCTGCTTGGCATGCATTTCATGCCGGCGTGGGATCAAGGGCACATGCTTGAGCGCTTCCTGCGTCTGGGCGCATTGGTCGCGGCGGGCGTGGTGTCCTATTTCGGTATGTTGCTGCTGCTGGGTTTCCGCTTGCGTGACTTCAATCGCAAGGCCTTGAGTTAAGGTTTTACCCTTTATAAACAGGCGCGGGCCGGCAGTTTTGTCGGCTCGTTCACTTTGCGTTACGGTGTTGCCTGTCGTCGGCCGTCGGGTGTGGTTATAATCGACCACTTTATGAGCAAGAAGCGCGTTATGCAGCTGGTTCGAGGCCTCCACAACTTGCGCCCCCAGCATCGGGGCTGCGTCGCCACTATTGGCAACTTTGACGGTGTTCACCGTGGTCACCAGGCTATCCTGGCCCGACTGCGTGAGCGTGCGCTCGAGTTGGGCGTACCCAGCTGCGTGGTGATTTTCGAGCCGCAGCCACGGGAATTCTTTGCCCCCGAAACCGCGCCGGCACGTCTGGCCCGTTTGCGCGACAAGCTGCAACTGCTGGCCGCCGAAGGCGTTGACCGGGTGTTGTGCCTGGCGTTTAACCAGCGCTTGAGCAAACTCAGCGCCAGTGAGTTCGTCGATACCATCCTGGTTGATGGTCTTGGCGTGCAGCATCTTGAGGTCGGTGACGATTTCCGTTTCGGTTGCGACCGCCTCGGCGACTTCGATTTCCTGTTGCAGGCCGGGCAGATGCACGGTTTTACCGTCGAAGCGGCGCAAACCGTCGAGCTGGACGGCATTCGCGTCAGTAGCACGCAGGTGCGTAACGCCTTGGCCGCCGCCGATTTTGCCTTGGCCGAACGTTTGCTCGGCCGCCCGTACCGGATTGCCGGTCGCGTGCTGCACGGCCAGAAACTGGCCCGGCAACTGGGTACGCCCACTGCCAACATTCAACTCAAGCGTCGTCGCGTGCCGTTCACCGGGGTGTATCTGGTGGATGTCGATATCGACGGCAAGACCTGGCCCGGCGTCGCCAATATCGGCGTGCGGCCCACGGTACAGGGTGATGGCAAGGCCCACCTTGAAGTCCATCTTTTAGATTTTGCCGGCGATCTGTATGACCGGCGTTTGACGGTGGTTTTCCACCAAAAGCTGCGTGAAGAGCAGCGCTTCGCCTCTCTGGAGGCATTGAAAACGGCGATCAATGCGGATGTCGCCACCGCCCGTGCACTAGCCGCACCTAGCGCCCATCGCTAATGAAGAGCCTTAAATGACCGACTATAAAGCCACGCTTAACCTTCCGGACACCGCCTTCCCAATGAAGGCCGGCCTGCCACAGCGCGAACCGCAGATCCTGCAGCGCTGGGACAGTATTGGCCTGTACGGAAAGTTGCGCGAGATTGGCAAGGATCGTCCGAAGTTCGTTCTGCACGACGGTCCTCCGTATGCCAACGGCACGATCCACATCGGTCACGCACTGAACAAGATTCTCAAGGACATGATCATCCGCTCGAAGACCCTGTCGGGTTTCGACGCGCCTTATGTTCCGGGTTGGGACTGCCACGGCCTGCCGATCGAGCACAAGGTTGAAGTGACCCACGGCAAGAACCTGGGCGCGGACAAGACCCGTGAACTGTGCCGTGCCTACGCCACCGAGCAGATCGAAGGGCAGAAGTCCGAATTCATCCGTCTCGGCGTGCTGGGCGATTGGGCCAACCCGTACAAGACCATGGATTTCAAGAACGAGGCCGGTGAAATCCGCGCCCTCGCCGAAATCGTCAAGGGCGGTTTCGTGTTCAAGGGCCTCAAGCCAGTGAACTGGTGCTTCGACTGCGGTTCGGCCCTGGCTGAAGCGGAAGTCGAGTACGAGAACAAGGACTCCTCGACCATCGACGTTGCTTTCCCGATCGCTGACGAAGCCCAACTGGCTGCTGCGTTCGGTCTGCCGTCGCTGAGCAAACCTGCCTCGATCGTGATCTGGACCACTACCCCGTGGACCATCCCGGCCAACCAGGCGCTGAACGTTCACCCGGAGTTCAACTACGCGCTGGTTGATGTCGGCGACAAGCTGCTGATACTGGCTGAAGAGCTGGTCGAAGCCTGCCTGACTCGCTACGGCGTTGAAGGTTCGGTCATCGCGACCACCACCGGTAAAGAGCTGGAGCTGATCAATTTCCGTCACCCGTTCTATGACCGTCTGTCGCCGGTGTATCTGGCTGACTACGTCGAACTGGGCGCTGGCACCGGCGTGGTTCACTCCGCTCCGGCCTACGGCGTGGACGACTTCGTGACCTGCAAGAAGTACGGCATGGTCAACGACGACATCCTTAATCCAGTGCAGAGCAACGGCGTGTACGCGCCGTCGCTGGAGTTCTTCGGCGGCCAGTTCATCTGGAAGGCCAACCCGGCCATCGTCGACAAGCTGACCGAAGTCGGTGCGCTGTTGCACACCGCCATCATCAAACACAGCTACATGCACTGCTGGCGTCACAAGACCCCGCTGATCTACCGCGCCACCGCGCAGTGGTTCATCGGCATGGACAAAGAGCCAACCAGCGGCGACACCCTGCGGGTGCGCTCGCTCAAAGCCATCGAAGACACCAAGTTCGTCCCGGCCTGGGGCCAGGCGCGCCTGCACTCGATGATCGCCAACCGTCCGGACTGGTGCATCTCGCGTCAGCGCAACTGGGGCGTGCCGATCCCGTTCTTCCTCAACAAGGAAAGCGGCGAACTGCACCCTCGCACCGTCGAGCTGATGGAAGAAGTCGCCAAGCGCGTTGAAGTCGAAGGCATCGAAGCCTGGTTCAAGATGGACGCTGCCGAACTGCTCGGTGACGAAGCGCCGCTGTACGACAAGATCAGCGACACCCTCGACGTCTGGTTCGATTCGGGCACCACGCACTGGCACGTCCTGCGCGGTTCGCACCCGATGGGTCACGAGAGCGGCCCGCGTGCCGACCTGTACCTGGAAGGTTCCGACCAACACCGTGGCTGGTTCCACTCGTCGCTGCTGACCGGTTGCGCCATCGACAACCACGCGCCGTACCGCGAATTGCTGACCCACGGTTTCACCGTCGACGAAGCCGGCCGCAAGATGTCCAAGTCGCTGGGTAACGTGATCGCGCCGCAGAAAGTCAACGACACTCTGGGCGCCGACATCATGCGTCTGTGGGTTGCTTCGACTGACTACTCCGGTGAAATGGCGGTTTCCGATCAGATCCTGCAACGCAGTGCGGACGCTTATCGTCGTATCCGAAACACCGCTCGCTTCCTGCTTTCGAACCTGAGCGGTTTCAACCCGGCTACCGACATCCTGCCGGCCGAAGAAATGCTTGCGCTGGATCGTTGGGCGGTCGACCGCACCTTGCTGCTGCAACGAGAGTTGCAAGAGCACTACGGCGAATACCGTTTCTGGAACGTCTACTCGAAGATCCACAACTTCTGCGTGCAGGAGCTGGGCGGTTTCTACCTCGACATCATCAAGGACCGTCAGTACACCACTGGCGCCAACAGCAAGGCCCGCCGTTCGGCGCAAACCGCGCTGTTCCACATCTCCGAAGCGCTGGTGCGCTGGATCGCGCCGATCCTCGCCTTCACCGCCGACGAACTGTGGGAATACCTGCCGGGCGAACGCAACGAATCGGTCATGCTCAACACCTGGTATGAAGCTTTGACCGAACTGCCAGCCGACGTTGAACTGGGTCGCGACTACTGGGAACGCGTGATGGCGGTCAAAGTAGCGGTCAACAAAGAAATGGAAATCCAGCGCGCAGCGAAAGCTGTCGGTGGCAACCTGCAAGCCGAAGTGACGCTGTACGCCGAAGACGCGCTGAGCGCCGATCTGGCCAAGCTGAGCAACGAACTGCGCTTTGTCCTGATCACTTCGACCGCAAGCGTTGCGCCGTTCGTTCAGGCTCCGGCCGATGCGGTAGTGACGGAAGTCAGCGGCCTGAAGCTGAAAATCGTCAAATCGGCCTTCCCGAAGTGCGCACGTTGCTGGCACTGCCGCGAGGACGTAGGCGTGAACCCGGAACATCCGGAAATCTGCGGTCGTTGCGTCGACAACATCAGCGGCGCTGGCGAGGTTCGTCACTATGCCTAATGCCGTTGGCCGTTTCGGACGGTTGAGCTGGCTGTGGTTGAGTTTGCTGGTTCTGGTCATCGACCAGGCCAGCAAGTTCTACTTCGAAGGCAAGCTCGAAATGTTCCAGCAGATCGTGATCATTCCCGATTACTTCAGCTGGACCCTGGCCTACAACACCGGCGCTGCCTTCAGCTTCCTGGCTGACAGCTCCGGCTGGCAGCGCTGGCTGTTCGCCCTGATCGCGATTGTGGTCAGTGCGGTGCTGGTGGTCTGGCTCAAGCGCCTGGGCCGCAACGAAACCTGGCTGGCCGTCGCGCTGGCGCTGGTATTGGGCGGCGCACTGGGCAATCTGTATGACCGCATTGCCTTGGGCCATGTGATCGATTTCATTCTGGTGCACTGGCAGAACCGCTGGTACTTCCCGGCGTTCAACTTCGCCGACAGCGCGATTACCGTTGGCGCGGTGATGCTGGCACTGGATATGTTCAAAAGTAAAAAGACCGGAGAAGCCGTTCATGACTGAACAGGTATTGGCTGAGCAACGCATCGGCCAGAACACGGAAGTCACTTTGCACTTTGCATTGCGCCTGGAGAACGGCGACACCGTCGACAGTACGTTCGACAAAGCCCCGGCGACCTTCAAGGTCGGCGACGGCAACCTGCTGCCGGGTTTCGAAGCGGCGCTGTTCGGCTTCAAGGCCGGCGACAAGCGCACGCTGACCGTCGAGCCGGAAAACGCCTTCGGTCAACCGAACCCGCAGAACGTGCAGATCATTCCGCGTTCGCAGTTTGTCGACATGGAGTTGTCACCGGGTTTGCTGGTGATCTTCAACGATGCGGCCAATACTGAGTTGCCGGGTGTGGTGAAAGAGTTCGATGACACGCAAGTAACCATCGACTTCAACCATCCGCTGGCGGGCAAGACGCTGACCTTTGACGTCGAGATCATCAACGTTAAAGCGCTGTAAAAATGTGGGAGCGAGCCTGTTCGCGAAAGCGGTGTGTCAGGCGACGTCGATGTTGAATGTCAGTCAGCTTTCGCGAGCAGGCTCGCTCCCACCCAGTTGGTAATTCATTGTTTTCGCGCGCAAGACACGAGGCACAGCATGCAAATCAAACTCGCCAACCCCCGTGGCTTCTGCGCCGGCGTGGACCGGGCGATCGAAATCGTCAACCGCGCCCTGGAAGTCTTCGGGCCGCCGATCTATGTGCGCCATGAAGTGGTGCACAACAAGTTCGTCGTTGAAGACTTGCGCAGCCGGGGAGCGATCTTCGTCGAAGAGCTGGATCAGGTGCCGGATGACGTTATCGTGATCTTCAGCGCTCACGGCGTATCCCAGGCCGTGCGTACCGAAGCCGCCGGTCGTGGCCTGAAAGTATTCGATGCCACCTGCCCGCTGGTGACCAAGGTGCACATCGAAGTGGCGAAATACAGCCGCGACGGTCGCGAGTGCATCCTGATCGGCCACGCCGGTCACCCGGAAGTCGAAGGCACCATGGGCCAGTACGACGGCAGCAATGGCGGCGCGATTTACCTCGTTGAAGACGAGAAAGACGTTGCCGAGTTGCAGGTGCACAACCCGGAAAAACTGGCTTTCGTTACTCAGACCACGCTGTCGATGGACGACACCAGTCGCGTCATCGATGCCTTGCGCACGCGCTTCCCGGCCATCGGTGGTCCGCGCAAGGACGACATCTGCTACGCCACGCAAAACCGTCAGGACGCGGTCAAGCAACTGGCTGACGAGTGCGACGTTGTATTGGTAGTTGGCAGCCCGAACAGCTCCAACTCTAACCGTCTGCGTGAGCTCGCCGAGCGCATGGCCACACCGGCCTACCTGATCGACGGTGCCGAAGACCTGCAAAAGAGCTGGTTCGATGGCGTTGAGCGTATCGGTATCACCGCCGGTGCCTCTGCGCCGGAAGTGCTGGTGCGCGGCGTGATTCAGCAATTGCAGGCCTGGGGCGCCACCGGTGCCGATGAATTGGCCGGGCGTGAAGAGAACATCACCTTCTCGATGCCTAAAGAACTGCGCGTGCGTTCGATCTGACGC
Organism: Pseudomonas sp. S49; assembly: GCF_009866785.1. NCBI lineage: Bacteria > Pseudomonadati > Pseudomonadota > Gammaproteobacteria > Pseudomonadales > Pseudomonadaceae > Pseudomonas > Pseudomonas sp. S49. Next base: position 5,707,418 of record NZ_CP019432.1, on the reverse strand, counting down.
TTTTGGCTTTTTGACAAAGCGCCTGCTCAGCTTCTTCGCTGCTCAGGCGCACGCGACCGGTCGCCGCCAGCACTATCTGGCGCTGGCTGACCGGCTCGCGAGCCGAGCAGACATGTAATGTCCCTGCCTGAAACGCCCGCCCGGGCATCAGCGGTTGCCCCAGACTGCTGAAACGTACGTAACGACTCACTGACCAATTGCCGACAATCGGCACCTGCGTGTCACTCGCCCGCTCCTCCAGCAGAGGGTTGCTGCTGTCTTTCGGCCCCTTGCCGCTGATATCCAGAATGATCCGCCAGCCCTGACTCCAGTCGCCATTGATGCCATGAATCACCACGCTCTGATTGCGTGTGATAGCCATGCTGCGAGCGTTACGCAGGCCATCGAGCAAGGATTGCGCCGCCTGGTCCCGGTGGTTGGCTTCTCTGAGCGTGGCAAACGCCGGACTGACCAGCAACAGAACAATTGCGCCAATCGCCAGTCCCATAAGCAGTTCGATCAGGCTGAACCCCTGTTGTGGCATGAAAGCTCCCTCCGTGGAGTGTGATGAACGGCGCGCTCCGTGCGCCGGGCAGGGCAAATCAACCGACGCGGGTCGGTTGAATGTTCTAGCGTGTAGAAGCAGGTATAGCCGACGGCAACGGAGGGCATCGATGGATCTTCGTACAAAAGGTTTCACGCTGATCGAGTTGTTGGTCGCACTCGCGATCTTCGTGATCCTGATCACTTTGGCCGTGCCGGCGTTCACCCGATCGATACAGAGCAGCAAGGCTGATACCGAGATGGGCGATCTGCAACGGGCGATCAATTTCGCCAGGCTCGAAGCCATCGACCGTGGTACGACGCTGCGCTTGCGTCCAACCGCTGGTGGCAGCGTCTGGACCGGTGAACTGGCGGTCTATGACAGTACTGGCAATCCGGCCAATGTGTTGCGGGTTGTTCCCGCGATGAGCAGCGGCGCGACTCTGACGCTACCCTCAGGAGTGACCGCACTGGATTTCAACAACCTTGGCGGTCTGGCGGCACCGTCGACGGCGGTGGTCATCAGTTACACGCTGGGAACGCAAAGCAGGACGCTGAACGTGTGTTTGAACGGACGAATTCAATTGGGTGGAAGTTGCGGATGAGGGCAGGGAGTCAATACACACAGCAGGGCATGACGCTGATCGAGGTGCTGGTCGCGTTGCTGATTCTGACGGTCGGGCTGCTGGGGGCGGCGGCGGTGCAACTGAATGCGCTGAAGTACACCGACAGCTCGCGGATGACCAGCCAGGCCAGTTTCATCGCCTACGACATGATGGACCGCATCCGCGCCAACTCCGGCGCCGACTACACCGTCACCCCGCCGACCTCGGGCAATCTGAGCGTTGCCCGCGATCAGGACCTCTACGATTTCACCACCAATATCATCAATTTTGGCGGGCCGACGGCGACCGGCAGCATCACCCTCAGTCAGCGGGTCTATACCATCACCATCAACTGGAGCGACGCACGGGCAGCCAACACCGCCAGTGCTCAACGCAGTTTTGTCCTGACCAGTCGCGCAGCAGTTGATCCGGTGGCTACGCCATGAAGCGGCGAAACCGTGGATTCGGTCTGATCGAATTACTCATCGCTTTGGCATTGGGGCTGATCGTGGTGCTGGGCGTGGTGCAGATTTTCATCGCGGCAAAAAACACCTATGTAAGCCAGAACAGTGCCGCGGCGATGCAGGAAGACGCACGGTTTGTGTTGAGCAAAATGATTCAGGAAATTCGCATGGTCGGGATGTTCGGCTGTCTTGGCACCATTACCGATTCGAGCAGTGCGGGTGATTTCAACGCTGCGCAGGTCACGCCGATCAGTTGGGACAATGCCAACCTGAAACTGACACTGGTCACCGCCGATATCGGCAGCGGCGGGGGCACTCCAACCTGGACGGTCGTCTCCGACTGCCGCAATAGCGCAACGGCCTACACCGGGTTGCGATCCCCAGCGAGCGGGCAGATCGCGTTTCCGATCCGGCGTCTGATCTACAGCTTCAGCAACAATCAGATTCTCATGGGCACCGGCAGCGGTACGCCGACCCAGCAGGTGTTGGTGAACAACGTCAGTGCGTTCACCGTGATGTTCGGTCTGGCCAGTACGGCAACGGATGTGGCGGCTTCGACCTACAGCGCCAACCCCGCCGATCCGGCGCGCATTCGCAGCGTGCGGCTGAGCCTGACCCTCAACGATCCGAACAATCGGGTGCGCAATCAAACCTTCAACGTGGTTGCCGCTTTGCGCAACCGCTTGCAGTGAGGGGCGCGGTGATGAGGATGACTCTCCACACCCGTCAGGCGCAGCGCGGCATGGTCTTGCTGGTCAGTCTGGTATTCCTGTTGTTGCTCACCCTGATTGGTCTGTCGTCGATGCAGAGCGCTAACCTGCAGGAAAAAATGGCCGGCAGCGTGAGTCTGCGTAATCAGTCGTTTCAGACTGCCGAGGCGGCGTTGCGGATTGGCGAAAGTGCGGTGCAACTGGACAGTTATTCGCTGGCCGTGTGCAGCGGTACCACGCAATGCGCGCCGCCAGCGGAGTCGTCAGTGGTCAGCTCGGCGGGGCTCAACTCGACTTCCGGGGTCACCTGGATTGCGGCCGGCAATGGATTCTATGGAGTACAGAACATCGGTACGACTCTGACGGCCGTGAACGTACCGAGCAACACCTCGGCGACGTTGTATCGGGTTACAGCGGTCGGCATCGCCGGCACTTCGCGTAGCGTGGTGGAGAGTGTTTATGCGAAGTATTGAGCGCTGCATATCACTATGGATCGGCATGCTGCTGAGCTTCTATCTGGCCGCGCCGGCGTATGCGTTCACGCCTTCCGATTCGCCGCTGTTGAGTGCGGCAGCGGTGCCACCCAACGTCATGCTGCTGATCGACGATTCGGGGAGTATGAACAGCATCATTTATGCGGCTGGCTTCGATCCGACGGCTGATCGCACGCCGGCGCGGCAGTGCAATGCGTTTCTCGGGTTATGCACCCCTCTGAACGCGCCAACGATCACTGGCGATCCTGTGTTTTTATCAAGCCTTCCGACCTCCGGGTGTTCGGGTGGCGCGTACGCGTTTTACAACAACAGTGTCGCGCCACTGTGTCTGAAACTGCCGGACCCTGTGGGTGGCGGCAACACGCGATATACAGGCGACTACATTTCCTACGTCGTCAGTCTGGCCATCAACAATGGCACACGCGATTTCACCACTGGGGCGATTCCCAACGACTACCGAATCAACGTCGCGCGTAACGTGTCGACGGCGCTGGTCACCAGCAATCGCACTTTGCGTATTGGCCTGTCGACTTTCAACCCGGTCACCAACAACGACTCTGGTAATGGCGGTTATATCGCCCGCTCGATCAGCGACTTGGCGCCGGTGTCCGGGAGCGTCACGCAGGCGCAGGCAGACACCAACTACAACGCGCTGATCTCATCGATCAATGGTTTGAGTGCCGTGGCCAACACGCCGTTGGCAGAAACCTACTATGAAATCACCCGCTATATGCGCGGCATGGCGCCGTACTACAACAGCGCGCCCGCGACCTATACCAGTCCGATCCAGTACCGCTGCCAGAAAAATTATGGCGTGGTGATAACCGATGGCTTGCCGACCTTCGACCGTACCTTTCCGAGCAACGACCCATTGGGCGGCAGCCGGTTACCGAACTGGGACGGTGTCAGCAATGACGGCAACAACCTCTATGGCGACAAAGAAGGGGATACGTTGTATCTGGATGATATCGCCAAGTTCGCCTTCGATATCGACATGCGCTCGACCGGTACCGACGCGGCGGGCAAGAGTTGGAACGCGGTGGATTTTCCCAAGCAGAATTTGAACACCTATACCGTGGGCTTCACCGCCGACAACGACATGCTGTCGGACGCGGCCAGTTACGGGCAGGGCAGGTATTACCAGGCGACTGACAGCACCGGGCTCAACGCCGCGTTGTCGTCGGCGTTGAGTGATATCACTTCCAAGGCCGGTTCCGGCGGTAGTGGTGTCACCAGCGGCACCACACTGGCGAGCGGCTCCAGTTACTTTCAGACCAGTTACGACCCCAAGGACTGGCGCGGCACGATCAAGTCCTTCGGCTTCAATGCATCCGGAGCGGTGAATACCTCTGCGGTGCTCTGGACCACTGACACCACTATCGTACCGAGTGCGATCGCACCGACCTATCAGTCGTGGAACACTACAAGCAACGCCGCCGTTGCGCTGGCCTATGGTAATTTTTCCGCGCCCCAGCAGACGACACTCAGCCAAGGCCTGCCCACCGGTATTACCGGTAGTGATCTGGTGGAGTGGAGCAAAGGCACCAACAAGACCGGGCTCAAAGTGCGTAGCGTGTTGCTCGGCGACATCATCAACTCGCCGTTGGTGCTGGCCTCACCGACGGACAAGACAGCCTCCGATCTGTCGGGCGACACCACGTACACCGCTTACCTGACCACCAAAGCGGCAAACATGAATGCCAGTCTGGTGGTGAACGCCAACGACGGTTTCGTCAACGTCATCAACTCGGCCAACGGCAGCCGTCGTTACGCTTATATGCCTTCCAGCGTATTACCGTCGCTGCGGCTGATTGCCGATCCGAACTACTTCAACGGCGTCAGCCACAAGTTTCTGGTCGACGGCCAGGTCGGCGTGTATGACGCCCAGCTCAATAGCGCATGGAAAACCCTGGCCATCGGCGGAACCGGTGCCGGAGGCAAGACGTTCTACGCGCTGCAACTGTTTGACGCTTCGGCGGGTAACGTTTTGCGCGCATTGTGGGAAGTCAGTGCGCCGGCGACTGCAAGCACCGCCAACGCTTTCAATGATCTGGGTTACGCCTACGCACGCCCGGAAGTGGCACGCTTGGCCGATGGTCGCTGGGCTGCTTTCATTGCCAATGGCTACGGCAGCAACTCCGGCGTGGCGGCGTTGTATGTGCTGGACGTACGTGATGGGTCGCTGATCAAGAAAATCGTCATCGACAGTACCGAAACCACTAATGGTTTGTCCTCGGTGAAACTCAAGGTCAACTCACAGAACGTCGTGCAGGCCGCTTATGGCGGTGATTTGAAAGGGCGCTTATGGAAGTTCGACTTGAGCGCGACCTCGACGGACAGTTGGGGTTTAGCGTTTTCCGGCAAGCCGTTATTCACCACGGCGGGCGGGGCGACTCAACCGATCACCGCGCAACCGCTACTGGCGGACAACGCGCTTGGCGGCAAACAGATTTTCGTCGGTACCGGTAAATTCAACGAGACGGCTGACAAAACCAACAAGGATTTGCAGGCGTTCTATTCGGTGTGGGATGCCGATGGCGGCTCCGGAAACATCACTGTTGGCAGTTTGCAGGCGCAGGCGGTGACTGGCGTGTTCTCCGGCAGTACCGGGCAGTTTGTGACAACTACCCAGAACGACACGACCTATCCGGGAGAGAAGGGCTGGTACCTGCCCTTGGTGTATAACAACGCGCTGATCGGTGAGCGCGTGATCAATCAGGCCAGTCTGGTGCTTGGGCGAATCGTCTTCACCACCGCCAGCGTCGATACCACCGATCCCTGTTCCAGTTTCGGAACCGGCAAAGTGGCCGAACTCGATGCGTTCAGCGGTAAGATGCTCAACTATGCGGTGTTCGATACCAACGGGGATGGAGTGGTTGACAGCAGCGACACGATTTCCAGTGGTGTGATATTTACCGGTGGCATTCCGACCCTGAACGCCATCGTCAACGGCGCAACACGCAAAATTGTTAACGATTCCAGCGGTAACATCACCACCCTGGTGGAAAAGGGCGGCGGCGGCAGTCGTCGTATCATGTGGCGACAAATACAGTAAGCGAGAGTCTGAGGCATGCGTAGATCCAACCGAGGTTTCACCCTGATCGAAATCATGATCGTGATTGCGATCATCGGGATCGTCATCACCATCGCCGCACCGAGCTATACCGAGTACCTGAAAAAGGGCCGTCGCGCCGAAGTGGTGTCGCTGCTCTCGGAGCAAGCGCAGAGCCTCGAGCGTTTCTACACCAGGAACAATGTCTACACCGGTATCACCGGACTCAGCACGGGCAATGACTTCTACACCCTCACCCCGACCATTGCTGACCAGACCTTTGTGCTGACCGCGACCCGCAAGACGGGTACGTCGATGGCTACCGACAAGTGCGGGGACTTCACCCTGACCAACACCGGTGTGCGCAGCATGAACAACGCGACCACCGGGCTGACCACCAAGGATTGCTGGGGCCGCTGAGGCGCTTTCTTTCGGGTGCCTTTTGCGCCCACTGTCTTTTTTACGGTTGGAACAAACATGACCAGGCAACAGCAAGTGGTGATTGTCGGTGGCGGGGTGATTGGCCTGCTGACCGCCTACAATCTCGCCTCCGAAGTGCGCAGCGTGGTGCTGCTCGATCGCTCGAACCTCGGCCAGGAATCGTCCTGGGCGGGCGGTGGTATCGTTTCGCCGCTGTATCCGTGGCGCTATAGCCCGGCAGTCACCGCGCTGGCGCACTGGTCGCAGGATTTTTATCCACAGCTCGGCGAGCGTTTGTTCGCTGACACCGGGGTGGATCCTGAAGTACACACCACCGGCCTGTACTGGCTGGATCTGGACGATGAAGCCGAAGCGCTAGCCTGGGCCGAGCGGGAAAATCGCCCGTTGCGGGCTGTGGATATCTCGGCGGCGCATGATGCGGTGCCGGTGCTCGGTGGCGGTTTCTCCCGGGCGATCTACATGGCGGATGTCGCCAACGTGCGCAATCCGCGCTTGGTCAAGTCGCTGAAAGCGGCGTTGCAGGCATTGCCGAACGTGACCATTCACGAACAATGCGAAGTCAGCGGGTTTGTCCGCGAGAACGGGCGAGTTACTGGCGTCGAGACGTCGAAGGGTGTGATCAAGGGCGATCAGGTCGTGCTGACCGCTGGGGCGTGGAGCGGTGATCTGCTCAAGACGCTGGATCTGACATTGCCGGTCGAACCGGTCAAAGGCCAGATGATTCTCTACAAGTGTGCGGCGGATTTTCTGCCGAGTATGGTATTGGCCAAGGGCCGTTATGCGATCCCGCGCCGAGATGGCCATATTCTGATCGGCAGCACGCTGGAGCACGAGGGCTACGACAAGACGCCGACCGACGTTGCGCTGGAAAGCCTCAAGGCTTCGGCAGTGGAGTTATTGCCAGCGTTGGCCGATGCCGAAGTGGTCGGGCACTGGGCGGGGTTGCGCCCGGGCTCGCCGGAGGGCATTCCGTATATTGGCCGGGTGCCGGGGTTCGACGGGTTGTGGTTGAACTGCGGGCATTACCGCAATGGGCTGGTACTGGCGCCAGCGTCGTGCCAGCTGTTTGCCGATGTGATGCTGGGAAGGGCGCCGATTATTGATCCGGCGCCGTATGCACCGGAAGGCCGTATTTAGTCAGGTATTTCTCTGTAGCCTGGCAGATCGCTTTCGCGAGCAGGCTCGCTCCCACAGTTGATCTTTGTCGTTCACAAAATCCAATGTGGGAGCGAGCCTGCTCGCGAAGGGGGGCCTCAATCCAGGCCCAATTTCTTCAGTCTGTAGCGCATCGATCTGAACGAAAGACTCAACCGCTGCGCCGCCGCCGTACGATTCCAGCGCGTCTCCTCCAGCGCCTGCAAAATCAGCTTCCGCTCAACGTTCTCCAGATAATCCTCAAGATTATCGATCTGGGTCAGATCGGCAATCCCACCATCCGCCGCGCAGTTGCCTTCACTCAAACGTAAATCTTCAGCCTCGATCGTGCGGTTTTCACACAGGGTGTGCGCTCGTTCGAGCACGTTCTCCAGTTCCCGCACATTCCCTGGAAAGCGGTAGTTCTTCAGCGCTTCCAACGCCTGCGGATGCAAGCGTGCTGCCGGTTGGCCGGTGTCCTTGGCCAAACGCTTGAGCATATGTGCCGCCAGCACTTCAATGTCATCACGGCGCTCACGCAGCGACGGCACGCGCAATTCAATCACGTTCAGGCGGTAATAAAGGTCCTGACGAAAACGCTCGGCCGCGACCTCTGCATCGAGATCCTTGTGGGTGGCGCAAAGAATCCGCACATCGACCACGCTTTCCTGCTGGCCGCCGACACTGCGCACGGCTTTTTCCTGAATCGCGCGCAGTAACTTCACCTGCATCGACAGCGGCAAATCCGCCACTTCATCGAGAAACAACGTGCCGCCATGGGCCGCCTGAAACAGCCCGGGTTTGTCCTCGACTGCGCCGGTGAAACTGCCTTTGCGATGACCAAAAAACTCGCTTTCCATCAGCTCCGAGGGAATCGCCCCGCAGTTCACCGGTACGAACGGCTGGCTGGCGCGCGGCCCCTGTTCGTGGATCAGTCGCGCGACCAGTTCTTTACCGCTGCCGGATTCGCCGCTGATGTACACCGGTGCCTGGCTGCGGGCGAGTTTGTCGATCTGTTTGCGCAGGTTGCGCATCGGTGCTGAATCGCCGAGCAAGCGTCGATCAATCGAGGTAGAGCTGCCGCCCGCCGCCGGCATGCGTAGTGCCGTGCCGACCAGCTCGCGCAAGCGAGTGAGGTCCACTGGTTTGGTAAGAAAGTCGAATGCGCCTGCTTTCAAGGCGTTGATCGCCGTTTCCAGGCTGCCATAGGCGGTGATCATCGCCACTGGCAGTTGTGGATAACGCTGCTGAATGTGCTGCACCAGTTCCAGTCCCGTGCCGTCGGGCAGACGCATGTCGGTCAGGCACAGGTCGAATGTTTCGCGATGCAACAGCGCCTGGGCTTCAGCCAGATTGCGCGCGCTGTAGGTGTCGAGTTTCATCCGTCCCAAGGTGATTTCCAGGAGTTCGCGGATGTCCGGTTCGTCGTCGACGATGAGGATTTTTTGCCGTGGGCTCGTGTTCAACTTTGTTTCCGTCCGTGAGCAAAGGTGATGCGAAAGCAGCCGCCGCCTTGGCGTGATTGAAAGTCTAGGCGCGCTTGGTTGCTTTCGCACAGCTCACGGGACAGATAAAGCCCAAGGCCGGTGCCCTGGCTGCTGGTGGTGAAGAACGGTTCGAACAGATGTGTCTGTTCATCGGCAGGCACGCCGGGGCCGTTGTCTTGCACTTCGAGGACCGCCAACTGGCTGTCGGGATCGCTGAACAGGGCCAGCCAGACTTGCGCCTGATCGTGCAGCAGGGCGCTGTGGCGCCAGCCATTGCGTAACAGATTGTCGAGAATCTGCGTGAGCTGGTTGGGGTCCATCAGCGTGGTGAAGTCCCCTGAATTGATCCGCAGATGAATCTGCTGGCGCTCGCCCGCCTGTTCGCGGCTTTCGGCAACGAAATTCTCCAGCCACGGCTTGAGATCCAGTCGTTGCGGCGCGCTCTGTTGGCGCCGGGACAGTTGCAGGACGTTTTCGATGACTCGGTTCATGCGCTGGGAGTGATCTTGAATGATCTGCGTCAGACGCCGATCGGCGCTGTCGAGTTCCTCGGACTCCCCCAATAGCTGTGCAGCGTGACTGATGGCACCCAGCGGATTGCGGATCTCGTGGGAGATCCCGGCGGTCAAGCGCCCGAGCGCGGCCAGTTTCAATTGCTGGGCCTGCTGGGCGATTTGCGCAAGGTCTTCGAGAAACACCAGGGTTTGCTGGTTGGGACTTTGCTCGAGGGCAATGAAGCTCGGTTGCAGTTCGAGGCCGTTGCCGGGGATTTTCAGGCTTTGCGGGCGCAAGGTCGGGTTGTTCATCCACAGTTGCAGGCGATCGACCAGCGCACTGGAATAGTCGTCGATCAAATGTCCCTGAAGGTGAGATTGCGCGAGCAGGGTTTGTGCGCTGTGGTTCGCCAGTTGCACCCGGCGCTCCTCGTCGAGGACCAGAATCCCGGTGCGCATGCGTTGCAGGATCAGCGCATTGAGCGCTTCGAGCCCGACCACTTCACTGGCGCGCTGTTCGGCCAGTGTTTCGCTGACCTCCAGGCGCCGGATCAGTCCCTGCACCAACAACGAGGCGGCAAAGCACAGGGCGCCAAGGGTGCCGGCTTGCAGGTATTCATTGGCGCTCAGGGGATGGTTGAAGCTCAGCAGGAAACTCGAACCGACGATACCCAGCGCGCCGATGGCGGCGATCAACAGGCCGATGCGTCGGCGTAGCAAGGTGTTGCTGATTGCCACCGAGACAATCAGCAAATTGCCCAGCGCACTGCCAACACCGCCTGCCGCAAAGAACACACCGCATAAAAGCAGGACATCGACGAGGGCCAGGCTGAACAGCTGCGCCGGCCGTCGGGTGTTCTCAAGGAACACTACCAGCAAGATGTTGAGGATCAGATACAGCCAGCTGCCGCCGCGCAGCAGTTCGTCGTTGGCCGACGTCAGCAGGCGGTTGTCCATGTTGCTGGAGATCAGCAACACCAGGGTGATGCCGACGCTTAAACGGTAAAGATGATAAAGGCGCAGCAGGCGCTGAGCCTGTTTGCTGTCGGCGTGGGTGGCCTCAGCGATCACTGGCACCCGGGCCTTGCTCAAGGTGAGCCTGGCTGCAATACCACTGTTGTTGCACGCTCAGCGCGCGGTCGCGCGGCAGATGCACGCCGCAATGGGCGCAGCGCACCATCGGCGGGGCGTCCTGTTCGCGAGGGGCGCGATTGGACTGAGAGGACGCGGCGGGTGCCTTGAATTTACGCCACAACCATATGGCGGCGAAAATCACGACGATCCAGAACAATAAACGAAGCATGATGAGCGACTTTCCGACTGATGATCCGGCAGTTTAGCCAAGCTCCCGACCAGCGCACAGCCTATTAATGCGTGGCAATAAAAAAGGGAGATCCGCAGATCTCCCTTTTCTCTACTGCCGGTGCGATCAGTCGAACACGCCGAAAGTCATGTAGCTGAACCACGAGCGGTCGGTGCTGCTCGACTCAGGCTCCGGTTCTTCGATCACGTCGCCGTTTTCGTCCTTAGGCTTTAGCTCGTTCGGGATCGCGTCTTTCGCGTCCTGGAACTGCTTCTGCACGTCCTGGTTGGCGCGGGTTTCACCCGGCGGCAGCGGTGGACGCGATTCGATCAGGCCCAAAGTGGCTTTGCTCAGGAACGAACGGTTGTCGGCTTCGGCAACCCGTGGCACGAACTGGCCATCTTGCAGGCTTGGGTGGTTCGGGTAGTTGAGCTTCAGGGTTTCCAGGCTAGTGGCCGCCAGTTCGTCCAGGTGCAGACGCTGATAGGCTTCAGTCATCACCGCCAGGCCGTCGCCGACCGATGGGGTTTCCTGGAAGTTTTCCACGACGTAACGGCCACGGTTGGCAGCGGCTACATAAGCCTGACGGGTCAGGTAGTAGTCGGCCACGTGAATTTCGTAGGCCGCCAGCAGGTTGCGCAGGTAGATCATGCGCTGCTTGGCGTCCGGCGCGTAGCGGCTGTTCGGGTAGCGGCTGGTCAGCTGGGCGAACTCGTTGTACGAGTCGCGCGCGGCGCCCGGGTCACGCTTGGTCATGTCCAGCGGCAGGAAGCGCGCCAGCAGGCCGACGTCCTGGTCGAAAGAGGTCAGACCTTTCAGGTAGTACGCGTAATCCACGTTCGGGTGCTGCGGGTGCAAACGAATGAAACGCTCGGCGGCAGACTTTGCAGCTTCCGGCTCGGCGTTCTTGTAGTTGGCGTAGATCAGCTCCAGCTGTGCCTGATCGGCGTAGCGACCGAACGGATAACGCGACTCCAGAGCCTTCAGCTTGGCTGTGGCGCTGGTGTAGCTGTTGTTGTCCAGGTCAGTCTGAGCCTGCTGATACAGCTCGGCTTCGCTGAGGTTTTCGTCTACGACTTCCTTCGATGAGCAAGCAGCGGTCAATGCGAGGATGGCGATCAGCAGCAGGTGTTTCACTTGCATGGCGGCTTGCGTCCCTATGACGGCCGCTGTCTTGGGCGGGGCCGTCCTGTTATGATGAGCGCCCCGTTGAAAAGCCTCGGGGCAAAAGACGCCGTATTTAACCACAAGCGCGCAGCCGAAACCAAAAGCTGTGCCGACGCACAGTCAGAGCATGTCCGATAAAATTGAACTTCGCGCAGAGGTGCCGTCCGAATTGGGCGGCCAACGCCTCGATCAAGTCGCTGCCCAACTCTTCGCTGAGCACTCTCGCTCGCGCCTTTCCGCCTGGATCAAAGAAGGTCGCCTGACTGTGGACGGGGCGGTCATCCGCCCGCGCGACATCGTGCACGGCGGTGCCATCCTTGAGCTGACTGCCGAGCAGGAAGCCCAGGGCGAGTGGATCGCCCAGGACATCGAACTCGATATCGTCTATGAAGACGACGACATCCTGGTGATCAACAAGCCTGCGGGCCTGGTGGTGCACCCGGCTGCCGGTCACGCCGATGGCACCTTGCTCAACGCCTTGCTGCACCACGTGCCGGACATCATCAATGTCCCGCGCGCCGGCATCGTGCATCGTCTGGACAAGGACACCACCGGTCTGATGGTGGTGGCCAAGACCATTCAGGCGCAGACCAAACTGGTTACTCAGTTGCAGAGTCGCAGCGTCAGCCGTATCTATGAGTGCATCGTGATTGGCGTGGTGACGGCCGGTGGCAAGATCAACGCCCCGATCGGTCGTCACGGCCAGCAGCGCCAGCGCATGGCGGTGATGGAAGGCGGCAAGCCAGCCGTCAGTCACTACCGCGTGCTGGAGCGCTTCCGTTCCCACACCCATGTACGGGTGAAACTGGAAACCGGTCGTACTCACCAGATTCGCGTGCACATGTCGCACATCAACTTCCCGTTGGTCGGCGATCCGGCGTATGGCGGTCGTTTCCGCATTCCGCCAGCGGCGAACCCGACGATGGTTGAATCGCTCAAGCATTTCCCGCGTCAGGCCCTGCACGCGCGCTTCCTTGAGCTGGATCATCCGACGACCGGTGAACGCATGAGCTGGGAATCGCCGCTGCCAGAAGATTTCGTCTGGCTGCTGACCCTGCTCAAGCAGGATCGCGAGGCATTCGTCGGATGAACTGGCTGACGCCGGACTGGCCTGCGCCGGCCAGCGTCAAAGCCTGCGTCACCACCCGCGAGGGCGGTGTCAGCGAGGCGCCGTTCGATAGCCTCAATCTGGGCGATCATGTCGATGATCGTCCTGAGGCTGTGGCCGAGAACCGTCGGCGCCTGACCGAACACTTCTCTATACAGCCTGCCTGGTTGCAGCAAGTGCACGGGATTACCGTGGCGCATGCTGATCCGGGCATTGTTGCGACCGCCGATGCGAGCTGGACGGCAACGCCCGGTATTGCCTGCGCGGCAATGACGGCTGATTGTTTGCCAGCGTTGTTCTGCGATCGCGCTGGAACCCGTATCGCGGCGGCCCATGCCGGTTGGCGTGGTCTGGCGGCGGGGGTACTTGAAGCCACGCTCGATAGCCTCGATATTCCGCCCAAGGATGTTCTGGTCTGGCTCGGTCCGGCCATTGGCCCGAAAGCCTTTGAAGTCGGCCCGGAAGTGCGGGAAGTCTTCATTAATCAACTGCCTGAAGCAGCAGAGGCGTTTGTACCGAGCGACAATGCCGGCAAGTTCATGGCTGACATCTATCTGCTGGCGCGCCTACGTCTGGCTGAACGCGGTGTCACTGCTGTTTATGGCGGTGGTTTCTGCACCGTGACCGATCCGCGCTTCTTCTCCTATCGTCGTGCCTCACGCACCGGTCGCTTCGCCTCCTTGGTTTGGCTCACCCGCTAGACTGTCTGATCTGCATCAACTGCCTGACGCTTGAATCTTGCAGAATCGACCGCATCTATAGCGGTATCTGGCAGGTTTCTTTATTCAGGATGGTTTTTAGGTCCGGCCTGCTCAAAAGGAAGGTGACTTATGCGAATAGACCGTTTAACCAGCAAATTACAGTTGGCCTTGTCCGACGCCCAGTCGTTGGCAGTCGGCCACGATCATCCGGCCATCGAGCCGGCGCACTTGATGCAAGCCATGCTTGAACAGCAGGGTGGTTCGATCAAACCTCTGCTGATGCAGGTGGGCTTCGACGTCAACAGCTTGCGTAAAGAGCTGACCAAAGAGCTCGACCAATTACCGAAAATCCAGAACCCCACCGGCGACGTCAACATGTCGCAGGATCTGGCGCGCCTGCTTAACCAGGCTGACCGTCTGGCTCAACAGAAGGGTGACCAGTTCATCTCCAGCGAATTGGTGCTGCTCGCGGCGATGGACGAGAGCAGCAAGCTCGGCAAGTTGCTGCTCGGCCAGGGCGTAAGCAAGAAAGCCCTGGAAAACGCGATCAACAATCTGCGTGGCGGCGAAGCGGTGAATGATGCCAACCATGAAGAGTCGCGGCAGGCGCTGGATAAATACACCGTCGACCTGACCAAGCGCGCCGAGGACGGCAAGCTCGATCCGGTGATCGGTCGTGACGACGAAATCCGTCGCACCATTCAGGTTCTGCAACGCCGCACCAAGAACAACCCGGTGCTGATCGGTGAGCCTGGCGTGGGTAAAACCGCGATTGCCGAAGGTCTGGCCCAGCGCATCATCAACGGCGAAGTGCCGGACGGCCTTAAAGGCAAGCGTCTGCTCTCGCTGGACATGGGCGCGCTGATTGCCGGTGCCAAGTATCGCGGTGAGTTCGAAGAACGCCTGAAATCGCTGCTCAACGAGCTGTCGAAGCAGGAAGGGCAGATCATTCTGTTCATCGACGAACTGCACACCATGGTCGGCGCGGGTAAAGGCGAAGGCTCGATGGACGCCGGCAACATGCTCAAGCCAGCACTGGCTCGCGGCGAGTTGCACTGCGTTGGCGCGACCACGCTCAACGAGTACCGCCAATATATAGAGAAGGACGCGGCGCTCGAGCGACGCTTCCAGAAAGTATTGGTGGATGAGCCGAGCGAAGAAGACACCATCGCGATCCTGCGCGGCCTCAAAGAGCGTTACGAGGTTCACCACAAGGTGGCGATCACTGACGGCGCGATCATTGCGGCGGCCAAGCTCAGCCATCGCTACATCACTGACCGGCAGTTGCCGGACAAGGCCATCGACCTGATCGACGAGGCTGCCAGCCGTATCCGCATGGAAATCGACTCCAAGCCGGAAGTGCTCGATCGTCTGGAGCGTCGCCTGATTCAGTTGAAGGTGGAATCTCAGGCGCTGAAGAAAGAAAGCGACGAAGCGGCGATGAAACGTCTGGAAAAACTCCAGGAAGAAATCGTCCGTCTCGAGCGTGAGTACTCGGATCTGGAAGAAATCTGGAACTCGGAAAAAGCCGAGGTACAGGGTTCTGCACAGATTCAGCAGAAGATCGAACAGTCGCGTCAGGAGCTGGAGGCCGCGCGCCGCAAAGGCGACCTCAATCGTATGGCCGAATTGCAGTACGGGGTGATCCCGGATCTGGAACGCAGCCTGCAAATGGTCGATCAGCACGGCAAGAGCGAAAACCAGTTGCTGCGCAGCAAGGTGACTGAAGAAGAAATCGCTGAAGTCGTGTCGAAGTGGACCGGCATTCCCGTGTCGAAAATGCTCGAAGGCGAGCGCGACAAACTGATGAAGATGGAAAGCCTGTTGCACAAACGCGTTATCGGCCAGGAAGAAGCGGTGGTCGCCGTCGCTAACGCAGTACGGCGTTCACGTGCCGGGTTGTCCGATCCGAATCGTCCGAGCGGCTCGTTCATGTTCCTCGGCCCGACCGGTGTCGGTAAAACCGAGCTGTGCAAGGCGCTGGCCGAATTCCTCTTTGATACTGAAGAGGCAATGGTGCGGATCGACATGTCCGAGTTCATGGAGAAACATTCCGTGGCGCGTCTGATCGGTGCGCCACCGGGATACGTCGGTTACGAAGAGGGCGGTTACCTGACCGAGGCGGTACGTCGTAAGCCTTATTCGGTGATCCTGCTGGACGAAGTCGAGAAGGCGCACCCGGATGTGTTCAACATCTTGCTGCAAGTGCTTGAAGATGGTCGCCTGACCGACAGCCATGGTCGCACGGTGGACTTCCGCAATACCGTGATCGTCATGACCTCGAACCTCGGCTCTGTGCAGATTCAGGAGCTGGTCGGTGATCGCGAGGCGCAGCGTGCTGCAGTCATGGATGCGCTGACGTCGCACTTCCGTCCGGAGTTCATCAACCGGGTCGACGAAGTGGTGATCTTCGAGCCTTTGGCACGGGATCAGATCGCGGGCATTACCGAGATCCAGTTGGGTCGTCTGCGCAGCCGTCTGGCCGAGCGCGAGCTGAAGCTGGAGCTCAGCCCGGAAGCGATGGACAAGCTGATCGCGGTGGGTTACGACCCGGTGTATGGCGCACGTCCTTTGAAACGGGCGATTCAGCGCTGGATCGAAAACCCGTTGGCACAGTTGATCCTCTCGGGTCACTTCATGCCAGGCGACACGGCGACCGGCAAGGTCGAGAGCGACGAAATCGTTTTCAACTGAGTCCAAACGCCAATGAAAAAAGGAGGGCCCCACATTGTGGGGCCTTTTTTTTCGTTAGGCTGTTGAACTCAAAGGAAAAGGCTTGTAAAGTGCGCCCCGCAGTCAGTCGCCAAGACGGTCTCAGCTCACTGAGTTGAAATCTGAAATAAGTTGCAAATCATTAACTTGAAAGCAATTTAGGGGGTTGACAGAGGTGTTCTAGGTTGTAGAATAGCGCGCCTCAGACACACGAACGCAGCGATGCGAACGAGTGACTGGAAGCAACAAGTTTCACCGTTGTAAATTGAAATATGTAGTTCCGTGATAGCTCAGTCGGTAGAGCAAATGACTGTTAATCATTGGGTCCCAGGTTCGAGTCCTGGTCACGGAGCCAATTTCAAACCGGGGTATAGCGCAGTCCGGTAGCGCGCCTGCTTTGGGAGCAGGATGTCAGGAGTTCGAATCCCCTTACCCCGACCATTTTTGGGTCGTTAGCTCAGTTGGTAGAGCAGTTGGCTTTTAACCAATTGGTCGTAGGTTCGAATCCCACACGACCCACCATTTTTGAAACCAGTTAACGCTGGGATCGAATCTTAAGATCAGAGGCCAAAAGCGCTGATCGAAGAAGGCGATCTTTGAAAGGTCGCCTTTTTTTTACCGGGGTATAGCGCAGTCCGGTAGCGCGCCTGCTTTGGGAGCAGGATGTCAGGAGTTCGAATCCCCTTACCCCGACCATATTAAAAATCCTCGTATCGAAAGATACGGGGATTTTTTTTGTCCGACAAAAACTCATTTCCCCTTCAAGTCATCATACAACCTGCCGATAGCCCGCTAACACGAGGGGACTGCCATGGCTTCGCCCCTTGAATCTGGCCAATACAAGAATAAGGGCGTTCGTCATGTTGCTTCGTCAGTTGAATATTGCTCCCCGGGCGGCCCTGGGGTTCGCCCTGATCGCGGTGTTGGTGGCCTTGCTTGGCGTTTTTGCGCTGGGGCAGATGTCGAGTATTCGCGACAGTGAGGTCGCGGTAGAAAATCAGTGGTTGCCGAGCATTCGTGGCGGCGACGAAATTCGCGAGATCATGCTGCGCATCCGCACCATCTCGCTGCGCATGGCGCTGGATCAGGATCCGGCCAACATTGCGACTTACCGCAGCCAGATGGACACCCGCGACAAAGAGCTGAGCGAGAAAATCGCCGCTTACGACAAACTGGTCAACACCCCGGAAGGCCAGCAGCTATACGACCAGTTCAAGAAAACCTTCGCTGCCTATCGCAGTGGCATCGCTCAATCCTTCGCCCTCGCCGAGCAAGGCAAGCGTGATGAGCTGACCAGGTTGTTGCTGGTCGACATGAAAACCGTGGTCGATGGCTCCGGCAAGCAACTCAACGACCTGGCGGATCTGTTCGCCAAACAGGTCGCCGCCGAAAGCCATAAGTCCGCTGCGCACTACGAAAATTCGCGGACGATTGTCAGTTTGTTCATTGCCTTGGCCGCACTGGCCACGGTGGCACTGGCGATGATGCTCACGCGCAGCATCGTTCGGCCGCTGAGCAGTGCCGTGAGTGCAGCAGAAAGTGTCGCGCAGGGTGATCTGACCCGACCGATCGAGACCCATGGCAACGATGAAGTCAGTCGCTTGCTCAAGGCTCTGGCGACCATGCAGCAGAACCTGCGTGAGACGCTGCAAAGCATCAGCGGCTCGGCCACGCAACTGGCCACCGCTGCCGATGAGCTTAACGCGGTAACGCTCGACAGCACGCAGGGGCTGCAGCAGCAGAACAACGAAATCGAACAGGCCGCGACCGCGGTCAACCAGATGACGGCCGCAGTGGAAGAAGTCGCACGCAATGCGGTATCGACGTCTGACGCAACCCGTCAATCCAGCGAGTCGGCACATCTGGGGCAAGTGCGCGTCAGTGAGACCGCCACGGCCATCAACGCCTTGGCCAGCGATGTGCAACAGACCGGTGAGTTGGTGCAATCACTGGCCAACCAGTCGCAGGACATTGGCAAAGTGCTGGACGTGATTCGGGCGATTGCCGAGCAGACCAACCTGCTGGCGCTCAACGCAGCGATTGAAGCCGCGCGGGCCGGCGAGAGCGGGCGAGGCTTTGCCGTAGTGGCCGATGAAGTAAGGGCTTTGGCTTATCGTACGCAGCAATCGACTCAGGAGATCGAACAGATGGTCCAGGGCATGCGCAATGGTTCGAGCCTGGCGCTGGATTCGATGCAGGCCAGTACCGCGCGTGCGACGACCACCCTGGCGTTGGCTGAGCGTGCCGGTGAGGCGCTGCAGACCATTACCGCGTCGGTGCATGAGATCCATGAGCGCAATCTGGTCATTGCCAGCGCTGCGGAAGAACAAGCGCAAGTCGCGCGAGAAGTGGATCGCAACCTGGTGAACATTCGGGATTTGTCGGTACGCTCGGCCGCCGGTGCCGACCAGACCAGTGCCTCCAGCCACGAGTTGTCGCAACTGGCCAACGCCTTGCAAGGCATGGTGCGGCGCTTTCAGTTGTAAAACGGCAGACGTGAAAAAACCGCGTTTCTCTCAGGAGAAGCGCGGCTTGGTTTTTTCCGCTGATCAGGCGCCGTCTTGATCTTTCAGGTGTTCGAACAGGCCTTTTGGCATCTTCTTGCCGTTGGCTTCAAAGTTGGCCTTCACGTTGTCGTAGGCCTCTTGCTCGTCAATGAAGCCGTCATGGTTGGTGTCGATCTTGTCGAAGTCGGACTTCGGCGCGACTTTCAGAAATTCGGCGCGGGAAACCTTGCCGTCACCATCGCTGTCCGTCTTGGCCATCGAAGCATCGCCACATTTGCCTTCACCGCATTTGCCTTCCGGCGCTTTCACCGAGGTTTCCGCCGAAGCGACCATGTAGCCCTGCGCCAGTGGTTGAGCGGCAAACACCGAACCGGACAACATCAGGCCGCCAGCCAGTGCGGCGCCGATCAGGCCAATGGATTTTTTACCTAGGGTCGAAGTACGGGACATTTGGATTCTCCTGGGCTGCACTGCGCAACCACACGTTAAGGACGATTGCCTGAGCAGGTGTTGCTCGGGTGTGGCCATTAAGCGGTGGCGGTGTATCGCGACTGTGTCGCGCAGCGGGGGAGTTTGTAAGCGAAGGTGGGGAAAGCGAGGCGGGATACAGTACGAAACAGATCTTTCGATGAACACAAAATAATGTGGGAGCGAGCCTGCTCGCGAAAGCGTCAGATCAGTCGCATCAATAACGACTGACAGAACGCATTCGCGAGCAGGCTCGCTCCCACAGGTTTTAGTGCAGTTTCAGACGCGGCTCAGTGCCACGGCCAATCTTGCTGCCCAGCATCAACATCGCCGTGCGGAACGGCCCGTACAGCGCCATCTGGTGCATGCGATACAGCGACACGTAAAACATCCGCGCCAGCCAGCCTTCGAGCATCACGCTGCCGGTCAGGTTGCCCATCAAGTTACCCACAGCCGAAAAACGCGACAGCGAGATCAGCGAGCCGTAGTCGGTGTACTTGTACTCCGGCAGGGTCTTGCCCTCGATGCGCAGCTTCAGCGATTTGGCCAGCAGCGACGCCTGTTGGTGCGCCGCTTGTGCACGTGGCGGTACGTTGCGATCGGTGCCCGGTTGAGGGCACGCGGCGCAGTCACCGAAGGCGAAGATGTTCTCGTCGCGGGTGGTTTGCAGGGTCGGCAATACTTGCAGTTGATTGATGCGGTTGGTTTCCAGGCCATCGATGTCCTTGAGGAAACCCGGCGCGCGAATGCCCGCTGCCCAGACTTTCAGGCTGGCCTTGATCTCGTTGCCGTCGGCGGTGATCAGGCTGTCGGCGGTCACTTCGCTGACCGAAGCGTTGGTCATCACATTGACCCCGAGCTTTTCCAGGGTCTTGTGCACCGGCCCGCTGATGCGCTCCGGCAGGGCAGGCAACACCCGTGGCCCGGCTTCGATCAGGGTGATGTGCATGTTTTCCGGTTTGATCCGGTCCAGACCATACGCCGCCAGTTCATGGGCGGCGTTGTGCAGTTCGGCAGCCAGTTCAACGCCCGTCGCACCAGCGCCGACAATCGCCACGCTGATCTGCTCGACCACATCGGTTTGCCCGGCGTGGGCACGCAAATAGTGATTCAGCAGCTGCTGGTGGAAGCGCTCGGCCTGTTTGCGGGTATCGAGGAACAGGCAATGCTGCGCCGCGCCCTGCGTGCCGAAATCATTGGTGGTGCTGCCGACGCTGATCACCAGCGAGTCGTATTGCACTTCGCGTGCAGGCACCAGTTCTACGCCGTTTTCGTCGTAGGTCGCTGCCAGCTGGATTTTCTTCTGTGCGCGATCAAGCCCGCTCATGCGCCCCAACTGAAACTCGAAGTGGTTCCATTTCGCTTGGGCAACATAGTTGAGTTCGTCTTCGGAGGAGTTCAGCGATCCGGCGGCCACTTCGTGCAACAGCGGTTTCCAGATGTGCGTCAGGTTGGCGTCGACCAGCATCACACTGGCTGTGCCGCGCTTGCCCAGAGTCTTACCCAGGCGGGTAGCCAACTCCAGACCGCCGGCGCCGCCGCCGACAATAACAATACGATGGGACATAGGGATAACTCGCAAGGTTTTTAAAGGAAATCGGTGCGGTTACCCAAGCGAGCGCCAAGCTGCTCATAGCGTCAGGTAACTGATAAAGCGGCTCAACAAGCCCAGACCAATGGTCACTGCCAGCACCAGCACGAGGAGCATCCACGGCCGGAAAGGCCGGCGCTCGACTCGGTGTTGGGACAGTTGCAGGTACTCTTCGACATGTTTCTGGTCTTCAGGGTTCAGGCGGCTGGTCATATTTGCCTCGTCAGGTAGACGTTGCTGAATGGGCAGAAGCTACAGCGGTTTTTATCCGGGGTTGAACGCAGCATAGCCGCTGTCCGGAACCGGCTCGACGCTGACCCGGTCTTCAAGGCGAATAATCCCGCTTTGTAACACCCGCGCGGTAATTCCTCCATGCCCGCGCACGGCTTGAAAGGTGCCGGGGCCAAGGTTGTTCTGCAAACGTGCGCAAGGCTGACACCAGCCCGTGGTTTCGAATATTGCCTGACCGATGCGAAAGCGCCGACCCTTGAGGCTAAACAAATTGATACCGCTGATAACGAGATTGCGCCGCAGATCTTCAGGTTTCACCGGTTGATTGTCGGGGCGCCCCATCAAGGCGTTGATCACCGCCAGATGTTCCCACTGAATCAGCGTCACCTGCCGTGCGTTGCGCACTCCGGGGCGAGCGTGGTCGCCAGTCAGCCCTGCTTCCAGCCGCGCCTCCACTGCATCGAGTTCGATCATCGGCCCACGGGATTCGGGACGCACGCCGATCCAGCGCACACACCCGGTCTGTGGCACATCGGCAATCAATTGCTGCAGCGGCGTCACAGGCTGATCCCGACATCGAAGACGATGCTGCGACCAAGGTTGCTGCGCAGAAAATCCGGCGCATCCGGGTGGGCGAACAGCACGCGGGCAAAGGTCGGGCCGACCAGAGACAACGAACGCCAGCCTTGGCGCAGGTATTCGGTCGGCGGCGGAAAATGGCTGTTCAGATCCAGCACCTCACGTTTAAGGCTGGCGAAGGCGATGATGTCCAGTTCGCCCAGATCCATGCCGCGTTCCTTGTAGTTGTGCGCTTTCTTGCGCAAGGTCGGCGCCAGTCGCAGCAAAAACTCGTTGGCCGGGATCCGTTTAGGCTTGGCTTCGCGGCGCACCAGTTGGCTGAGGGAAAAGGCGCTGCGTCGTCGCTGCAATTCATCGCGCCATTCGTCGTTGAGCCGGCGCCCCTCGTCGAGCACGAAGAACACCTCGAAATTGGCGTCGCGAAACAGTACGTCCGGCGGTTCGCCGGCCGGCGCGAATTCGTCGACGCGGTAGGGAATGTTCAGGCCTTGCAGCAGGCGCTGGCAGACCCAACGCTCACGCTCCCATTTGCGGGCATTGGACAGAAAGGCGTTGGCCTGCTCGGCCGCGATGGTCAGCAGGCGTAAATAATCTGAGTCATCCATAGGCCCAAGCTTAGCGTTCAAATGCGACAAGCAGAAAGCTTTGCTTGGGCTGATGCTTACAAACCGCCGCGTCATCGAGCTCTTGTAGGAGCAGCCGAAGGCTGCGATCTTTTGACTTTAAAGGAGCAAGATCAAAAGATCGCAGCCTTCGGCAGCTCCTGCAGGGAATGCGTCGTCGCAAAGGTGAGGGTCATGATTGGAGCTGAACTGTTGTCCTCGGCGAGCCTGACGCTCGGCTGGCTGATTTATGTGCCGGTGCTGCTCTGGGCGATTGTGCGCGCGCCGTGGGTCGAGTTGTTCAGCGACAGTCGGCGTCAGCACCTGCTGTTCGGGACGGTGTTCGCGTTGTTTCTGTTGTGGCTGGTGCGCAGGGATTTCGACACGGGTGTGTCCTATCACTTCATCGGCATGACGGCAGTTACATTGCTGCTGGACTGGCCGCTGGCGATTGTCGGTGGTCTGGTCGCGCAGATCGGTCTGGTGCTACTGGGCCGTCAGGATCTGCTGGCCATCGGGGTCAATGGTTCGCTGCTGATTCTGTTACCGGTGTTGATCACCGAATGCGTGGCGATCGTTGTCGAGCGCGCACAGCCACGTAATCCGTTCGTTTATATCTTCTGCTCCGGTTTTTTTGCCGCCGCGCTTTCAGCGTTGTTGTGCCTGATCCTGAGCCTGACGCTGCTGTGGTACGACGGTATTTTCGCCATGCCGGAGTGGCTGGAAGATTTCGTCGGTTATCTGTGGCTGCTGCTGTTTCCCGAGGCGTTCATCAACGGCATGGTCGTCAGCGCGCTGGTGGTGTTCTGCCCGGAATGGCTGGAGACGTTCAATCGCACGCGCTACCTTTCGGCGCCGTGGAAGGACGACGATCCCAAGTCTTGATCCATATCAAACCCGCCATGCGCGGGAGATTTCATGCTCGCGCAAATCCCTTCAGGAGCAGCGGCATGAGTGTTTACGAGTGGGCGAGGCAGGAAACCCGGCAGAGTCTGGACATGGCGCAGGAGGTGGGCTTTGACCCGGGGTTGAGTTTGCGCGCCTTGCTCAGTGCGGTGGTGCAGCAGAGCAAGGCCGTGCGCAACGCCGAAGACCTGGCCGACGAGTTGCGTTTTCTCGCGGAAAACCTCGACGACGATCAGGACTACGGCTTTATGCGGCCCTGATCAGGGTCAGTGACGCGGATCGAAATCGCCGGAAAACAGTTCATCCTCGGCATCCGGTGCGACCGGAATCTTGTGTTCTTCCGATGCCCAGGCGCCGAGGTCGATCAGCTTGCAGCGATCAGAGCAGAACGGCCGAAACTTGTTTTCGGCGGTGAATTCCACGGGGGCGCCGCAGGTCGGGCATTCAACGGTGGGGATCTGGCTCATGCTTGGCCTCCGGATAAAGTCAGGTAAAAGTGATGCAGGCGCTCGACCTCACTGTGCAGCCAGGCGAGGTCGCGGTCGTTGACCACTACGTCGTCGGCACGGCTCAAACGGTCTTCGCGGCTCGACTGGGCCTTGAGGATCGCCTGAACCTGCTGCTCGCTGGTCTGGTCGCGCTGCAAGGTGCGTTCGATTTGCAGTTGTTGCGGAGCGTCGATCACCAGGATGCGCTGGGTCATTGCGTATTGCCCGGATTCGATCAACAGCGGCGAAACCAGTATCGCGTAAGGCGATTTTGCCAGCGCCAGATGATGAGCGATTTCCTCGGCGATCAACGGATGCAGCAGGGCTTCGAGCCAGCGGCGTTCTTCCGGCACTTCGAAGATCAGTTTGCGCAGGGCGGCGCGATCCAGCGTGCCGTCGCCCTGCAAAACGCCAGGCCCGAAGTGTTCGGCTATTTTTGCCAGCGCCGGGCGCCCCGGCTCAACCACCCAGCGCGCCGCGTGATCGGCGTCAACCACATGAATGCCAAGGTCGATGAAGTGCTGGGCCGCCGCGCTTTTGCCGCTGCCGATGCCGCCGGTGAGGCCGAGAGTCCAGGGTTTTTCCACAGGGGTATTCATTTCAAACCGACAAACTGCCAATAGAAGTCGGTTATTTGACCACCCCAGAGCAAGGCAATCCAGCCGGCAATGGCCAGATAGGGGCCGAAGGGGATCGGCGTCGAGGTTTTCTGTTCGCGCAGGCGTAGCAAAACCACCCCGATAATGGCGCCGACCAGTGATGACAACAGAATCGTCAGCGGCAGAATCTGCCAGCCACCCCAGGCACCGAGCAGCGCCAACAGCTTGAAATCACCGTGGCCGATGCCATCCTTGCCGGTCAGCAGCTTGAACAGCCAGAACACCGACCACAGCGCCATATAACCGGCCACCGCGCCCCACAGTGCATCGTGCAACGGTACGAAGACGCCGAAACTGTTGACGATCAACCCCAGCCACAGCAACGGCAGCACCAGCACATCGGGCAGCAGTTGATGTTCGGTGTCGATCAGACTCATCGCCAGCAAACCCCAGGTGAGGACGATCAGCAGGCACGCCGGCCAGCCGAAACCGAAGTGCCAGGCAATGAATGCCGAGAGCAGCCCGCAGGCCAGTTCGGTCAGCGGATAGCGTTTGCTGATAGGTGCAGCGCACGCCGAACAGCGCCCCCGCAGCCACAGATAACTGAGCAGCGGAATGTTTTCCCACGCGCGGATCCGGTGGGCGCAGTGCGGGCATTCAGAGTGCGGCAGCATCAGGTTGTAGGTGGGCAGCGGCGTTTCGCCGGGCAAACCGAGCACGTCGTGGGCTTGCTGACGCCAATCGCGTTCGAGCATTTTCGGCAGGCGCCAGATCAGCACATTGAGGAAGCTGCCGACCACCAGACCGAGCAGCAGGGCGGTAAAGACAAAGGCCAGCGGATACAGGGCGAACAGTTCGTCGATAGGCATGTCAGATCGCTGAGCCGAGTTGGAAAATCGGCAGGTACATGGCTACCACCAGCCCGCCGACGATCACCCCCAGCACGACCATGATGAACGGCTCCATGAGGCTGGTGAGATTGTCGACCATGTTATCCACTTCTTCCTCGTAAAAGCCTGCAACCTTGTCGAGCATTTCATCTAGCGCCCCCGACTCTTCGCCAATCGCGGTCATCTGCACGGCCATGTTGGGAAAGACTCCGGTGCTGCGCATCGAAAAATTCAGCTGCATGCCGGTGGAGACGTCTTGGCGAATGCGCAGCACGGCACGCTTGAACACCACATTGCCGGTAGCGCCGGCCACCGAGTCGAGCGCTTCCACCAATGGCACACCGGCAGCAAACGTGGTCGACAGGGTTCGAGCGAAACGGGCTACCGCTGACTTGTACATCAGCGTGCCGACCAAGGGCAGTTTCAACAGCCAGGTGTCTTTGCGATCACGTAGCGCCTGGGAGGTTTTCAGTGCGTGACGGGTGCCGAAAATCGCCGCGACCAGCGCGCCGAGAATCGCCCACCACCATTGCTGCATGAATTCCGAAAGGCTGATCACCATCAGGGTGAAGGCCGGTAACTCTGCACCGAACCCCGAGAATACCGACTGGAATTGCGGCACCACTTTAACCAGCAGAATTCCGGTCACGACCGCTGCGACCAGTACGACGGCGGTGGGGTAGGTCATGGCTTTCTTGATCTTGGCCTTGAGCCGTTCGCTTTTTTCCTTATAGGTTGCGACCCGTTCCAGCAGCGTGTCGAGGGCGCCGGACTGCTCGCCGGCATCGACCAGGTTGCAATACAACTCGTCGAAATACTGCGGCTTCTTGCGCAGGGCTGTGGCGAAGCTGTTACCGGCCGCGACCTCCTGTTTGACCTCGTCCACCAGCTTGCGCATGGCCGGGTTTTCAAAACCTTCGCCAATGATGTCGAACGACTGCAGCAGCGGCACGCCGGCCTTCATCATGGTCGCCATCTGCCGGGTGAACAGGGCGATGTCCTGGGCCTTGATGCGTTTGCCAAAACTCAACAACGACGCGGATTTTTTGCGTACCTTGCCGGGACTGATCCCCTGTTTACGCAGTTGGGCCTTGATCAGTGCCGGATTCTGTCCACTGAGTTCACCGGTGACTTTGCTGCCTTTCCTGTCCGTACCTTCCCAGGCATAAATACTGATTTTCGCTGCCTTGACCGCCATGTTCAGTCCTTGGTGACCCGGTTGATTTCTTCAAGGCTGGTGATGCCTTGCATGGCCTTGTGCAGCCCGGAGGTGCGCAGGTCGTCGAAGCCGTCGCGGCGCATCTGCAGGTCGATTTCCAGCGAGTTGCCTTCGGCCATGATCAAACGTTGCAGCTCTGGTGTGTTCTTTACCACTTCATAAATCCCCACGCGTCCTTTGTAGCCGCCGTTGCAGTGATCGCAACCGACCGGCTCGTAGATCGTGAAATGGCCGATGCGTTCCTCGGGGAAGCCTTCCTTGATCAAGGTTTCGCGGGGGATCTCGATGGCTTTCTTGCAATGGCTACAGAGCTTGCGTGCCAGGCGCTGGGCGATGATCAGGCTGACCGAGGTGGCAATGTTGAAGCCGGGAATGCCCATGTTGTGCAGGCGCGTCAGGGTTTCCGCGGCGCTGTTGGTGTGCAGGGTCGAGAGCACCAGGTGACCGGTCTGCGCGGCTTTGATCGCGATCTCGGCGGTTTCCAGATCGCGGATCTCGCCGACCATGATCACGTCCGGATCCTGACGCAGAAACGAGCGCAGTGCCTGGGCAAAGTCGAGCCCTTGTTTGGGATTGACGTTGACCTGGTTGATGCCTTCCATGTTGATTTCCACCGGGTCTTCGGCGGTGGAGATATTGATGTCGACGGTGTTGAGGATATTCAGGCCGGTGTACAGCGACACGGTTTTCCCCGAGCCGGTGGGACCAGTGACCAGAATCATGCCTTGGGGCTGCTTGAGCGCGGCCATGTACAGTTCTTTCTGCGCGGGTTCGTAACCGAGCGCGTCGATGCCGATCTGTGCGCTGGACGGATCGAGGATCCGGATCACCACTTTTTCGCCCCACAGGGTCGGCAGCGTGTTGACCCGAAAATCGATCGACCTGCTTTTCGACAGGCGCATCTTGATCCGCCCGTCCTGCGGTTTGCGCCGTTCCGAAATATCGAGGCTGGCCATGACTTTCAGGCGTGCGGCGATGCGCCCGGCCAGTTGAATTGGTGGCTTGGCCACCTCGCGCAGGATGCCGTCGGTGCGCACCCGCACCCGGTAGTTCTTCTCGTAAGGTTCGAAGTGCAAGTCGGATGAGCCGCTTTTGATCGCGTCGAGCAGCATCTTGTGCACGAAGCGCACCACCGGTGCATCGTCGGCGTCGAGGCCTGCGATGGCGTCCTGTTTGCTGTCGTCGATGGATTCGACATCGAGGCCATCGAGATCGACATCGGCCATGTCCTCCAGACCGCTGGCGTTGGTGTCGAAGAATTTTTCGATGGCATCGCTGAGCTTGTCGTCCTCGACCAGAATGGCTTCGGTGCTCAGCCCGGTGCTGAACTGAATGTCGTTGATCGCTTGATGATTGCTCGGGTCGGAAATGCCTACGAACAGCTTGTTGCCACGTCGCCACAGGGGCAGGGCGTGATGCTGGCGCACCAGTTTTTCGCTGACCAGGCCTTTGGGCTGGGTTTCCTTGTCCAGGCAATTGAGATCAAGCAAGGCCATGCCGAAATGCTCGGAGGCGATTTCGGCGACCTGTGAGCTCTTGACCAGTTTGTTCTGCACCAGATAGCTGACCAGCGACAAGCGATTACGCTGGGCCTGTTGCGAGGCTTGCTGGGCGCTTTTTTCCGTGAGCAGTTCGGCCTGCACCAATTGCTTGGCCAGACCGCTCAGAGCGATGTCGTTCATGGGGATTCCGCACGCTTGCAGTTCATGACTTATAGCCTAGTCAAGTGACAGCGCCAAACACGGCCAGTGCAGGTGACAAAAAGTGTCAGATAGTGCGGTTGCGGGTTGTAGGAAATGGCGATGTATGTGGTTCGCGCCCAAGGGGCGGGGCTTCGAAGGCATTGGCATGGCCTATGCTGCTTCCCTTTCAGATCATGAGATTTCGACTCATGCATGGAGCGTGTCTATGAAAAAACAACAAGGTTTTACTCTGATCGAACTGCTGATCGTGGTGGCCATCATCGGGATTCTGGCGACCATCGCCTTGCCGCAGTATTCCAAGTATCAGGCGCGGTCGAAGGTAACGGCGGGGCTGGCGGAGATCAGTGCGCTGAAGGTGCCGTTTGAAGACACCATCAATCAAGGCACCGATCCAACGCTGACATTGGTTGCGGGTAGTGCGACGGCGGCGACATCCAACTGCACACTCGCCGCATCCGGTACTGCATCCACCGGTGCCGGAACCATCACTTGCACACTGCTCAATGCCCCGGGTCCGGTGCTGAGCAAGACCATCACCCTGACTCGTTCTTCAGGTACCGGCGCGGGTGTATGGACCTGCGGTACCACCGTTGCTCCGGATTATTCCCCTAAAGGCTGCACCGCCAGCGGTACATAAGCGGTCAGTGATGTACTCGAAAATGCCCCGCACTGCGGGGCATTTTTCATTGCGCGGCACTTCACAAAAGCTTCAATAATTTCAGCGCCTTAGGAACTTTCCGAAAAACCGTAACTTGCATGTCGATAATTCGAAGGTCATGCAAATTGCATGATTTCGAAAATTTTGCTAATTGATAACTTATTGATTTATAAGGAAATTATCGATTCTCAAAAGTTGGCACAGCGTTCGCAACTACCTTGGTAACCCTGCTGACAAGACAACCAGCAGACTTTCCAGAAAAACAGGAGTTACTCGTATGAAGAAGTTCGCTATCACTGCCGCTGCTGCTACCGCGCTGACCCTGACCATGGCTTCCGGTGCATTCGCACAATCCACCCAGGCTACCCAGGCTCCAATGACTCTGGCTGCCGGTGAAGTCACCCAGGCTAAAGAAGCTACTTCCGATACCTGGATCACCACCAAAGTCAAAGCTGACCTGGTCACCGAAAAAGGCATTCCAGGTACCGACATCAAAGTAGAAACCAACAAAGGCGTTGTATCGCTGTCGTCGACTACTGCTGTAACTGAATCGCAGAAAGACGTTGCTGTTGCAATCGCCAAGAAAATCAAAGGCGTTAAAGCGGTCTCCGCTGACGGCCTGAAAGCCGAGTAAGGCATGACTTCTCGCCTGGACCGGGAGAAGACGCGACAGACGGGCCGAGCAATACGTCTGCCGCAACTTTAGAGTTCATGCGAACGGTCACACGGATGTGACCATTACAGGCCCCGCCACTTGTGTCGGGGCTTGTTCTATTTCAGAGACAACACAAAACAAATGTAGGAGTGAGCCTGCTCGCGATAGCGGTGTGTCAGTCAGCAATTTGATTAGCTGACAGACCGCTATCGCGAGCAGGCTCACTCCTACAGGGGAATCGGTGTCGGGTCAGTTACCGCGTTTGCTGCTGATCTGCCGCAGGCGATTGCCTTCGAAGCGCAGGTATTGATACATGCCGTTGCTCGGGCCGTAAGTCCATTCCTCTACCTGAAACTCCTCCCGGCGATTGGCGCTGCGCTTGTAGCCCAGCACATCGCGGCTGACCGGCTCACCGCACTTTTGCAGGACTTCGCTGGAGCGGTCGCCAAGGCTGATCAATTGACTGCCGCAGCGCAGGGTCTCGGACGCATCGGCATGGCTGGCAGCGAGCGCCAGTGTCAGCGCGGCCAGCCATTGACGCTTCATCACTCGGCATCCAGATGCATTTGCGTGACCACGCGGCCATCGCTTTCGGCCTCGCCAAGGTTGGCGTCGATGAAGTACACGCGGTCGTCTGCCAGCTGGCCTTTATCGACCAGATAATCCTTGATGCTGCTGGCACGGTCCTGACCCAACTGACGCAGCAGCACGTCGCTGCCACTCCAGAACTGGATCACGCCATCGCGCATCTTCGCTGTGCGTTCTTCCTTGCCCAGATCCTTCCATTCGGCCGGTGGCTGGGTTTTCAGACGGGTGCGGTAGATGCCTTCGAGCAGTGGGCCTTTCTCGCCCTCTGGTACTTGCAGCAGCGACGCTTGCGCCGGGACTTTATCGCCGCGCCGCTGGAGCATCTTGTAGTAGTTGTACTGGTATTCACGTTCCAGGCGCTGCTCGGCGAGCAACGGGCCGTCACTGCTTTTGGCGGCCGTGCCTTCGATTTCCAGGCGCAGTGCCGGACGTTCCTTCAGTGCTTGGGACAGTTTGATCAGCGCCGCTTCGGCATCTTTGCTCAAGTCGCTGGAACCTGGCGCAAACGACACGGTGCCGAGGTCTTGCGAACCGCCGCCACTGATCAGCCCGCCAATCATTTTGAACGGTGCGGCAGCGGCTTTGACGATCAGGTTGCGCAGGGTCTGCCAGACAATCGGCATTACGCTGAATTGCGGGTTGTTCAAGTCGCCGGTTACCGGCAATTCGATGGAGATTTTGCCGTCAACGTCCTTGAGCAGGGCAATTGCCAGTTTCAATGGCAGGCTCACGGCATCCGGGCTGTCGACTTTTTCGCCGAGCTGCAATTGCTCGACCACCACTTTGTTTTCGGCTTTGAGCTGGCCCTTGGTGATCAGGTAATGCAGGTCAAGGTTGAGCCGGCCCTTGCGGATACGGTAGCCGGCGAATTTGCCGGAGTAGGGCGTCAGTGTCGTCAGCTCGACGCGTTTGAAACTGGTGGCGATGTCGAGGCTGGCCATCGGGTCGAAAGGATTGACCGCGCCCTTGATGGTCACGGGTGCGTAGCGGTCGACCTTGCCTTTGATATCGACGCTGGCCGGTTTCGCCTGACGGCTGTCGATGGTGCCGATCTGGCCGTTGAGCTGCTGCACGGCGGTGGCGAAGTTCGGCGTCAGGCTGAAGTCGGCAAAGTTGGCCGAGCCGTCATTGATCGCGATGCCACCGATGTGAATGCCCAACGGTTTCTCGTTGCTGGCCGGTTTCGCTGTCGTGGTTTTCGCGCCGCTGTCGGCCGGTTGCGGGATCAGCAGGTCGTCGATGTTGGTGGTGCGATCGTCGTTGATCATGAACCGCACATAAGGCTGGAACAGGTTGACCTTGTCGATCGACAGACTGTCGCCGTGCTGATAGTTCAGGCCTTCGACCACCACTTGCTGCCATTTGAGGAAGTCGCGGGTTTTCAGGGTGTCGAGGGTGTGCAGTTGATCGATTTGTGCGCGACCGGTGACGCTGAGTGCCAGTGGTTCGGTGCTCTTGAGATTGACCTTCAGGTCACTGCCGAGCATGCCGCTGCGCAGTTCCAGGCGAATGAACGGATTGATATAGGACTGCGCGACACGCAGGTCGATGTCCTGGGTTTTCACATTGAGCTGGGCGTTGACCGGGGCGAGATTGACGGTGCCGTCGGCCGTGATCTTGCCTTGCTTGCCCACGCCGCTGTCGAGCTTGAGCTGGAAGGGCGAACCGTTGAGGCTGTCGAAATCCTGCAGGTCGACGTTCAGCGGGGTGATGTCCAGTGCTACTGCCGGTTTGGCCGAGCGGTCGGCAAGATGCACGGTGTAGTTGCGCAATTGCACGTCTTTGAGCAGCACTTGCCATGGCTTGCTCGGCGCAGTCGGTTCAGCTTTCGGCGAGTCGGCAGCGGCTGGCGTGTTCGCCGGTTCTGCGGCGGCTTTGGCGGCAGGTTTGGACGGTTGGCTGGCGAACAGTTTCTGCCAGTCCAGCTGGCCGTCGGCTTCAAGGGCAGCCCAGGTTTCCAGTTTGTTGCTGCGGATCTTGCCGACCACGACTTGTTGCTTGGCCAGATCCACCGAGGTTTCGCTGACGTCCAGGCGTTCGAGTTTCGCCAGTGGCCGCCCATCCGGAGCCTTGATGGCGAACGGCGCGATGCTCACCGCCACGTTGTTCAGTTGCAGCTCGGTTTCTTTCGACAGATTGAGTTTGTATTCGCTGCTGAGGCTGATCACACCGTCTTCCAGGACCAGCGGCACCGAATCACGCACGTAGGGCCAGAACGCTTTCATCTTGCCGTCGGTGACTTTCAGGGTGCCTTCGGAAGTGAACGGGATCAGGCTGAAATTGCCACTCCAGTCGATCCGCCCACCGGCCGGGCCGATGGCGACCAGGGTCATGTCGGCACTGTCTTCGGGCAGGGTGCTGAGGTTTTTCAGTTCGAAGCTGAGGTCGTCGTAGAGAAACTCGATGGGCTCGCTCGGGCGCACGTCCTCAAAGTGCACGACGCCGCCGGCCAGTTTGATGTTGTCGATGCGCAGCGGGAACGGTTTGGCGTCCGGGTCGGCTGGTGTCGGCTCACTGGCCGGCACATTGAACAGGCCGAGCAGGTTGAGTTTGCCGTCTTTGGCGAAAAGGATTTCGGTCTTCGGTTTGTCCAGCTCGATGTTGGCCAGATGCAGGGCTTTGGTCCACAGGCTGTCGATTTGCAGGTCGGCGTACAGGCGATCGAAGCCGACCTGTTCCTTGCCCGGCTCGCCGATGACCAGTCCCCACAGGGTGACTTCAAGGCTGAACGGGTTGAGCTCGATACGCTGGATATGCGCAGGCACCGTTGCGTAATTGGCCAGTTGTTGATTGGCCACACGCAGGGCGATGCCCGGCAAAATCAGAAACCCCAGCAGGCTGTAGAGGGCCAGAGCAGTCAACAAGGCGCCAATCGCGCGAATCAATCCTTTGGGCATGTGCGGCTTCAT
The DNA here is from genome assembly GCF_009866785.1 of Pseudomonas sp. S49. NCBI lineage: Bacteria > Pseudomonadati > Pseudomonadota > Gammaproteobacteria > Pseudomonadales > Pseudomonadaceae > Pseudomonas > Pseudomonas sp. S49. The sequence goes on along the minus strand of NZ_CP019432.1, from coordinate 5,674,431 downwards.
CTGTCTGAATCGGAGTGCCTTGGAGTATGGCACGCGATTCTGGTTCCGAAGTACCTCGCATGGAGCAGGATTGTTCAGATTCTTCTGTAGGAACGCTTTCCATGTGGGAGCGAGCCTGCTCGCGAAGGCGTCATATCAGTCGCTCTATTCGTTGGCTGATACACCGCTTTCGCGAGCAGGCTCGCTCCCACATTAGATAGTTGTCAGCCGCGCGAGCGGTTCAGAGCTGCAGGATCAGGGTTTTCAGCGGCGGTTGCTGGTCCATGGACGGGAAGTCGGCGCCCGGTGTCATCACGCTCCACTCACGTACCGGTCGCCCGGCCTTCTCGGCACAGCGCAGCACCTGCTCGCGCCAGTCGTCCATGCTGACTTTCGCCAGGTTGTTGCAGCAGATCAGCACGCCGTTGTCGGCGGTGGTCAGCAGGGCCGGTTTGAGCAGGCTCTGGTAGTCGCGCAGCAGGTCGACGGTGCCGAATGCACTCTTGGCCCAGGCCGGTGGATCGAGCAGGACCAGGTCATATTGGCGCTGATCGAGGCGCTGGTAGCTCGGCAGTTTCTGCCCCCGGCGCTGGCTGATCGGCAGCCCGGCGAGTTGGCGGATGGCCGGGAAGTAGTCCGACTGGATGAACTGCATCTGCGGCAACTGCGGGTTGAGCAGACCGTTTTCGCGGCCGACCGCCAGATTGCCTTCGGCGAAATCCAGGTTGCACACTTCACGCGCGCCACCGGCGGCTGCGCTGAGGCCGACGCCGCAGGTGTAAGCGAACAGGTTGAGCACGGATTTGCCTTTGGCGTGATCCTTGACCCAGCCACGGGTGTTGCGCAGGTCGAGGAACAGCAGCGGGTCCTGCCCGGCATGACGCCCGCGCACACGGTAGTTCAGACCCCATTCGTGACCGACCAGATCGGCCAGCGCGGCGTCTTCGGCTTTGTAGACGCTGTCTTCACGATCAATACGCGAATTGCCACGGGAGCGGTCGTTGTAAACCAGCAACGTTTCCAGGCCCAATGTTTGATTGACCATGGCGTGCAGTTGCAGCAGGTCATCGCGCTCGAGGGTCTGGTGGAAGCTCTGCACCAGCAGTTGCGGGCCGTAGCGGTCGATGGTCAGACCGCCAGCGCCTTCCTGGCTGCCGTGGAACAGCCGATAACAATCGGTGCCCTGGCGGTGCAACTCGGCGAGCAAGTCCTGGCGTTGATCGAGGGCGGCGCGCAGCGCCTGATTCAAGGAAGACATGCGGGCGCCTTGCTGGAGAGAATGGGGGCGCGGGAGTTTAGCAGTTTGGCGAGCAATCGAGTTGCGACCTTCGCGAGCAGGCTCGCTCCCACATGGGAATGCATTCCAAATGTGGGAGCGAGCCTGCTCGCGAAGTTTTCAGGTCAGCAAACCCATCCTGCGTTTGGCTCGTTGCACCGAACCATTGCGCATCGCCCAGCGCAGCATCGGCGCGCTGCGTCTGACGCTGGCGCGAATCAACTGGCGTTGCAGCGAACTCTGGCGGACATCGAGCATATCGCTGGCCCAGTCCGGCAGCAGATCAATACCGGCCTTCATCATCAAATCGCCAAACGGTCGCGCCAGAACACTGGGCGCCGGTGCGGCCAGCAATAGGCGCAATACTTCTCGGCTGCGCTCATCGCACAGCAACTGCGGGCGCATGCGTTGCAGATAATCGGCTACGGCCTGACGCGATTTCGGCACATCCTGAGCACCGAGTCGTTCGGCAATCACGGCGATTTCCGCGTAATAACGATCCTGATCCGCCCCCGACAACTGCGGATTGCGATAACGCAAATGTGCCGCGAGAAAGTTGCTGACCTCGGCCACATGCACCCACGTCAGCAAGTCTGGATCACTTGCCGCATAGGGCCGGCCATCCGGAGCAGTGCCGACCACTTGCAGGTGAATGGTGCGCACCTTCTCGATCAGCCAGTCGGCATCCCGCCGCGAACCGAAGGTGGTGCCGGAAACAAACTGACTGGTGCGCCGCAAGCGTCCGAGCATGTCTTCACGGAAATTCGAATGATCCCAAACCCCGGCCAATGCCAGTGGATGCAAGGCTTGCAGCAACAACGCGCTGATGCCGCCGATCAACATGCTGCTGAAATCGCCGTGCACTTGCCAACTGACCGAGTCGGGGCCGAACAGGCCGGGATCGCCCTTGGGGTTTTCCAGGTCGAGTTGGCCGAGTGACAGCCCGGTCAGGCTCATCAGTTGGTTTTCGATACGACTACGGATGAATTCCATGACTACTCAGTGAAGAAGAGCGGGCGCGACCGGTTGACCGCGCCCGTAGTGTTACTGATTGAGGCGCTTGTCGATCAGGCCTTGCACCACGCTCGGGTCGGCCAGGGTCGAGGTGTCGCCGAGGCTGTCGAGTTCGTTGCAGGCGATCTTGCGCAGGATGCGCCGCATGATCTTGCCTGAACGGGTTTTCGGCAAGGCCGGCGCCCACTGGATCAGGTCCGGTTTGGCGAAGCTGCCGATTTCCTTGCTGACGTGGGCGAGCAGTTCTTTCTTCAATTCATCATTCGGCTCGGTGCCGTTCATCGGGGTGACGAAGGCGTAGATGCCCTGACCTTTGACGTCGTGCGGGTAACCGACCACGGCAGCCTCGGCGATGCTGTCGTGCAACACCAGTGCGCTTTCCACTTCAGCCGTACCGATACGGTGGCCGGAAACGTTGATCACGTCGTCGATGCGCCCGGTGATCCAGTAATCGCCGTCCTCGTCGCGGCGTGCGCCGTCGCCAGTGAAATAGTAGCCGGGGTAGGGTTTGAAATAGGTGTCGACCATGCGTTGCGGGTCGCCATAGACGCTGCGGATCTGCGCCGGCCAACTCGATTTGATCGCCAGCACGCCGCTGCCGGCGCCTTTGATTTCCTTGCCGTGCTCATCGAGCAACACCGGTTGCACGCCGAACATCGGCTGCGTGGCGCAGCCCGGTTTGATCCGTTGTGCGCTGACCAGCGGGCTGAGCATGATGCCGCCGGTTTCGGTCTGCCACCAGGTGTCGACGATGGGGCAGCGCTGTTCTCCTACGACATTGAAATACCATTCCCACGCCTCCGGGTTGATCGGCTCACCGACGCTGCCGAGCAATCTGAGGCTGGCGCGCGACGTTTCCTGCAACGGTTCGGCACCTTCGCGCATCAACGCGCGCAGAGCTGTGGGAGCAGTGTAGAAAATGTTGACCTTGTGTTTATCGATGACCTGCCAGAATCGTGAGCTGCTCGGGTAGCTCGGCACGCCTTCGAACATCAGCGTGGTTGCGCCATTGGCCAATGGGCCGTAGACGATGTAACTGTGGCCGGTGACCCAGCCGACATCGGCGGTGCACCAGAACACTTCGCCGTCGCGGTAATCGAGCACGTATTTGAAGGTCATCGCCGCTTGCAGCAGGTAACCGCCGGTGGTGTGCAGCACGCCTTTGGGTTTGCCGGTGCTGCCGGAGGTGTAGAGGATGAACAGCGGATCTTCGGCGTCCATTGGTTCCGGCGGGCAATCGTCGCTGACGTCGCGCACAGCCTGGTGATACCAGAGGTCACGGCCCTCAACCCAATCGACTTTGCCTTGGGTGCGCTCGACCACCACGACGGTGCTGACGTCCGGGCAACTCTGCAGGGCTTTGTCGACGTTCTGTTTCAGTGGCACGAACTTGCCGCCGCGCACGCCTTCATCCGCCGTGATCACCGTGCGGCAATCGGCATCGAGAATGCGGTCACGCAGGGAATCGGGGGAGAAACCGCCGAACACCACCGAATGGATAGCGCCGATCCGCGAACACGCGAGCATGGCGTAAGCGGCTTCGGGGATCATCGGCATGTAGATGCACACCCGGTCGCCTTTCTTCACGCCACGGCTTTTCAGCACGTTGGCCAGGCGGCAGACATGGTGATGGAGTTTTTTGTAAGTGATTTGTGCCGATTCGGCCGGGTCGTCGCCTTCCCAGAGCAGGGCGGTCTGCTCGCCGCGCTTTTCCAGGTGGCGGTCAATGCAGTTGTAACTGACATTCAGTTTGGCCCCGGAAAACCAGGCGGCTTCACCGGTTTTCAGGTCATAGCGCTGGACGGTCTGCCACGGCGTGCTCCAGTCGAGGAACTGCGTGGCCTGTTCGGCCCAGAAGGTATTGGGGTGTTCAATGGATTCGCGGTACAGGCGCCGATAGTCTTCCTGACTCAACTGCGCAGCCCGGCGGACGGCATCGGCTTTGGGGAACGTGCTGATATCGAACATGACGGTTCCTTATTCTTGTGGTGCGACAGGAATAAAGATGCGCCGAGCGATGCAGAGGTTCAAGTCATGTGTAAAACAACTGTGGGAGCGAGCTTGCTCGCGAATGCGGTGAGTCAGTCAACAAAGAGGCTGAATGACACACCGCATTCGCGAGCAGGCTCGCTCCCACATTGGAAATGGGTTGCCCACTGGAATTGTGGGCAACCCATTCACATCAACCGCGGTGACGACCGCGGAAGTAGTTGATCAGGCCCTGGGTAGATGGATCATCAGCAGTGCTTTCATCGCTGCCGACCAGACGGTTGTAAACGCCTTTACCCAATTCCTTGCCCAACTCAACGCCCCATTGGTCAAAGGCGTTGATGCCCCAGACCACGCTTTGCACGAACACTTTGTGTTCATACATCGCCACCAGTGCGCCGAGACGGCGCGGGCTGATGCGCTCGACCACGATGGTGTTGCTCGGACGGTTGCCCGGGATCACCTTGTGCGGTGCGAGTTTGTGCACTTCTGCTTCGCTCATGCCTTTGTCGCGCAGTTCCTGCTCGGCTTCCGGCAGGGTCTTGCCGAGCATCAGCGCCTGGCTTTGCGACAGGCAGTTGGCGTACAGCCACTGATGGTGGTCGGAAACCGGGTTGAAGCTGACGATCGGCACAATGAAGTCGGCCGGGATCAACTGCGAACCTTGATGCAGCAACTGGTGGTAAGCGTGCTGACCGTTGCAGCCGACGCCGCCCCAGATCACCGGGCCGGTATCGGTCGACACCGGCGTGCCGTCCTGACGCACGCTCTTGCCGTTGGATTCCATGTCCAGTTGTTGCAGGTGCTTGGTGATGTTGCGCAGGTAATGGTCGTACGGCAGGATCGCGTGGCTTTGCGCGCCCCAGAAGTTGCCGTACCACACACCGAGCAGGGCCAGCAGCACCGGCATGTTCTGTTCGAACGGCGCGGTCTGGAAATGCTGGTCCATGGTGTAGGCACCGGACAGCAATTCCTTGAAGTTGGACATGCCGATGGCCAGGGCAATCGGCAAACCGATGGCCGACCACAGCGAATAACGACCACCGACCCAGTCCCACATCGGGAAGATGTTTTCTTCGCGGATACCGAACGCTACGGCAGCAGCGTTGTTGCTCGAAACGGCGATGAAGTGACGATACAACTCGGCTTCCGAACCGCCCTGCGCCAGGTACCAGGCACGTGCGGCCTGAGCGTTCTTCAGGGTTTCGAGGGTGTTGAACGACTTCGACGAAACAATGAACAGTGTGGTCTCGGCGCGCAGTTTCTGCGTCAGCTCGTGGAATTCGCTGCCATCGATGTTCGCCAGATAATGGCAACGCACGCCTTTCTGCGCGTACGACAGCAGCGCTTCGGACACCAGCTCAGGGCCGAGGAACGAGCCACCGATACCAATGTTGACCACGTCGGTGATCGGCTTCTCGGTATAACCACGCCACAGACCGTCGTGAATGCGGCCGACCAGATCGGTGATCTGGTTCAAAACCTTGTGGACTTCCGGCATCACGTTGACGCCATTGACCGACAGCTTGTCGCCCACCGGGCGACGCAGGGCGGTGTGCAGCGCCGGGCGGCCTTCGGAAGTGTTGACGATTTCGCCTTCAAACAGCGCTTTGATGGCGCCTTTGAGATCGACTTCATTGGCCAGACCGACCAGCAGGTTGCGGGTCTGGGCGTTGATCAAATTCTTCGAATAATCGAGAAACAGTCCACAGCTGCTGAGGGTGAACTGATTGAAGCGCTGCGGATCGGCGTTGAAGGCTTCGCGCATGCTGAAATCCTGCATGGCTTGGCGGTGGTCTTTCAACGCTTGCCAGGCGGGCAGAGCGGTAACGTCTTGAGGAGTGAGGTAATACGCCATCGCTGCGGTTTTCCTTTTTACTTGAACGGCCTTTGAACACTGAACAGACCCGGCACGCCATGTTTGGGCATGGGATCAACTGCGTCGACACGATTTCCGGACACAGGGCGAATACAGTAAACCTCGCGCTGCGTTCTGTCTTGACTTTGTCTGACCAGATCCCTGTACTTTTTTAACATCGAGACCGGGAACTGGCCGACAAACGGAGGGGGCGGGGCGAAATCGGGATCAGGCGAGCTGAACCGGGATGGCGTTGCTGGTGTGGCTCAGTTCATTGCCCGGCGCCATGTAGAGCATGCGCGGCTTGAAATTGACCAGCTCCGCTTCGCTGTAATGGGCGTAGGCACAAATGATTACGCGGTCGCCGACCTTGGCCTTGTGCGCAGCGGCGCCATTGACCGAGATCATCCGCGAGCCTTCTTCGCCACGAATCGCGTAGGTGGTGAAACGCTCGCCGTTGTCGACGTTATAAATCTGGATCTGCTCGTATTCACGAATGCCGGACAAGTCCAGCCACTCGCCATCGATGGCGCACGAACCTTCGTAATCGAGCACCGCATGGGTGACTTCGGCGCGGTGCAGTTTGGCCTTGAGCATGATCGCGTGCATTAGGGGTTTTCCCGGGTTGGAATCGAACGGCGGGCAGTGTGCCCGAAGGCTTTGAGGGCGGCAATACAGCTGGAATGCAATCTTCATGACGCTGAAAAACACTGTAGGAGTGAGCCTGCTCGCGATAGCGGTGTGTCATTCAACACTAATGCTGACTGACACACCGCTATCGCGAGCAGGCTCACTCCTACAGGGGGTATTGCGGTGTCTTTAAACCGGGGTATCGAGATTCAGGTGCAGGTTATCGATCAACCGCGTGGTGCCGAGGAACGCGGCCACCAGAATCACCAGGTCACGGTCTTCTGCCGTTGCCGGGCGCAAGGTCAAGGCGTGGCGGATTTCCAGGTAATCCGGGCGCAGACCTGCGGCTTCAAGCTGCTGCAACTGGGCAGCGATCAGCGCCGGGAAGTCGCGTTCACCTTGCTTGATCGACTCGGCAATGTTGCTCAGCGAGCGATAGACCACCGGAGCCACCGCACGTTGTTCTTCGCTGAGGAAGCCATTGCGCGAGGACAGCGCCAGGCCATCGGCGGCGCGTACGGTCGGCTCGCCAATGATCTGGATCGGCATGTTCAGGTCATGCACCAGCGCACGGATCACCGCCAGTTGCTGGTAGTCCTTTTGACCGAAAATCGCCAGATCCGGCTGGACCATGTTGAACAGCTTGCTGACCACGGTCGCCACGCCTTCAAAGTGCCCCGGACGGCTGGCGCCGCACAGGCCTTCGGACAATTGCGGCACGCTGACCCGAGTCTGTCCGGCCATGCCGTCGGGGTACATTTCCTCGACAGTCGGAGCGAAGAGCAGGGAACAACCGGCTTCGAGCAGTTTTTCCTGGTCCGCTGCCAACGTGCGCGGGTACTTATCGAGGTCTTCGCCGGCGCCAAACTGCAGCGGGTTGACGAAAATGCTCGCGACCACGAAATCGACGCGCTGCGTGGCTTTGGTGATCAGTGCAACGTGACCGCTGTGCAGGTTGCCCATGGTCGGCACGAAGCCTATGCGCTTGCCTTCGCTGCGGGCGCGGGCTACGGCGGCGCGCAGTTCGCGTACGGTTTTAACGGTGTTCATGCAGAGAATCCGTGTTCGATGCCAGGGAACGTGGTGGCTTTGACTTCACTGACGTAAGCCTTCAGCGCGGACTGAATGCTGTCCTGACCGTGCATGAAGTTCTTGACGAATTTTGGCACACGGCCAGTGATCGACAGGCCGAGCATGTCGTGCAGTACCAGAACCTGGCCGTCGGTGGCGTTACCGGCGCCGATGCCGATCACCGGAATCTTCACGGCCTGGCTGATTTCAGCGGCCAGTTCGCTCGGTACGCATTCGAGCAGCAGCATCGCCGCGCCGGCCTGTTCCAGCGAAATCGCATCAGCACGCATCTGCCGCGCCTGGTTTTCGTTGCGACCCTGCACTTTATAGCCGCCGAGAATGTTCACCGCTTGTGGGGTCAGACCCATGTGCGCGCAAACCGGTACACCGCGCTCGGCAAGCAGACGGATCGACTCGGCCAGCCACAACTGACCTTCCACCTTGATCATGTGCGCACCAGCCTGCATCAGCATGGCGCTGTTAGTCATGGTTTGTTCAAGGGTGGCGTTGGCCATGAACGGCAGGTCGGCGAGGATCAGGGCATCAGTGTTGCCGCGTTTGACGCACGCGGTGTGGTAGGCCATTTCTGCGGTGGTCACCGGCAGGGTGCTGTCGTGACCTTGCAGGACCATGCCGAGGGAGTCGCCCACCAGCAGCACTTCGACACCGGCCTCGTTGCAGGCGTGGGCGAAGGTCGCGTCATAGCAGGTCAGCATGGTGATCTTTTCACCTTTCTGCTTGAGGCTCTGGAGCGTGGTCAGGGTGATGGCTGGCATGTAAAAAATCCTCGTTCAGGCGCTCTGGAAACTACTGCGAGTAACGCGCGTGATTCGTCATCTACTCAGGCGCACGCTCTTTTGTCGTGCTTATAAGGCCTGGATTGCGCCCGTATGTGCCGGGTTGGCGGCAGCGGGACGCCTATAGTCGTGATGAGCCAACAGGAAGTCAATTGCGTGTGTTACCGCATTGTTACGAGGGGAGTGTTACCGGCGTTACTGATGCGATTCAGCGGCGCGGCAGGGCTGATTCGGCGATTTTTTGTCCGACAAAAATCCTGGGTGTGGAATAAACCAATGTGGGAGCGAGCCTGCTCGCGAAGGCGGCGAATCAGTCAACACAGTGTTGAATGACACACCGCTTTCGCGAGCAGGCTCGCTCCCACAGGGGATTGCAATCAATCTGTCGAGAGGCGTTCCAGGCCGACGAACGGGCAGGCGGTGAGCAGATCGGACAGGCTGCGGCCATCGGCAAGACGCAAATCTTGTGGGGCCAGTTCAGCGAGGGGATAGAGCACGAACGCGCGTTCCTGAATCTGGTAATGCGGGATTTTCAGGCGCGGTTCATCGATCAGTCGATCACCGAACAGCAGAATGTCCAGATCCAGTGTGCGTGGGCCCCAACGTTCCAGACGTTCACGGCCCTGATCGTTCTCGATAGCTTGCAAGGCGTCGAGCAGTTCCAGTGGTGCAAGTGAGCTGTCGAGCGCAGCGACCGCGTTGGTGTAACGCGGCTGGCCAGGCAACAGGGAATCGCTTTGGTAGAAGGCGGAAACGCCAACCAGCGTGGTCTGCGGCAATTGCCCCAGCGCCTCAACGGCGCTGCGCAACTGTTCGGCCGGGTCCGCGAGGTTGCTGCCCATGCCGATGTAGATGCGTTCCATGCCTTTACTCGCCGGTCGAAGCGCTCGGTGCGCCGGCGCGTTTGCGTTTGGAACCGCTGCTGCGGCGACGTTTGCGCGGAGCACCGCTGGCGTCATCACCTTTACCGCTGAGGTCGCGAATCATGTCGCGGCGCTCGCTGTCGTTGGCGTCCTGATAGTCGGTCCACCACTCGCCCAGGCCATCGGTCTCCTCGCCTGCGCTTTCACGCAGCAGCAGGAAGTCGTATCCGGCGCGGAAGCGCGGGTTGTCCAGCAACAGATCGGCACGTTTGCCGCTGCGGCGTGGCAAGCGCTCCTGCATGTCCCAGATCTCGCGGATCGGCATGGTGAAACGTTTCGGAATCGCAATGCGCTGGCACTGTTCGGCGATCAGCTCGTGGGCGCCTTCCTGCATCGCCGGAATCGGCGGCATGCCACGTTCTTGCAGGCGCAGCACGCGGGCCGGCAGGGCAGGCCACAGCAGCGCGGCAAACAGGAACGCCGGGGTTACCGGTTTGTTCTGCTTGATGCGCAGGTCGGTGTTGGTCAGCGCTTCGCTGATCAGCGTGTGAGTGTATTCCGGGTTGTGTTCCAGCGCATCGGCACTGGCCGGGAACAGCGGGGCGAACAGTTGCAGATCAACCAGCATTTCGAAGGTGATCGCGCCGTGGCCCGAGAGGAATAGCTTGAGCACTTCTTCGAACAGGCGTGCCGAGGGGATCTCGCGCAGCATCGGTGCCAGTTCACGGATCGGCTGCACGGTGTGCTTCTCGATGCCGAAGTTGAGCTTGGCGGCAAAACGAACGGCACGCAGCATACGCACCGGGTCTTCCTGGTAGCGCTGCTTCGGATCGCCGATCAGACGGATCAGGTGATTGCGGATGTCGTGTACGCCGTTGGCGTAGTCGAGAATGCGCTCGCTGACCGGATCGTAATACAGGGCATTGATGGTGAAGTCGCGGCGTTGCGCGTCTTCTTCCAGGGTGCCGTAAACGTTGTCGCGCAGAATCCGCCCGCTCTCATTACGCGAAGACTGGTTGCTGTCTTCGTCGTCTTCGTTGACCGGGTGATTGGCGCGGAAAGTCGCGACTTCAATGATTTCGCGACCGAAATGGATATGCACCAGTTTGAAGCGGCGACCGATGATCCGCGCATTGCGGAATTCGGCACGGACTTGCTCGGGGGTGGCGCTGGTGGCGACGTCGAAATCCTTGGGCGTGATGCCCAGCAGCATGTCACGCACGCAACCGCCGACCAGATAAGCCTGGTAACCGGCACCTTGCAGGCGTTCGACGATATTCACCGCATAGCGGCTGAACTGCGTTTTCTGCAGCGAATGTTGACCGCTGTTGAGCACTTCAGGGGTGCTGCGGATGTGTTGCGTACGACGCACGGGAGTTCGGAATGACTGGAACAACTTCTTCAGCATGGGATGCACTGTTTGAAGGAATGTTCGGCCATACCAAAGAATGACCGCATGATGGGCGCAGATTCTAGCATTTAGTCGGGGGATGGTGTAGGACACGGCCGATTTGAGCTGCAAGCCGCAGGCTACAGGCATCGCGGGCGATAAAAATGGAGGATTTTGCCGGGGGGGAGAAACTACAAGGGGAGCCGAAGCTCCCCAAGAAGTAGTTGCGTGCTCTTTTTATTATTGATTCGGGCTTCTTGTTTTTGTTGAGTGCCCTCGCCACGAAGTGTTTCCTTCGTGACCCTCCCAATCGGGAGCCAAGAGCAAACGGATTGCTTTGGTCGCTGAATTGCAGTGATCTCTCGATCCAACCAGTACAGGCTCTGTCTTAGGACAGTTTTTGTTGTTCTCGGCCTGGTCGTGGGGCAAGCCCCAAATACAACGCCTCTCCAAAAGAATCAGTTAGCTGCGCCTCTCGCCGTCTTGTTTTTATTGTGCGTGAGTCGATTCGTCTTATTTTTATTGTCTTGTGCATTGCTTGTTATTGTTCTTGTACTAAACATATAGCAGGGGGCGTGCCAACTTTTGCGAAACCCAATAAAACAAGGGGTTAGGTCGATATAACCGTTTTGTCGGGGCGAAAAAAAGCCGGGGTTTCGTTACCGATAACCCCGGCTTCTGTTACGTGAAAGGACTGAGGTAACAGTTTTTTCACATCCTCAAGCGTTACCCGCACACTCGACAGGTAACGTTCAGCTCTCGCTGGCGACCCCGGTCTTGCGCCGTGGAATGCCCAGACGTTGACGGCGTTCCCACAGGCATTTACGGCTGACGCCCAGTTTGCGCGCCAGTTCGGTCTCGGTCATATGGTCCTGATGCTCGAGGACGAAGTGCTGGAAGTAGTCTTCCAGCGACAGGTCTTCGGTCGGCTCATGGCTGCTGTTGCTGGCGTTACCCGCCGTTTGTGGCGGCAGGCCGATGAACTCGTCGTCTTCCAGATCGCTCAGCTCGATGTCGATGCCCAGCAGGTCGGCGGAGATTTCCGGGCTTTCGCTCAGAATCACTGCGCGCTCGACTGCGTTCTCCAGCTCTCGCACGTTACCCGGCCAGGAGTAGTGACGAATGGCCTGTTCGGCATCCGCGGCAAACTTCAGGTCGGTACGGTTGATGCGCGCACTCTGGCGAGCAAGGAAGGCGTTGGCGATTTCGTTGACGTCGGCGCCGCGCTCACGCAGGGCCGGCAATTTCAGGGCGATCACGTGCAGGCGGTAATAAAGGTCTTCGCGGAACTGGCCGATTTTCGCCAGACTCTTGAGATCCCGGTGAGTGGCCGCGATCAGGCGTACATCGACCTTCTGCGACTGCACCGAGCCAACACGGCGAATTTCACCTTCCTGCAACACACGCAGCAGGCGAGCCTGAGCTTCCAGCGGCAGTTCGCCGATTTCGTCGAGGAACAACGTGCCGCCGTCCGCCGCTTCGACCAGACCGGCACGCCCGGCGCTGGCGCCGGTGAACGCGCCTTTTTCGTGGCCGAACAATTCGGACTCGATCAGGCTTTCCGGAATGGCCGCGCAGTTCACCGAAATCATCGGCGCCTTGGCGCGTTTCGACAGGTTGTGCAGGGCGCGGGCCACCAGTTCTTTACCGGTGCCAGACTCGCCCTGGATCAACACATTGGAATCGGTCGGCGCGACCTTGCGGATCTTGCTGTACAGGTCCTGCATCGGCGGGCAGGAGCCGATGATGCCGATCTCGCCGTTGCTGTTGTCGACCGCGGATTTGCCGCTGCCGTTGGTCGTTTTCACGGCAACGGGCTCGCCGGCAGCAGGGGCCGATTGGCGATCACGCAGGATCCGCGCGACAGCCTGGAGCATTTCGTCGTGGTCGAAAGGCTTGGCGATGTAGTCCACCGCGCCCATCTTCATCGAGTCAACCGCCGAGCGCAGGCTGGCGTAACTGGTCATGATCAGCACCGGTGTGCCCTGGCCGAGCTTGATCAGCTCGGTGCCCGGCGCGCCCGGCAGACGCAGATCGCTGACGATCAGATCGAACGTAGGAATGGTGAAGCGTTCTTGTGCTTCCTGCACTGAACCGGCTTCGCTGACCTGATACTGGTTGCGTTCCAGCAGGCGGCGCAAGGCGGAGCGGATAATTGTTTCGTCTTCGACGATCAAAATGTGCGGCATTGATTCGATACTCTCGACGGTCTCAGTTCACAGCGGACGTCGCTTCGACATGACGCGGTAAGGTCACCCGGATACGGGTGCCGCGTTGGCTTTGTACATCTGCCGGGCTGTCGATGGTGATTTGTCCATAATGCTCTTCAACGATGGAATAGACCAGTGCAAGGCCCAGACCGGTGCCTTCGCCAGGATCCTTGGTGGTGAAGAAGGGTTCGAACAATCTATCCATGATGTTCTTCGGAATACCGCTGCCTTCGTCTTCGACGATCAGATCGACCGTGTGTTCGCCGGCTTCGCTCTTGACCCGTACCGCGCTGTGCGGCGGCGAGGCGTCGCGGGCGTTGGAGAGCAGATTGATCAAGACCTGGGCGAGTCGCTGCGGATCGCCTTCGACCCAGTGATCGGGATCGCACAGGTTGTAGAACTGCACTTCGAAATTGCGTCGGTTCAGGGCCAGCAGGCCAATTGCATCCTGCGCGACTTCGGCCAGACAAACGGGCTCGTCGCTGTGCTGATGGCTGCCGGCGTGGGCGAAGCTCATCAGCGACTGCACGATGCGCGAGACGCGTTTGGTCTGTTCGAGAATCTGCCCGCTGATTTCCGTCAGTTCGCCGTCGTCTTCGCGTTCTTCGCGCAGGTTTTGCGCAAGACAAGCGATGCCGGTGATCGGGTTGCCGATTTCGTGGGCCACACCGGCGGCGAGGCGACCAATGCTCGCCAGGCGTTCGGAGTGCACCAGTTTGTCTTCGAGCATCTGCGTTTCGGTCAAATCTTCGACCAGTAACACCAGTCCGCTGTTACCCGATGCCAACGGCTCATCGATCGCCGCTTTGTGCAGGTTCAGCCAGCGGGTCTGGCCGTCGAGGGCCAGATGCTGTTTGTGCAAATGCTCGTCGGGCAGGTTGATGAAACCCTGCAGCAATTCTTTCCACGGCTCACCAATGGTGCTCAGACGTGAACCGACCACGCGTTGTGCGGCGATCCCGGTGAGTTCTTCCATGGCCTTGTTCCACATCAGGATCTCTTGATCCTTGGCCAGCGAGCAGACGCCCATCGGCAGTTCCTGCAAGGTCTGGCGGTGGTATCGGCGCAGCGCATCGAGCTCGGCAGCCAAACCGGTGAGGCGTGAGTGGTAATCCTCAAGGCGGCTTTCGATGAAGTGGATGTCTTCGGTCACATAGTTTTCGCCGCCGGCCTTATAAGGCAGGAAGGTTTCCACCATGTCCTGCGCCACGCTCGGGCCCATCAGGCCGGAGAGGTTGGCTTCGATGCGATCGCGCAAACGGCGCAAGGCGTACGGGCGGCGTTCGTCGAATGGCAAATAAAGATCGCGCAGGGCCTGCTCGACTTCTTTCTGCGCAGCCTTGGCGCCTAACGGTTTCGCCAGTTGTGTGGCGAATTCCTGTGGCGAGGCCGCGTGCAGCTCACGCCGCTGCGGGCGACGGACGTTATCCACAGCGCAGGCTTCGGCGGCGCTGGCTTCTTCGGGGCTGGCGTTGGTGAACAGCGAGATCAGGGTGAACATCAGCACGTTGGCGGCGAGCGAGGCGATGGCCGCCATGTGCCAACTGGTGTCGTCGAGCACGTAAATCATGTTCAGCAGCGGGATGTAGAAACCCTGCAGATTGCCGACCAGCGGCAACAACATCGTCACCACCCAAACCAGAATCCCTGCCAGCAGACCGGCGATAAAACCCCGACGGTTGGCGGTCGGCCAATACAGCACCGACAATACGCCGGGCAGGAATTGCAGGGTCGCCACAAACGCGACGATACCGAGGTTGGCCAGATCCTGTTCGGCGCCGAGCATCAGATAGAAACCGAAACCGGCCATGATGATCGCGACGATCAGCGCCCGGCGAGTCCACTTCAACCAGCGGTAGATATTGCCTTCGGCCGGCGGCTGATAGAGCGGTAACACCAAGTGGTTCAGTGCCATGCCCGACAGCGCGAGCGTGGTCACAATGATCAATCCGCTGGCCGCCGACAGACCGCCGACATAGGCGAGCAATGCCAGCGGTTTGCTGTTGGCGGCTATGCCGATGCCGAGAGTGAAGTATTCCGGATTGGTCGTGGCGCCGAGTTTCAGGCCGGCCCACAAGATCAGCGGCACCGCCAGGCTCATCAGCAGCAGGAACAGCGGTAAACCCCAGCTCGCACTGACCAGTGAGCGCGGATTGAGGTTCTCGGTAAAAGTCATGTGATACATGTGCGGCATCACGATTGCCGAGGCGAAAAACACCAGCAACAACGTACGCCACGGGCCTTCCTGCAATGGCGTGTGCAGCGCGGCGAGGGCGGTCTGGTTTTGCAGCAGCCACAGTTCCAGTTGTTGCGGGCCGTCGAACACACCGTACAGCGCATACAGACCGACGCCGCCGAGGGCGATCAGTTTGATCACCGACTCAAAGGCTATCGCGAACACCAAACCTTCGTGCTTCTCGCGCGTAGCGATATGCCGGGAGCCGAAGAAAATCGTGAACAGAATGATCAGCGCACAAAACGCCAGCGCGACGCGGCTCTGGATCGGTTCGCCGGTGAGGATGCCAATGGAGTCGGCCACGGCCTGAATCTGCAGCGCCAGCAAGGGCAGCACGCCGATCAACATAAAGATCGTGGTCAGCGCGCCGGCCCAGGTGCTGCGAAAGCGAAACGCGAACAGATCGGCCAGCGACGATAATTGATAAGTGCGGGTGATCTTCAGAATCGGATAGAGCAGCACTGGCGCCAGCAGAAATGCGCCGGATACCCCGAGGTAACTGGACAGAAAGCCGTAGCCATACTGATAAGCCAGGCCGACCGTGCCGTAGAACGCCCACGCACTGGCGTAAACCCCCAGCGACAAGGTGTAGGTCAACGGGTGGCGAATGATCGCGCGCGGGATCATGCCCCGTTCGCTGATCCAGGCAACGCCGAACAGCACCGCCAGGTACGCGGCGCTGATCAGGATCATCTGGGTCAGGCTAAAGCTCATCGGCATCTTTTTGGCTCTGCAGGATGAAGGTCACGACAATCAGGATCAGCCAAAGCAGATAGGGGCGATACCAGGCGCCCGTAGCGTCGATCCACCAATCCATGATGGCGGGGGAAAACAGATAGATCCCCACGACTAAAAGCAGGACCAAGCGATAGATGTACATCCCGGCCTCTCTTTTTTATGCGCGTGCCCGAAAACGTGCGGCGATGGTAACGGATGGGCGCACGACTGCAAGTGTCGTCATAGCAGTTGCGCCTCGGGCAGGGTCAGTGTGCGCGGGATCTTGCTGGCATCCCAGTGTGCGCTGCCCCACTTGAGTAACTCTTGCGGCGAAGCGTGGGCCAGTTCGGCGCCGGGGTTTTGCCCCAAGGCGCGCAGGGCTCGCAGTAACAATGGCGTGGCTTGATCCGCTTCAAGCGGCGGCGAGCGGTAGGACTTGCCGAGCTTGTTGCCGTCCGGTTGGGTAATCAGCGGCAGGTGCAAGTAACGCGGCTGGCGCATTCCCAGCAATTCCTGCAGATAGAGCTGGCGCGGTGTCGAGTCGAGCAGGTCGGCACCGCGGACGATGTCGGTGATACCTTGCCAGGCATCGTCGAGCACCACGGCCAATTGGTAGGCGTAGAGGCCGTCGCGGCGACGGATCACGAAATCGCCGACGTCGCGCCCCAGATGCTGGCGGTACTCGCCCTGGACGCGGTCGATGAAGTGATATTCCAGTTCAGGCACACGCAGGCGGATGGCCGCATTCTGCTGGTCGTGGCCGGCATTGCGGCACAGGCCCGGATAGATGCCGTTGTAAGGTTCGAGCTGTTTACGCGAACAGGTGCAGGCGTAAGCAAGACCGTGATTGAACAGGCTATTGAGCACTTCGGCGTAGGCATCGTGCCGATCGCTCTGGCGCACCATCTCGCCGTCCCATTCAAAGCCGTAGCTTTCCAGCGCCTTGAGGATCGCCGTCTGCGCACCGGGTTCTTCGCGGGGCGGATCGAGATCTTCCATGCGCACCAGCCAGCGACCGCCGACCGAACGGGCGTCGAGATACGAGGCGAGGGCGGCAACCAGCGAACCGAAGTGCAAGTGGCCACTGGGGGTTGGGGCGAAGCGGCCGATGTAGGCGGGGGGTGTCTTGGCAGTCATGGAAACGAAACTACTTTTCAGGCTATATGCAGGTCAACCTGTAGGAGTGAGCCTGCTCGCGATAGCGGTGTGACATTCAACACCGATATTGACCGACCCACCGCTATCGCGAGCAGGCTCACTCCTACAAAAGGCAAAAGGCAAAAGGCAAAAGGCAGAAACAAAAACGGAGCGTTCGCACGCTCCGTTTTTCGTTCAGGTCGAGATTACTTGCCGACCTGCTTTTCCTTGATTTCCGCCAGGGTCTTGCAGTCGATGCACAGATCCGCAGTAGGACGGGCTTCGAGGCGCTTGACGCCGATCTCGATGCCGCAGGATTCGCACCAGCCGTATTCTTCGTCCTGGATCAGTTCAAGCGTCTTGTCGATCTTCTTGATCAACTTGCGCTCGCGGTCGCGGGCGCGCAGCTCGAGGGCGAATTCTTCTTCCTGACTGGCACGGTCGGCCGGGTCAGGGAAGTTGGCCGCTTCATCCTTCATGTGATCAACAGTACGGTCGACTTCCTGCATCAAGTCCTGTTTCCACTTGTTCAGGATCTTGGTGAAGTGCGCACGCATCGGGGCGCCCATGTACTCTTCACCGGCTTTCGGAACGTAAGGTTCGAAACCGCTGATCGTCGTTTGCTGCTGTTGCTTTGCTTGGGTGGGCATGAAATGGACCGCCTCTACTCTTGTAATCCATTGCGCAGGATTGCTCCATCACCGACACCTGCCGGCCCTGCGGCTGCAAGCGGGCGAACTTACCAGATCAAATCGGCCTGCGCTACTCCCGGATGTCGAGGCCCCGGCGGGTGGCGCTTGCAAATGTTTGGCAAGCCGTGTCTGGTGGTGTTGAAGACCTGTTCAATCACTGATTTTAGTCAATCCTGGAGCGTACGCTCATATCGTTACAGTCCAGCGTTCTTGAGGCTGTGACCGCTGCGGGTTCTCGCTCGTTCCGGCAGATGGGTAGAATCGTCTCTTTTTCCCTGCCGAAGGAAAACCAATGGCTCAGCCCTACAGTGCGCGCAGTCGTGCGATCGAACCGTTCCATGTGATGGCGCTGCTGGCGCGGGCCAATGAATTGCAGGCTGAAGGCCACGATGTGATCCATCTGGAGATCGGCGAGCCGGACTTCACCACCGCCGAGCCGATCATCCGTGCCGGGCAAGCGGCGCTGACGGCAGGCAGGACCCGCTACACCGCCGCGCGCGGCATTCCGGAGCTGCGCGAGGCGATTGCCGGGTTTTATCAATCGCGTTATGGCTTGAACATCGATCCACGACGGATTCTGATCACGCCGGGTGGCTCCGGTGCATTGCTGTTGGCTAGCGCGCTGCTGGTCGATCCCGGCAAACACTGGCTGCTGGCGGATCCGGGCTACCCGTGCAACCGGCACTTCCTGCGTTTGGTCGAAGGCGCGGCGCAGCTTGTTCCTGTAGGTCCGGACGTGCGCTATCAACTGACCCCGGATCTGGTCGAGCGCCATTGGGATCACGACAGCGTCGGCGCACTGGTCGCCTCGCCAGCCAACCCGACTGGCACGATTCTGACTCGCGATGAACTGGCCGGGTTATCCACAGCCATCAAGGCTAAGCATGGACATCTGGTGGTGGACGAGATCTATCACGGCCTGACGTACGGCACCGATGCCGCCAGCGTGCTGGAAGTCGATGACAACGCTTTTGTGTTGAACAGTTTCTCCAAGTATTTCGGCATGACCGGGTGGCGCCTGGGCTGGCTGGTGGCACCGGATGCGGCGGTCAGCGAGTTGGAAAAACTGGCGCAGAACCTCTACATCAGCGCGCCGAGCATGGCGCAGTACGCGGCGTTGGCCTGTTTCGAGCCGGACACCCTCTTGATTCTGGAAGAGCGCCGCGCGGAATTCGGCCGTCGTCGGGATTTCCTTCTGCCGGCCCTGCGCGAGTTGGGTTTCAACATCGCCGTGGAGCCTGAGGGCGCGTTCTATTTGTACGCCGATATCAGCCAGTTCGGCGGCGATGCCTTCGCGTTCTGCCGACATTTCCTCGAAACCGAACATGTCGCGTTCACGCCGGGGCTGGATTTCGGTCGCTATCAGGCCAGTCACCATGTGCGTTTTGCCTACACGCAAAACCTCCCTCGCCTACAGGAGGCGGTGGAGCGCATCGCACGTGGCTTGAAGAGCTGGCAAGGCTGATGCGCTTTTATCCCCCTCTGGAAGAGGCGCGACTGATCCGTCGTTACAAGCGTTTTCTCGCCGATATCGAAACCGTTGGCGGCGAGTTGCTGACCATTCACTGCCCGAACACCGGTTCGATGCTCAATTGCCAGGTCGAAGGCGGGCAGGTCTGGTTCAGCCGCTCCAATGACCCGAAACGCAAATTACCGGGCACTTGGGAAATTGGTGAAACACCGCAGGGCCGCTTGTTTTGCGTGAATACCGCCCGGGCCAACGGTTTGGTTGAGGAGGCGTTGCAGGCTGGCGTTATCACTGAGTTGAACGGCTTTACCGCGTTGAAGCGTGAAGTGGCCTACGGGCAGGAAAAAAGCCGCATCGATTTTCGCCTCGAATACCCAAGCGGTCCGGCGTATGTGGAAGTGAAAAGCGTCACCCTGGGCTTCGACGGAACGGCAGTAGCGGCGTTTCCCGATGCCGTGACCCAGCGTGGCGCCAAGCATCTGCGTGAGCTGGCACATCTGGCTCGTGACGGGATCCGGGCGGTGCAGTTGTATTGCGTCAATCTGGGCGGAATTGAAGCGGTGCGACCGGCCGAGGAGATCGACTCGGCCTACGCCGAGGCGCTGCGTGAAGCGGTGGCGTGTGGTGTTGAAGTGCTGGCTTACGGCGTTCGCTTGAACCATGAAGAGATGGTCATCGACCGGCGTCTCGACGTGCTGCTCAACGGTTAAACATCGATCCACAAGCCTTGCGCGTCTTCCCGGCACGCAATGGCGGTGAGTGATTGCCCGGCGCAAGGCCCGGCGACGCATTCACCGTCCTCGATCAGAAACAGTGCGCCGTGGGTGGCGCACTGGATCAGGCTGTTGCTTGGGTCGAGAAATTGGTCGGGATGCCATTCAAGACCAACGCCCCGGTGCGGGCAGCGATTGAGATAAACGTACGCTTGCCCATTGCGGCGCACGGCGAACAGCTTGTTCCCGTCGACTTCAAAGCCACGGCTGGCCGCTTCGGCGAGTTCAGTGCCCGTGCAGAGAAACTTCATGGCTATCCTCTAATGTCCGCTCGTGTCTGGATATGTCCGAGCTTGACGTTTAAATGCAAACAATTATCAAATGGCGGCCTTCGTCCGCAGGGCGGCTGGCAGGGGCGAGGATACTTGGCCTGCCATCCGGATGCCCGGGAAAAACGTCTTTCAAGGAAGCTGTGTATGCGCCTGAGTACCCGCGTTGTTGTGCTGTGTGCCGGACTGTTCGTCAGCCATCAGGCTGCCGCGGCCGAGTTGCCGCAACGCTGGGTCAGCGCCGGCGGTGCGCTGTCGGAATGGGTCGGTGCGTTGGGCGGCGAGTCGAAGCTGGTCGGCGTTGATACCACCAGCCAGCATCCGGAGTCGTTGAAGGCGCTGCCGAGCATTGGTTATCAGCGCAGCCTTTCCGCTGAGGGCATTCTCAGTCTGCGCCCGGACATTCTTATCGGTACCGAAGAAATGGGCCCGCCGCCGGTGCTGTCACAGGTCAAGGCCGCCAAGGTTCAGGTGGAGTTGTTCTCGGCTCAGCCGGATCTGCCGACACTGGAGAAAAACGTCACCCATCTGGGCCAGTTGCTCGGCACAGAAGCCCAGGCAAAGCA
Source organism: Pseudomonas sp. S49 (assembly GCF_009866785.1). Lineage (NCBI taxonomy): Bacteria > Pseudomonadati > Pseudomonadota > Gammaproteobacteria > Pseudomonadales > Pseudomonadaceae > Pseudomonas > Pseudomonas sp. S49. The sequence goes on along the minus strand of NZ_CP019432.1, from coordinate 5,653,496 downwards.
GCTACTGCAAAGTTATCAACAGCAACTCGATGCGCAGAAGGCACGGGTGGTTCAGGTGCAAACCAAACAAAAAACGCCGGGTGTGCTGTTGTTGCTCGGGCATGCCGGTGGCAAGCCATTGATCGCCGGCAAGGACACCGCTGCCGACTGGCTGCTGCAGCAGGCGGGCGGGCATAACCTGGCGACGCATACCGGTTACAAACCGTTTTCCGTGGAATCCCTCGCCAGTCTCGATCCTGAAGTGTTGGTATTCGCCGACCGTGCATTGACCGGAGACGCGGCGAAAGCGGCGCTGTTCAAGGAAAACCCGATTCTCAATTCAAGTCGCGCGGCCAAGGCCGGCCGAGTGCTGGAACTGGACCCGACCCTGTTGGTTGGTGGTCTTGGACCACGCTTGCCGGCAGCGCTGAAAACCCTGTCTGACGGTTTCTACCCGACCAAGAGCGGCCAATGACCACATTGGTCAAACCCCGTGGCTTGTTCATTGGCCTGACGCTTCTCTGTCTGCTGGCGATCTGGCTGTCATTGGCGCTGGGGCCGGTGAGCCTGCCGCTGTTCGATACGTTGCGCGCAGCGTTGCGCATGCTCGGCGTGCCGCTGGCGCCGGACGGTCTGGAGCAGGCTGAGCTGATCCTCGGGCAGATTCGTCTGCCGCGAACCTTGCTCGGGTTGGCGGTTGGCGGTGTGCTGGCGCTGTCCGGTGTGGCGATGCAGGGCTTGTTCCGTAATCCACTGGCGGATCCAGGGCTGGTGGGGGTTTCCAGCGGCGCAGCGCTGGGTGCGGCGATTGCGATTGTCGGTGGTTCGTTTTTTGGTGGCTTGCCGGAGTGGTTCGGGCCGTATGTGCTGTCGGCCTGCGCGTTCCTCGGCGGCCTCGGGGTGACGGCGCTGGTTTATCGCCTCGGTCGCCGTAACGGTCAGACCAATGTGGCGACCATGTTGCTTGCGGGTATTGCCCTGACCGCGCTGGCCGGTTCGGCGGTCGGCCTGTTCACTTATCTGGCGGATGACGCGACCCTGCGTACGCTGACGTTCTGGAACCTCGGCAGTCTCAACGGCGCCAGTTACGCGCGGCTGTGGCCATTGCTGATCATCAGCGCCGGCGTGGCGTTGTGGTTGCCACGTCGCGCCAAAGCGCTGAATGCCTTGCTGCTCGGGGAGTCCGAGGCTGGGCATTTGGGCATTGATGTCGAGCGGCTCAAGCGTGAACTGGTGTTCTGCACGGCGCTGGGTGTTGGCGCAGCGGTGGCAGCAGCGGGCATGATCGGTTTTGTCGGGCTGGTGGTGCCGCATCTGGTGCGGTTGCTGGCGGGGCCGGATCACAAAGTATTGCTGCCAGCTTCGGTGCTGGCGGGTGCAAGCCTATTGCTGTTGGCTGATCTGGTCGCGCGGTTGGCGCTGGCGCCGGCGGAGTTGCCGATCGGTATTGTCACCGCGTTTATCGGTGCGCCGTTCTTCCTTTATTTGCTGCTGCGAGGACGCGCCTGATGTTGCGTGCGCAAAATTTGCACATCCAGCGTGGGCGCAAGGCAGTGCTCAGCGATGTAACGCTGCAACTTGAACCGGGTGAAGTGCTCGGTGTGCTAGGGCCGAACGGCGCTGGCAAAAGTACCTTGCTGGGCGCCTTGTGCGGTGAGTTGGCGGCGAGTGCGGGCGAGGTTTCGCTCGACGGGCAGGCATTGAGTCAATGGTCTGGCCCGCAGCGTGCGCAACGATTGGCGGTGTTGCCACAAGTGTCGACCCTGGATTTCGCCTTTCGCGTTGAAGAAGTGGTCGGCATGGGCCGCTTGCCTTATCAAAGCGGTCGGGTGCGTGACGACGAAATCATCGCGGCGGCTTTGGCCGCGGCGGATGCCGGACACTTGAGCGGGCGCAGTTATCTGGCGCTGTCCGGTGGCGAACGGCAGCGTGTGCATCTGGCGCGGGTGCTGGCGCAATTGTGGCCGGGTCAGACCGGGCAGACGTTGCTGTTGGATGAGCCGACTTCGATGCTTGATCCGCTGCATCAGCACACGACGCTGCAGGCTGTGCGCGAGTTTGCCGATCGTGGCGCGGCGGTGTTGGTGATCCTGCATGATCTGAATCTGGCGGCGCGTTATTGTGATCGCATTCTGCTGCTTGAGGGCGGGCGGCCGGTGGCGTTGGATACACCGCAGCAGGTTTTGCGTCCGGACACGCTCCAAGCCGTATTCGGTCTCGAAGTGTTGGTGCAGCCGCACCCGGAGCGTGGGCATCCGCTGATTATCGCCCGCTGACTGGATCATTGAGGTGATTGCATGCGTGGCTTGTGGCTGTTGGCGGTGGTGTTGCTTGCGGGGTGTCAGCATGCTCTGGCGCCGCCGCCGATCAATGGCGAGATTCGCGATCTGCGCAGCGGTGAAGTGCTGACGGCACAGCAGTTGCTGACGCGTCTTGTCGAGTCTGAACGGCTGATTATCGGTGAACAGCATGACAACGCCGATCATCACGCCGCGCAATTGTGGTTGTTGCGCTCACTCGGTGAGCAGCGGCCGCAGGGCAGTCTGCTACTGGAAATGCTCACGCCGGATCAGCAGCCTCGCGTTGATCTAGTGCGCCAGGCGACAACGCCACCCGCTGACCTCCCTGGCGCATTGGCTTGGCAGGATGGCTGGGACTGGAACCTTTATGGCCCGATCATTCGTTTCGCCCTTACGCAAACTTATCCGCTGCTGGCGGCCAATCTTGAAAGCAGCGAAATCCGCGCCTTTTACCGCAATCCACCCGTTCTGAACGGTGCGTACAGTAACGTGCCGTCGGTGAAAGAAACGCTGCTGGAACAGATCGCAGAATCTCACTGCGGTTTACTGCCTGAATCACAGATGCCGGCGATGCTCGCCGTTCAGCAACAGCGTGATCGGCGGATGGCCGAACGCATGTTGGCTGCACCGAAACCTGCTCTGTTGCTGGCCGGTGCGTGGCATGCGCGCAAGGATGTTGGCGTGCCGCTGCACGTTGTGGATTTGGGCGCCACTGAGTCACCGACAGTGCTGATGCTGGCAGAGCAGGGCGGCGAAGTGACCGCGGTGATGGCTGATTACGTTTGGTATACGCCTGCTACACCAAAGCAGGATTACTGCGAGCAGATGCGCAAACAGTTCGGCAAATGACTTTTCTACAGGCAAAAAAAAGACCCGGTAAAAACCGGGTCAAATAACCGTGATTAGCCTGATGAGGAGATAATCTGAGAGTCCGAACCAAGGGCTTTTCAGAATATCGACTGATCTCGCGACCAGTTGTGATAATCATAGCGATTCTCATTACCGCGTCAACAACTGTTTTCTCATTTCTTTGAATTAGACTTGGAAATGGCCGCAATGGCTCGAAAACAAGGGGCGTGGCCTTAGCTTTTGTTTGCGCTCAATTGGGTGACTTGCTTGTTCAGTTGGCCGATTCGTCGGGCCATGCTCTCGATCAGGCTGTGTGCGATCTTTGGATTGGTGCGGGTCATGCTCAAGAATTGCTCACCGGGAATCAGCATCACCGTACTTGGCTCCCGGGCAATGACCGTGGCATTGCGCAGCTCGCCGGTAAACACGGCCATGGCCCCGAAAATCTCGTCCTTGGCCACGTCTCCCACCTTAAGTCCGTCCACAAACGCCTCGGCATGCCCATCGATGATCACAAACACATGGTCAGCAGCGTCACCCTGGTTGATCAGTGTTTCCCCCGCCTCAACCCGTTTAAAACCGTTGGTACTGCGAAACTCTCGCGGCTTCAGTTCCGCGACAGCATGGGCAAGGATCGCCACTTGCCCCAGCAGATACTCGAGAAACTGTTCTGCCCGACGAGAGTCAGCAAATAAATGCTGGAAGACTTCCGGACGTCGATAGGGCGTCAAACGTAACGTGCCCTCACTGCATAAGCGGCAATCCGTCCAGTCGTCTCCCTGCTGAAGGCCGATCACATCGCCCTCCTGCCAATAAAACAGTGGCCGGGTTCCGATGCAGCCATTGATCACACCGTCATTGAGCAGAAACAACTGATCAGCGGGTAACTGCGGTATCAGATCGTCCGTCGCTTCAAGTTGCAGAACCGGCCCGCAAGGCAACAGATCGCGCAGCCACAGCGCGGGCAAGCTCTGCAAACGGTTGATCAAGGCATCGACGTGAGCCGATTGTTCCCCCAGTAAATACATGACGGTCTATGCCCGTTCAGTTCTTGTGGCGCGAGGAGATGGCTTCAAGCTGTTTGTTCAGGGCGTCTTTGCGTTCGGCGGGGATGTCATTCCAGTGCACATCCATCAGTGCGCCCTCGATCGCATACAACAACACCTTCGATGCGCGAAACCCGCGGGTACGCACGGCCCGGTAGGCGTCCACCGCGCCCAGGCGACGCAAGTCCGAGGCGCTGTGGATGCCCACGGCATGCAGCCATTGCGCCGACGTCTTGCCAAGATTCTTCAGGTGTTGCAGTTCATCATTCATCAAGCCTCCTTGCGACGGCCGAATGGTGCGTGGGCGAGCTTCTCAGGAGTGTAGCCATCAGTAGGAAAAGCGTGGTTGTTTGGTCGGATTCAACGCAAACGCTTCTAAGAAATGGCGCTTGAACGGCCTGCGAACGCAGATGAGGAGGGGGGAACACAAATCAATGTAGGAGTGAGCCTGCTCGCGATAGCGGACTGGCAGGCACACATGTGTTGAATTTAAACCGCTATCGCGAGCAGGCTCACTCCCACAGGGAAGGCGTTGTGTCAGGGAGCGATGAGACGATCAGCGGGTGCGATAACGCAACCGCGTACCGAAATTCATCGACATCAGAATCTCGTCGGCACTCAGCTCCGGCGGGAAGTACGCCCCGGAAATCTGCGCATGGGCCAGGCTTGCACCTTCCAGCGATGCGTTACGGAAATCGATGCCGCGCAAATCGGCGGATCGGAAGTACGCGTCCCGGAAATCCACGCCATCGGCATTCAGTTCACGCAGATCGAGACCACGGAAATCGCCACCGACCATATCGATCGGGCCGTCCTGTGGACGCTCCTTGTTGAAGCCTGTGATGTCGTCTTTGTGCAGCAAGGCATATAGCGGGGTGTCGAGAAGTTTCGGCTGGCTCATGTCATATCACCGTTGGTTTTATGACGCCAGTATAGTGCCACTATTTGACGGCCGTGAAGCAAGCGAGGGCTTCACGGCCGAAATAGTTTCTTACAGGCCCGGCAAGCGCTGACGGATCTGCGCGACCACGGTGTCCAGGGTTCCGGATTCATTGGTCTGCACGCGTTTGCTGCGCAGAATTTCTTCTGGTGTCAGCGCTTCGCGGTTGGCCTGCTGCGCTTCGATCACGGCCAGTGTGGCGTCGGACGGATCCTGTTTGTCCGCCTGACGAATCGCCAGCCAGCTCTCGATCACCGCTTGCGGCGCGTTGCAGTCGAGGATCAGGAACGGCGTGCCGGTGGCTTCGGCGATCTTCGCCGCGTTGTCGCGTTGTTCGCGTTTGAGGTAAGTCGCGTCGATCACCACCGGGAAACCGGCGTGCAGGATCACTTCCGCGATCTCATGCAGACGCGCATAAGTGGCGGCGCTGGCGTCGGCGCTGTAAATGCCGGCCTGCACATCATTGGCAACAGTCTGCTCACCGAACAGACGCTTGCGTTCTACGTCCGAACGCAGACGAATCGCGCCCAGCGCTTCGACCAGGCGCATGGCCACGTGGCTCTTGCCGACAGCGGAAACGCCGTGAGTGATCGCCATGAAACGCGAAGGAATGGTGCTGTAGCTTTCGGCCAGGTTGGCGTAGTTGCGGTATTGGCGCAGGGTGGTGGCGCGCTGCACCGGGGACGCGTCCGCCGGCATGCTGAACAGTGCAACCTTGGCGCGAACCAGTGCGCGGTAGGCTTTATAGAAGTTCAGCACTTCCAGACCTTGATAATCGCCGGTCTGCTCCAGGTATTGGCTGATGAAGCGGCGAGCCAGGGATTTCAGGCCACGGTCTTCCAGGTCCATCGCGAGGAAACCGGTATCGGCCCAGACGTCGGTGAAGCGGAACGGTTCGTTGAACTCGATGCAGTCGAAGATCACCACTTTGCCGTCAATGACCGTGGCGTTGCCCAGGTGGATATCGCCGTGGCACTCACGGGTGAAACCTTCGGCCTTGCGTTGCGCGAACAGTGGCTTGAGACGCTCGAAGCTGCTTTCGGCCCAGGCTTTCAGTGCATCGAGTTGCAGCAGATCGTTTTTGTCGCTGAGGAACGGCAGGATCTGCTCGAAGTTTTGCGAGACCGGCGCCATCACACTGTCCGGGGTGCCTGCGTCGTGTTCGGCGGGGACTTTTGGCGCCGTGAGGTGGAAGTGAGCGATCTGCTGCGCCATCTCGTCGATGTGCTGGGTGGTCAGCTCGCCGTTGGCTTGCAGGGTGCTGAGCAAACCGGTCTGCGGAAACTGGCGCATTTTCAGCACATATTCGATGGCCGGGCCGTCGCCGCCCAGTTGCGGTGCTTCAACGCTGCCAGTTACCGGCAACACTTCCAGATACAAATCATCAGTCAGGCGCTGGTTCAGACGCAGCTCTTCAGCGCAGAAATGTGCGCGTGATTCGAGGCCGGTGAAGTCGAGGAAGCCGAAGTTAACCGGTTTTTTCACTTTATAAGCGAAGGGACCGGTGAGGATCACCCACGAGATATGCGTTTCGATGACCTGAAACCCTTCGACAGGGTGCGGGTAGAGGGCCGGGTTTTGCAGGGCAGCGATCAGTGACTGGCTCACGGGCGATCCTTCAGAGACTGGGGGAAATTCGAGGTCGCCATTATGGCCGCTCGCCAGCCTGACGCAAACCTCGGAGCGCTCCTGTTGAGTATGAATAAAGTGCGTATAATCCGCCGCCATGACTCGAACTCGATCCCCCCGTACCAAGAAAAAACCACCCTCCAAGGGCCTCAGCCCATGGTTGAGCTGGGCCATTAAACTCAGTCTGGTCGGCCTTGTGGTGCTGGCCGGCTTCGCCGTTTACCTCGATGCCGTGGTGCAGGAGAAGTTCTCCGGCAAGCGCTGGACCATCCCGGCCAAGGTTTACGCGCGGCCGCTCGAGCTGTTCGTCGGACAAAAGCTCAGCAAGGACGACTTCCTTACCGAACTCGATGCCCTCGGCTATCGCCGCGAAGCCGTGAGCAATGGCCCCGGCGCCGCAGCCGTCAGTGGCAATACGGTCGATCTGAATACCCGTGGCTTCCAGTTCTATGAAGGCCTGGAAAAACCGCAGCCGGTGCGCGTGCGTTTCTCTGGTGATTACGTCGCTGAGCTGTCGGCGACCAACGGGTCGAAGCTGTCCGTGGTGCGCCTTGAACCGCTGATGATCGGCGGCATTTATCCGAAAAATCTCGAAGACCGCATTCTGATCAAACTCGATCAGGTGCCGCCGTATCTGCTCGAAACCCTGATCGCTGTCGAAGACCGCGACTTTTATAGCCACTGGGGCGTGTCGCCGAAGTCGATTGCCCGCGCAGTCTGGGTTAATACCTCTGGCGGCAAGATGACGCAGGGCGGCAGTACGCTGACCCAGCAGTTGGTGAAAAACTTCTACCTGACCAACGAACGCAGCCTGAGCCGCAAGCTCACCGAAGCGATGATGGCGATGCTGCTGGAACTGCATTACGACAAAAAGGAAATCCTTGAGGCCTACCTCAATGAAGTCTTTGTCGGCCAGGACGGTCAACGTGCGGTGCACGGCTTCGGTCTGGCCAGCCAGTTCTTCTTTGGCCAGCCATTGTCCGAGCTGAAGCTGCATCAGGTGGCGATGCTGGTCGGCATGGTCAAAGGTCCGTCCTACTACAACCCGCGTCGCAATCCTGAGCGCGCGCTGGAGCGGCGTAACCTGGTGCTCGATGTGCTTGAGCAGCAAGGCGTGGCGACGGCCGAACAGGTCGAAGCGGCGAAGAAAATGCCACTGGGTGTGACCACGCGCGGCAAGCTCGCCGACAGCTCGTTCCCCGGCTTCATCGATCTGGTCAAGCGCCAGTTGCGTGAAGACTACCGCGACGAAGACTTGACCGAAGAAGGCCTGCGCATCTTCACCAGCTTCGACCCGATCCTGCAGATGAAAGCCGAGGCGTCGGTCAACGACACCTTTAAGCGTCTGTCCGGGCGTAAAGGCTCCGATGATGTCGAAGCGGCGATGGTCGTGACCAATCCGGAAACCGGTGAAGTCCAGGCGATGATCGGCAGCCGTCAGGCCAGTTATGCCGGTTTCAACCGCGCACTGGACGCGGTGCGGCCGATCGGTTCGTTGATCAAACCGGCGGTTTATCTGACCGCGCTGGAAAAACCGAGCCAGTACACACTGACCAGTTGGCTGTCCGACGATCCGTTGTCGGTCAAAGGCGCGAACGGTCAGGTGTGGAAACCGCAGAACTATGACCGCCGCTCCCACGGTACCGTGTTCCTCTATCAAGGCCTGGCGCATTCCTACAACCTGTCGACCTCGCGTCTGGGTCTGGAAGTCGGCGTGCCTAACGTGCTCAAGACCTTGGGTCGTCTGGGCGTGACGCGTGAGTTCCCGGCATTCCCGTCGATGTTGCTGGGCGCCGGTGGCATGACCCCGATCGAAGTCGCGACCATGTACCAGACGCTGGCCAACGGTGGTTTCAATACGCCGATGCGCGGGATTCGCAGCGTGCTGACCGCTGAGGGCGAACCGCTCAAGCGTTATCCTTTCCAGATCGAACAGCGTTTCGATCCGGCGTCCATCTATCTGATCCAGAACGCCATGCAGCGCGTGATGCGTGAAGGTACCGGCAGCTCGGTTTATAACGTGCTGCCCAAGACTCTGACACTGGCCGGCAAAACCGGTACCAGTAACGATTCCCGTGACAGCTGGTTCGCCGGTTTCAGTCAGGACTTGCTGGCAGTGGTCTGGCTGGGCCGCGATGACAATGGCAAGACGCCGTTCACCGGTGCCACTGGTGCGCTGCAGGTCTGGACCAGTTTCATGCGCAAGGCCGATCCGCTGCCGCTGGACATGCCGCAACCGGACAACGTCGTGCAGGCATGGGTCGATTCGCGTACCGGGCAGGGCTCCGATGCCAACTGCCCGGGGGCGGTACAGATGCCGTATATTCGCGGCAGCGAACCGCCACCCGGCGCTGCCTGTGCAAGCGAAACGCCTGCTTCCGGCGAGTCGGTGATGGATTGGGTCAAGGGCTGGATGAATTAAGCAAAGAGGGTTTCAAGTGAACAAGTGGTTGATTCCAGCGGTGACCGCCGTGGCTTTGCTCAGCGGCTGCTCTACCGTACAGCGTGGTTCGATTCCGGTGGTCGATTCCGGTACTGCGGTGTCCAACAGCGAGCGCATTTCGGCCAATGGCGGTTTCCGTCAAACAACCGTAAAGCGTCCTGCGCAAGCGCAAACTCAAGCGATTCCGCAAGGCGATACCGGCGTGGTGGTCATGGTGCCGGGTGGCGGCGCAACAACGTCCGCGCCGATCAGCTCTTCGCCGATCGTGCCGGGCCCTGCATCCGGTGGTATCACGGCGGGCCCGTACAACCCTTCAGCGGTTGACTCGGCGCCGGTCAACACGGGCAGCTACAGCATGCCATCCACGCCAAGCGGGATTCCTTCCGCCAGCAGTGGTGGCGGCTTGTCGGCCGATGAGCAACTTGACGGCCCGGTTCTCGCTTTGCTGACCACCGCGCAACAGCAGCAGGCCGGCGGCGACCTCAACGGTGCGTCTTCCAGCCTTGAACGTGCACAGCGCGTTGCGCCGCGTGAGCCGCAAGTGCTTTATCGCCTGGCGCAGGTGCGCATGGCTCAAGGTGATGCGCCGCAAGCCGAGCAGTTTGCCCGCCGCGCGCTGACCATGGCCAACGGTCGCCCGGACCTGCAAGCCAACCTGTGGGAAATCATTGCCCAGTCCCGTGAGAAACAAGGCGACTCGGCCGGTGCTGCTCTGGCCCGTCAGAAGGCCAAGGTTTCACTGTGATGGATGCTCGTTTCCCGAAAATCGCCGATCAGCTATTGCTGATCGAGCGTGAACTGCGCACTCAGGGTTGGTGGGACGAAGTTTCGCCGTCGGCCGAAGCGTTGAGCAGTGTCGAGCCGTTTTCGGTCGATACGCTGGACTTCGAGCAATGGCTGCAATGGATCTTCCTGCCTCGCATGAAGATGATCCTCGAGCAGGATCTGCCGTTGCCGAATGCCTCGGGGATTCAGGAAATGGCTGAAATGGTCTTCGCCCAGCGCAACCTGGGTGGCAAGGATCGTCGGTTGCAGGTGCTGCTCAAAGAGTTTGACCTGCTGATCACTGCCTCGCGCTGAGCCAGACTGACACCGGATAGGTAGGAGCTGCCGCAGGCTGCGATCTTTTGATCTTGTTTTTGAAAGCAAAATCAAGAGATCGCAGCCTGCGGCAGCTCCTACAGGTGTCTATTCACAATTCTGCGCGATTTGCTTCTGCGCCTCGACAATGCGCTCCTGCCGCTGCGCATCATTCAGCCTCCGCAACTGTCCCTCCACTTCCTCCCTCAATCGTGGATTGTTCTGCAATTGCGCCAGATTCGTGCGTGCTTGCTCGCAAAACTGCTTGAGCTGTGCCTGTTGGTCGGCGACCTGTTTCTTCACCTTGTCATCAATCGCCTTCTGATCACCAAGCACGCCACTGCCCGGCATTGCCGCCGGTTTCGGCGGAGGCGAGGAGGGCGTCTGCATTGTCGTCGATGGCTGACCCTGCGGCGGCTGCGCATCAAAGTGCGTGACGCCTTGAGCATCGACCCATTTATAGATTTGAGCGGCCATGCACCACGGGCTGAGGCCGATCAGCAGAGTAAGGAGGAGCGTTCGCATGCTGATTCCTTGGCAAAAATGCGCAATTGACACTAACAGAGTAGCGGTTTTCAGGTTTTTTCTTGCGTTCTCATGTGCTTACCCACAATTAACCACATAGACGACTTGACTTGGAGAGGGCGAAACAGAAGAATCCAAAGTCCGCTGTAGAGGGACTGCCAGAAGCAGACCCACTCGGTAGATCATGAGGCGCACATCCGCGCCGACCTGTTACACCCGCAACGCGTTACCTCGCGCTGGGTGGGAAAGGCCCGCAACACTTGGGACGATCCCAATACTTGCTCAGTCAGTGCTGACGTAGTCGGCGACCACCGTCGCTCATGCTCTGCCGAGAAGTAAACCTATTAAGACCCGCCCCTTTTTTGTGGACGGTATTCTGGCGTTTTAGAGGTGAACAACGTGGAGCTTTTATCTGGCGGTGAGATGCTCGTCCGCTTTTTGCGTGACGAAGGCGTCAAATATATCTACGGGTACCCGGGTGGTGCTCTCCTGCATGTTTACGATGCCCTGTTCAAAGAACCGGAAGTGACTCACATTCTGGTTCGTCACGAACAAGCCGCAACCCATATGGCTGACGGTTATGCCCGTGCCACCGGTAAAGCCGGCGTGGTATTGGTGACGTCCGGTCCTGGCGCCACAAACGCCATTACCGGTATCGCGACCGCCTATATGGACTCGATTCCAATGGTGATCATTTCCGGTCAGGTGCCAAGCACTATGGTCGGCACCGACGCGTTCCAGGAAACCGACATGATCGGTATCTCCCGGCCGATCGTGAAGCACAGCTTCATGATCAAGCACGCTTCGGAAATCCCGGAAGTCATGAAGAAGGCCTTCTACCTGGCGCAATCCGGTCGTCCGGGCCCGGTCGTGGTCGATATCCCGAAAGACATGACCAACCCGGCCGAGAAGTTCGAATACATCTTCCCGAAGAAAGCCAAGCTGCGTTCCTACAGCCCGGCCGTTCGCGGTCACTCCGGGCAAATCCGCAAGGCAGCAGAAATGCTCCTGGCGGCCAAGCGTCCGGTCATGTACTCCGGTGGCGGCGTGATTCTCGGCAACGGTTCCGCACCGCTGACCGAGCTGGCGAAAATGCTTAACCTGCCCGTGACCAACACCTTGATGGGCCTGGGTGGTTTCCCGGGGACTGATCGTCAGTTCATCGGCATGCTCGGCATGCACGGCAGCTACACCGCCAACCTGGCGATGCACCACGCTGACGTGATCCTCGCGGTCGGCGCGCGTTTCGACGATCGCGTGATCAACGGCGCGGCGAAGTTCTGCCCGAACGCCAAGATCATCCACATCGACATCGACCCGGCTTCGATTTCCAAGACCATCAAGGCCGACGTGCCAATCGTGGGTCCGGTCGAGAGCGTCCTGACCGAAATGGTCGCGATCCTCAAGGAAATCGGCGAGACCCCGAACAAGGAGTCCGTGGCCAGTTGGTGGAAGCAGGTGGATGAATGGCGCGGTGATCGCGGCCTGTTCCCTTATGAAAAGGGCGACGGCAGCCTGATCAAGCCGCAGACCGTGATCGAAACCCTTTGCGAAGTGACCAAGGGCGATGCCTTTATCACCTCCGACGTGGGTCAGCATCAGATGTTCGCTGCGCAGTACTACACATTCAACAAGCCGAATCGCTGGATCAACTCCGGCGGTCTGGGCACCATGGGCTTCGGTTTCCCGGCGGCCATGGGCATCAAGTTGAGCTTCCCGGATGACGACGTTGCCTGCGTCACCGGCGAAGGCAGTATCCAGATGAACATCCAGGAACTGTCGACCTGCCTGCAGTATGGCTTGCCAGTCAAAATCGTCATCCTGAACAACGGTGTTCTGGGGATGGTGCGTCAGTGGCAGGACATGAGCTACGGCAGCCGTCACTCGCACTCCTACATGGAATCGCTGCCTGACTTCGTCAAGCTGGCTGAAGCCTACGGCCACGTCGGCGTACGCATCACCGAATCGAAAGATTTGAAGTCGAAGATGGCAGAAGCGTTCGCCATGAAGGATCGCCTGGTCGTGATCGATATTTCGGTCGACACCAGCGAGCACGTCTATCCGATGCAGATCAAAGACGGCTCGATGCGCGATATGTGGCTGAGCAAGACGGAGCGTACTTAATCATGCGGCACATTATTTCCTTGCTTCTGGAAAACGAACCCGGCGCTTTGTCTCGCGTAGTCGGCCTGTTCTCGCAGCGCAACTACAACATCGAAAGCCTGACCGTGGCCCCGACCGAAGACCCGACCCTGTCGCGTCTGACGCTGACCACTGTGGGCCACGATGAAGTCATCGAGCAGATCACCAAAAACCTGAACAAGCTGATCGAAGTGGTCAAGCTGGTGGACCTGTCGGAAAGCGCTCACATCGAGCGCGAGCTGATGCTGGTCAAGGTCAAGGCCACTGGCGCCCAGCGCGCCGAGATCAAACGCACCACCGATATTTACCGTGGACAGATCGTCGACGTCAGCGCCAGCGTGTATACCGTTCAATTGACCGGTACCAGCGACAAGCTCGACAGCTTCATTCAGTCCATCGGCACCGCATCGATTCTGGAAACCGTCCGTAGCGGCGTGACTGGCATTGCCCGCGGCGACAAAGTACTCAGCATCTAAACCAAATTAGCGAATGGCCTGAACGGCCTGGATATAAAGGGGAAATTCATGAAAGTTTTCTACGATAAAGACTGCGACCTGTCGATCATCCAGGGCAAGAAAGTTGCCATCATCGGTTACGGTTCCCAAGGCCACGCCCAAGCGTGCAACCTGAAAGACTCCGGTGTCGACGTTACCGTTGGTCTGCGTAAAGGTTCGGCCACCGTTGCCAAAGCGGAAGCTCACGGCCTGAAAGTGACCGACGTTGCTTCCGCTGTTGCTGCTGCCGACCTGGTCATGATCCTGACCCCGGACGAGTTCCAGTCCTCCCTGTACAAAAACGAAATCGAGCCGAACATCAAGAAAGGCGCCACCCTGGCCTTCTCCCACGGCTTCGCGATCCATTACAACCAGGTTGTTCCGCGTGCCGACCTCGACGTGATCATGATCGCGCCGAAAGCTCCGGGTCACACCGTACGTTCCGAGTTCGTGAAGGGTGGCGGTATCCCTGACCTGATCGCGATCTACCAGGACGCCTCGGGCAACGCCAAAAACGTTGCACTGTCCTACGCGGCAGGTGTTGGTGGCGGTCGTACCGGCATCATCGAAACCACTTTCAAGGACGAGACCGAAACCGACCTGTTCGGCGAACAAGCCGTACTGTGCGGCGGTACCGTTGAACTGGTCAAAGCCGGTTTCGAAACCCTGGTTGAAGCTGGCTACGCGCCGGAAATGGCCTACTTCGAGTGCCTGCACGAACTGAAGCTGATCGTTGACCTCATGTACGAAGGCGGTATCGCCAACATGAACTACTCGATCTCCAACAACGCCGAATACGGCGAGTACGTGACCGGTCCGGAAGTGATCAACGCCGAGTCCCGTCAGGCCATGCGCAACGCCCTGAAACGTATTCAGGACGGCGAATACGCCAAAATGTTCATCAGCGAAGGCGCAACCGGCTACCCTTCGATGACCGCCAAGCGTCGTAACAACGCCGCTCACGGTATCGAAGTCATCGGCGAGCAACTGCGCTCCATGATGCCGTGGATCGGTGCCAACAAGATCGTCGACAAAGCCAAAAACTAAGTCGTCCTTCTTGTACGGAAAACGCGGCCTCGGCCGCGTTTTTTCGTTTGAGCGTGTGGTTCTGGTATAAAGCTGCAGCGTTTGTGGCCGAACTGTCGCCCTCAAGCACCTGTCGAAATTTCTCCAAACCGTTGCAAGGTAATGTCCATGAGCGAACGTCCCGAAGAGCCGAACAAGGCTTCTGACGCCGAAAGCCTGCTGCCCATCGATGAACACATCGAAGAAGGGCACGACGCAGAAGGTCGTAAAGTCCGGCATCGTGGTATCTATCTGCTGCCGAATCTGTTCACCACTGCGAACCTGTTCGCAGGGTTTTATTCCATCATCAACTCCATGAGCGCTCAGGCTGCTCTAAGCGCTGGCGACTCAGCCAATGCGAGCAAGTATTTCGCGTTCGCCGCGATCGCGATATTCGTCGCCATGGTGCTCGACGGCCTCGACGGTCGCGTGGCGCGCATGACCAATACGCAAAGTGCCTTCGGCGCCGAGTACGACTCGCTGTCGGACATGGTCGCTTTCGGCGTTGCACCGGCGTTGCTGGCATTCGGTTGGGCGCTGGGTGACATGGGCAAGGTCGGCTGGATGGTCGCCTTCATTTATGTGGCGGGCGCGGCGTTGCGTCTGGCGCGCTTCAATACTCAGGTGGGTACGGCTGACAAGCGCTATTTCATCGGTCTGGCCAGTCCGGCTGCTGCCGGTGTGGTCGCGGGGATTGTCTGGGCGTTCAGCGATTACGGCATTCAGGGTTCGAAGATGTCGTTCCTGGTCGCACTGATGGTTGCGGCGGCCGGCATGCTGATGGTCAGTAATATCAAGTACAACAGCTTTAAGGAGCTGGATCTGAAAGGTCGCGTGCCGTTCGTGGCGATCCTTGCGGTGGTGCTGGTGTTCGCCGTGGTCTTCAGCGATCCACCGCGCATTCTGCTGCTGGTGTTCCTCGCCTACGCCGCTTCTGGCCCGGTGCAGTACCTGTTGCATCTTCGTCGGCACAAAAAAGCCGAGTGATGTAATTTCCCGCATACTCCGCAGTCTATGGGTGCATCAGTCCTCCAAAGCTGCGGAGTTGCCATGTTGATCAAAGTCCCCAAAGCGTCCGACTGCCATGAGTCGGATGTCACGCCTGAAGCCATTTATCTCTCTCGCCGCCAATTGTTGGGGGCCACTGCTGCCGGTATCGCCGTCAGCAGCCTGCCGCGTTGGGCCAATGCCGACGATGCGGCGCGGTATGCCGATGTCGAGCCGGGCAAGGCGCCTGCATGGTTTAACGACAAGCTGTCCTCTACTAAATGGGGAGCGGTCAACGTTAAGGATGAGGCGATCACGCCTTATAAAGACGCCACCCATTACAACAACTTCTATGAGTTCGGAACCGACAAGGGTGATCCGGCAGCTAATGCCGGCTCACTGAAAACCGAACCATGGAGCGTAGTGATCGACGGGGAGGTGGGTAAGCCAGGGCGCTATGCGCTGGAAGACTTCATGAAGCCTTACCAGTTGGAGGAGCGTATCTATCGTTTGCGCT
>NZ_CP019432.1:0-127500 GCF_009866785.1 Pseudomonas sp. S49 | reverse complement strand
TTCCCAGGTTGAGCCCGGGGATTTCACATCCAACTTAACGAACCACCTACGCGCGCTTTACGCCCAGTAATTCCGATTAACGCTTGCACCCTCTGTATTACCGCGGCTGCTGGCACAGAGTTAGCCGGTGCTTATTCTGTCGGTAACGTCAAAATTGCAGAGTATTAATCTACAACCCTTCCTCCCAACTTAAAGTGCTTTACAATCCGAAGACCTTCTTCACACACGCGGCATGGCTGGATCAGGCTTTCGCCCATTGTCCAATATTCCCCACTGCTGCCTCCCGTAGGAGTCTGGACCGTGTCTCAGTTCCAGTGTGACTGATCATCCTCTCAGACCAGTTACGGATCGTCGCCTTGGTGAGCCATTACCTCACCAACTAGCTAATCCGACCTAGGCTCATCTGATAGCGCAAGGCCCGAAGGTCCCCTGCTTTCTCCCGTAGGACGTATGCGGTATTAGCGTTCCTTTCGAAACGTTGTCCCCCACTACCAGGCAGATTCCTAGGCATTACTCACCCGTCCGCCGCTGAATCCAGGAGCAAGCTCCTCTCATCCGCTCGACTTGCATGTGTTAGGCCTGCCGCCAGCGTTCAATCTGAGCCATGATCAAACTCTTCAGTTCAAACATCTTTGGGTTTTTAAGAAACCCTAAACTTGGCTCAGCAATCGTTGGTTACATCTTTGATTTCTCGCGGAGTAACTTGTGATGCTGATAATCTTGTTGACCATCAGTCTGACCCCACAAGCACCCACACGAATTGCTTGATTCAGTTGTTAAAGAGCGGTTGGTTAAGATCTTTCGTCTCAACCGAGGCGCGCATTCTACAGCAGCCTCATTTGCTGTCAAGTGATTATTTTCAGAAGTTTTCGAAGAATTCTTCAACAACTTCAACCACTTGCGCTTCCGATCTCTCGTCAGCGGGAGGCGAATTCTACAGCGTTACACGCTGCTGTCAACACCTCTTTTTCAACTTCCTTTCGGCTTCGATGAACTGAAGCAACCTGCTGCCGAAACATACATAACTCATTGAATCTCAAGGAGTTTTCCGTTTCGACTGCGCCGGAAGTGGGGCGAATTATAGACATCTGAAATCTGCCGTCAACCGTTAATTTCGGCTTTCTTTCAATCACTTGCAGATTGGTTAAAAAACAACCAAGAATTCCACTATATAGCGATCCCTCCTATATAGAAGGGATCGTCAGAGAACCCCAGCCGCCTTCAACTCAGCCACCGCACCCGCACCCAGGCCCAGCACACTCTGCAGAACCTCCAATGTATGCTCACCCAATAAAGGAGGCGCCCGGCGATATTCAACCGGTGTCTGCGACAGGCGAATCGGGCTAGCCACTTGGGGCACCATCCCCGCCAACGCATGCGGCAACTCTATCGCCAGGCCACGCGCTTTTACCTGCGGATCCTCAAACACCTGCGACAGATCGTTGATCGGCCCACATGGAACCCCCGCCTGCTCCAGCTCGGCAACCCACTCGGCAGTCGTCTTGAACACTGTCGCCTGGCGAATCAGCGGAATCAAAACCGCCCGATTGGCCACTCGCTGCTTATTAGTAACGAAGCGCGGATCGTCTGCCCACTGCGCCTGCCCCGCTACTTCGGCAAACTTGCGGAACTGCCCGTCATTGCCCACGGTAAGAATGAAATCACCGTCAGCCGTAGGAAAGTCCTGATAGGGCACGATGTTCGGATGCGCATTGCCCAAACGCTTCGGCGCATTGCCCGTGGTCAGATAATTCATCGCTTGGTTAGCCAGACATGCCACCTGGACATCCAGCAATGCCATATCAATGTGCTGACCACCACCGTCGTGATCGCGATGGGCCAACGCCGCCAATATGGCCACGGTCGAATACAGGCCGGTGAGGATATCCGTCAACGCTACCCCAACCTTTACCGGGCCAGCGCCCTCATCACCCTCAGGCCTGCCGGTCAGACTCATCAGCCCGCCCAGCCCCTGGATCATGAAGTCGTAGCCGGCGCGCTTGGCATATGGCCCGGTCTGGCCGAACCCTGTAATCGAGCAATAGATCAGGTTCGGATTGATCGCCTTCAACGATTCATAGTCCAGCCCATAAGCCGCCAGACCGCCGACCTTGAAATTCTCTATAAGGATGTCCGACTTCGCCGCCAGCTCCCGCACCAACCTTTGGCCCTCGGGGCGGGTGAAGTCGATGGTCACTGATTGCTTGTTGCGGTTGGCCGACAGGTAATAGGCCGCCTCCGACGTATTCTCGCCATACGCATCTTTAAGGAACGGCGGTCCCCAGGCTCGCGTATCGTCACCATTGCCCGGGCGCTCTACCTTGATCACCTCGGCGCCAAGGTCGGCGAGGATCTGCCCGGCCCACGGCCCGGCCAACACTCGCGATAAATCCAGTACCCGCAGATGCGACAGCGCGCCCATGGTCGCTCTCCTATTAATAGAACGCTTGCAGACCGGTTTGCGCACGACCCAGGATCAGCGCGTGAACGTCGTGAGTCCCTTCATAGGTATTCACCACTTCCAGGTTGACCAGATGACGGGCCACGCCGAACTCATCGGAGATACCATTCCCGCCCAACATGTCGCGAGCCATACGGGCGATGTCCAGCGACTTGCCGCAGGAGTTGCGCTTCATGATCGAAGTAATCTCGACCGCCGCAGTACCTTCGTCCTTCATACGGCCCAGACGCAGGCAGCCCTGAAGGGCCAACGTGATCTCGGTCTGCATGTCAGCCAGCTTCTTCTGGATCAGCTGAGTGGCTGCCAATGGACGACCGAACTGCTGGCGATCCAGCGTGTACTGACGCGCGGTGTGCCAGCAGAACTCGGCAGCACCCAGTGCGCCCCAGGAGATGCCGTAACGTGCGGAGTTAAGGCAGGTGAACGGGCCTTTCAAGCCACGCACGTCCGGGAAGATGTTCTCTTCCGGCACGAACACGTTGTCCATGACGATCTCACCAGTGATCGACGCACGCAGGCCGACCTTGCCGTGAATCGCCGGAGCGCTCAGGCCTTTCCAGCCTTTTTCCAGGACGAAACCACGGATATCGCCAGCATCGTCTTTGGCCCAAACCACGAACACATCGGCGATCGGGCTGTTGGTAATCCACATCTTCGCGCCGGTCAGGCTATAGCCGCCGTCTACTTTGCGCGCCCGGGTGATCATCGCGCCCGGGTCAGAACCGTGGTTTGGCTCGGTCAGGCCGAAGCAACCGATCCACTCGCCGGAAGCCAGCTTCGGCAAGTACTTCTGTTTCTGCGCTTCAGTGCCGAATTCGTTGATCGGCACCATTACCAGCGACGACTGCACGCTCATCATCGAGCGGTAGCCAGAGTCGACACGCTCCACTTCGCGAGCAATCAGCCCGTAGCTGACATAGTTGAGGCCGCTGCCACCGTACTGCTCGGGGATGGTCGCGCCCAGCAGGCCGACTTCGCCCATTTCGCGGAAGATCGCCGGGTCAGTCTTCTCATGACGGAAAGCTTCGAGAACACGCGGTGCGAGGCTCTGTTGAGCGAACTGCTCGGCGGTGTCGCGGATCATGCGCTCTTCTTCGGTGAGCTGTTGATCCAGCAGCAGGGGATCGATCCAGTTGAAGCTAGCTTTACCGCCCATGAGTGTGTCCTCGCAAATCGGGTGAATTAACGTGGCATTGATCGTAGGCGTGGTTCGCCGTCGCGGCAAACGAGGATTTCGCATTCTGTTGTGCTAATTTCTCACTCCGAAACGTCGCGAAATGCCTTTTATGCGGCGCATTAGTGAGGTTGACGTACATGCGCAGGAAGATTCCCAGCACCACGGCCCTGATCAGTTTCGAAGCCGCAGCACGGCACGAGAGCTTTACCCGAGCCGCTGAAGAACTTTCCCTCACCCAAGGCGCCATTTGCCGACAGATCGCCAGCCTTGAGGAGTTCCTCAGCGTGGAACTGTTCCGACGCTCGCGACGCGGGGTGAAACTGACCGAGGCAGGACTTTCCTACAGTCGCCGGGTCGCCACGCAACTCGATGCGGTTGAGCGCGACACCCTCTCAGTGATGGGCCAGCAAGGCACCAACGTGATCGAATTGGCGGTAGTGCCAACTTTCGGCACCCAATGGCTTCTGCCGCGCCTTAAGGATTTCCAGCTCAAGCACCCGGAAGTCACGGTCAACCTGACCAACCGCACCCGACCTTTCCTGTTTGCCGATACCGAATTCGATGCCGCGATCTACTTCGGCGATGCCGACTGGTCCGGTACCGAATCCCACAGACTGATGGGCGAGAATCCGATGCCTGTGTGCAGCCCTGCCCTACTCGGTGACAAGACGCATCTGACAGCCGAGGCAATCGCCGAGCTACCGTTGTTGCAGCAGACCACCCGCCCCTATGCCTGGCGTCAGTGGTTCAACTCACAACACCTGAATATCCCCCGCGACATGACAGGTCCGCGCTACGAGCTATTCTCCATGCTCGCTCAGGCCGCCATGCACGACATGGGCATTGCACTGATTCCGCCGTTCCTGATTCAACGCGAACTGGCCGAGAAACGCTTGGTGATTGCCAACCCGCAGGCACTCTCTAGCATCAAGGCCTATTACCTGATGATTCCTGAGCGAAAGGTCGAGTCAGCGTCATTAAAGGCATTTCGTGACTGGCTGGTAACTCAGGCACAGAGCTACAGCCTAGAAGGATAAAGGCTTGCAGCGATAACTAACCCCGTAGTCAGGAAAATAAAAGCCCTACAGATATAAGTATTTGTCGCAATTTAACCGACTGTATCCGAAAGTCGTACAGACGTCCCACAAGCGCCTGACGACGTGGCTTTGAGCCTTCATCGGCGACTCATTACTGCCTATTCACGCCACCGATGAGAAATTTTTCAATATTCAGCCAGAATCCTTGCAAGGCACGGCCTGCAAGGGATTCAGCTGGCCATCTGCGACATTCGGTCACGGCATGACTTGTAGTTAATTTTCCGTCACCCGTCATAATCCCTTGAAGGGCATAAAGTTCGCCTGCAAAATGCCGCGCCCCGCCCTGATTTGGCGGGATCGTGCTGATCGGCCGCCCCAGTCGCACCATCCGTAGTGCATGGGTTTACTCAATAAGATCACGCAGGAGATTTGACGTGCACATTGGTGTTCCTCTCGAAACCCAGACCGGTGAAACACGGGTTGCTGCAACCCCGGAAACCATTAAAAAGCTGATCAGCCAAGGTCATAAGGTCACTGTGCAAACCGGCGCCGGCGTAAAAGCCAGTGTGGTCGACAGTGCCTATGAAGCGGCAGGCGCAACCATTGGCAGTGCCAATGACGCGTTTGGCGCCGAGCTGATTCTCAAAGTGGTCGCCCCCAGCGATGCCGAACTGACGCGGATCAAGCGCGGTACGGTGCTGGTGGGCATGCTCAACCCGTTCAACAACGAAACCATCGCGAAGATGGCCGAGTGCGGCATTACCGCGTTCGCCCTCGAAGCGGCGCCGCGCACCTCGCGCGCGCAGAGTCTCGATGTGTTGTCGTCGCAGGCGAACATTGCCGGCTACAAGGCTGTGTTGCTGGCCGCTCATCACTATCCACGCTTCATGCCGATGCTGATGACCGCCGCGGGTACCGTGAAAGCGGCGCGTGTGCTGATTCTCGGCGCCGGTGTGGCCGGGTTGCAGGCGATCGCCACGGCGAAACGTCTGGGTGCGGTGATCGAAGCGTCAGACGTGCGTCCGGCGGTAAAAGAGCAGATCGAATCCCTCGGTGCGAAGTTCGTCGACGTGCCTTACGAGACCGATGAAGAGCGCGAATGCGCCGTCGGTGTCGGCGGTTACGCCCGGCCAATGCCGGCGAGCTGGATGCAGCGTCAGGCGCAGGCTGTGCACGAGCGCGCCAAGCAGGCTGATATCGTCATCACCACCGCACTGATTCCGGGCCGCAAGGCGCCGACGCTGTTGAGCGCGGAAACCGTGGCGCAGATGAAACCGGGTTCGGTGGTCATCGATCTCGCGGCGGCTCAGGGCGGCAACTGCCCGTTGACCGTGGCCGATCAGGTCGTGGTCGAAAATGGCGTGACCATTTGCGGCCCAACCAATCTGGCCGGTGAAGTCGCTGCAGACGCCTCGGCACTGTACGCGCGCAACCTGCTGGACTTCCTCAAGCTGGTCTTCACCAAAGAAGGCCAGTTCGACGTCAACCTCGAAGACGACATCGTCGCCGCGTGCCTGATGTGCCGCGACGGCCAAGTCATCCGCAAAAACGCCTAAGCAGGGATTCAGACGATGGAAGAGCTTATCTCCCCCGGTATCTACAACCTGATCATCTTCGTGCTGGCGATTTATGTCGGTTACCACGTGGTCTGGAACGTTACACCTGCGCTGCACACGCCATTGATGGCGGTCACCAACGCCATTTCGGCGATCGTGATCGTCGGCGCCATGCTCGCTGCTGCACTGACTGTCACGCCGCTGGGCAAAACCATGGGTACCCTCGCGGTGGCACTGGCGGCGGTCAACGTGTTCGGTGGCTTCCTGGTCACCCGCCGCATGCTTGAGATGTTCAAGAAGAAAGCCCCGAAAGTAAAAGAAGAGGCGCCGAAGTAATGAGCATGAATCTCGTCACGACGCTCTACCTGATCGCGTCGATCTGCTTTATCCAGGCCCTCAAAGGCCTGTCGCACCCGACTACATCGCGGCGCGGCAACCTGTTCGGCATGCTCGGCATGGCCTTGGCCATTCTGACTACCGTTGGCCTCATCTATAAGCTCGGTGCTGAACTGGCGACTGCCGGTATCGGTTACGTCATCGTTGGCCTGCTGGTCGGCGGCACCGCTGGTTCGATCATGGCCAAGCGCGTTGAAATGACCAAGATGCCGGAACTGGTCGCTTTCATGCACAGCATGATCGGCCTCGCCGCAGTGTTCATTGCCATCGCCGCGGTGGTTGAGCCGCAATCGCTGGGTATCGTTAAACAGCTGGGCGACTCGATTCCGGCGGGCAACCGTCTGGAGCTGTTCCTCGGCGCGGCCATCGGTGCAATCACCTTCTCCGGTTCGGTGATTGCGTTCGGCAAGCTATCGGGCAAGTACAAGTTCCGCCTGTTCCAGGGCGCACCGGTACAGTTCGCCGGGCAGCACAAGCTCAACGCAGTGCTGGGTCTGGCGACGCTGGCTCTCGGCCTGACCTTCATGTTCACCGGCAACCTCACTGCGTTCGCGCTGATGCTGGCGCTGGCGTTCGTGATGGGTGTGCTGATCATCATCCCGATTGGCGGTGCAGACATGCCGGTGGTGGTGTCGATGCTCAACAGCTATTCCGGCTGGGCGGCGGCAGGTATCGGTTTCTCGCTGAACAACTCGATGCTGATCATTGCCGGTTCCCTGGTGGGTTCGAGCGGTGCGATCCTCTCGTACATCATGTGCAAGGCGATGAACCGTTCCTTCTTTAATGTACTGCTCGGTGGTTTCGGCAATACGGCCGATGCAGGTCCTGCCGGTGCGAAAGAAGCACGTCCGGTGAAATCCGGTTCGGCTGACGACGCAACCTTCCTGCTGACCAACGCCGACACCGTGATCATCGTCCCGGGCTACGGCTTGGCGGTTGCACGTGCACAGCACGCGCTGAAGGAATTGACCGAGAAGCTGACCCACCGTGGCGTGACCGTGAAGTATGCGATCCACCCGGTTGCCGGCCGTATGCCGGGGCACATGAACGTTCTGCTCGCCGAGGCCGAAGTGCCTTACGATCAGGTGTTCGAGATGGAAGACATCAACTCCGAGTTCGGCCAGGCCGACGTGGTGTTGGTGCTCGGCGCGAACGACGTGGTCAACCCGGCCGCGAAGAACGATCCGAAATCGCCGATTGCCGGCATGCCTATTCTCGAAGCGTTCAAGGCCAAAACCATCATCGTTAACAAACGCTCGATGGCCAGCGGCTATGCCGGTCTGGACAACGAGCTGTTCTATCTGGACAAGACCATGATGGTCTTCGGCGACGCGAAGAAAGTCATCGAAGACATGGTCAAAGCGGTCGAGTAATTCCCCGCTGCAATACCGAACGCCCCGACTCGTCGGGGCGTTTTTGTTTGCGCAAAACGTCGGACAATTTGCCGCGTTGTTGCAGATCCAGTAACGGTGTTTTACTTGAAACCCGCTAAATAGACGCCTCGTTTGCGACCTTGGTAGCGGGACAGGCGCCCGTCAAATTCACTAGACTGCGCATCCTGCTACTCGCTTCCCGAGATAATAATCCATGTACCGTGACCGTATTCGTCTGCCTTCGTTGTTGGATAAAGTGATGAGCGCCGCCGACGCAGCCGCTCTGATTGAGGACGGCATGACCGTCGGCATGAGCGGTTTCACCCGTGCCGGCGAAGCCAAAGCCGTTCCTCACGCACTGGCCGAGCGCGCCAAGGTCACGCCGCTGAAGATCAGCCTGATGACCGGCGCCAGCCTGGGCAACGACCTCGACAAGCAACTGACCGAAGCCGGCGTACTGTCGCGCCGCATGCCGTTCCAGGTCGACAGCACCTTGCGCAAGGCAATCAATGCCGGCCAGGTGATGTTCATCGACCAGCACCTGTCGGAAACCGTTGAACAACTGCGCAACCAGCAACTGAAGCTGCCGGACATCGCGGTCATCGAAGCGGTGGCCATCACCGAACAGGGCCACATCGTGCCGACCACCTCGGTAGGCAACTCGGCGAGCTTCGCGATTTTCGCCAAACAGGTGATCGTCGAGATCAATCTGGCGCACAACGCCAACCTCGAAGGCCTGCACGACATCTATATCCCGACTTACCGCCCGACGCGCACGCCGATTCCGCTGGTAAAAGTCGACGACCGCATCGGCAGCACGGCGATTCCGATTCCGCCGGAGAAGATCGTCGCCATCGTCATCACCCAGCAGGCGGATTCGCCGTCCACCGTGTCAACACCGGACGTCGATACCAACGCCATCGCCGAGCACCTGATCACCTTCTTCAAGCAGGAAGTCGACGCTGGGCGCATGACCAACAAGCTCGGCCCGTTGCAGGCGGGGATCGGCAACATTGCCAACGCGGTGATGTGCGGCCTGATCGATTCGCCGTTCGAAGACCTGACCATGTACTCGGAAGTACTGCAGGACTCGACCTTCGACCTGATCGACGCCGGCAAGCTGAGTTTTGCTTCGGGCAGCTCGATCACCTTGTCGGAGCGCCGCAACAGTGACGTGTTCGGCAATCTGGAGAAGTACAAGGACAAACTGGTACTGCGTCCGCAGGAGATCTCCAACCACCCGGAAGTGGTTCGTCGCTTGGGCATCATCGGCATCAACACGGCGCTGGAGTTCGACATCTACGGCAACGTCAACTCCACGCACGTCTGTGGCACGCGGATGATGAATGGCATCGGCGGTTCTGGCGATTTCGCGCGCAATGCGCATCTGGCGGTGTTCGTGACCAAGTCGATCGCCAAGGGTGGCGCGATTTCCAGCGTAGTGCCGATGGTCAGCCACGTAGACCACACCGAGCATGACGTCGACATTCTGGTGACCGAAGTGGGTCTGGCCGACTTGCGCGGCCTGGCGCCACGGGAGCGCGCGCGGGTCATCATCGATAACTGTGTGCACCCGGACTACCGTCAGGCGTTGAACGATTACTTCACGGCAGCCTGTGCCATCGGTGGCCACACCCCGCACATCCTGCGTGAAGCGTTGAGCTGGCACATGAACCTGGAAGAAACCGGGCGCATGCTGGCGGTGTAATTCACACAAATAAACCGTTGGCGCAAACACAGTTTGCGTCAGCGGATTGTTGCAATCCTCAAGACTGACAAAAATTGTACTGCTGTACTGGTCTTTTCCTACAGTATTTACCTACCTTTTTCCTCCAATCGAGCAAAAACGCACCACTTAAGTGCGGACAGGTACAGTTTGCTCGATTTTGACCCGTACACCCCCTATAAACAGTTAACTGGTCACTCACAATACAGTTGAACTGTATCTAGAGAGACTAGGCAAACGAGAGGATCATGGGCACCAGTCAAACCACTACCTGATCCCGCCACAAGCGGAAGGATGTCAACCATGGAACGTACACTCAGTTCCGAACTGTTCTTCGAAGACAAAGCTGTAAACACCCAGGCTTCCCTGCCTCTGCGCGTTATCGCCAACCTGATGTTGTGGCAGCGCCGCATCTCCAGCCGCCATCAACTGGCTCGTCTGGATTCGCGTCTGCTGGCTGACGCCGGTATCAGCGAAGCACAACGCTACGAAGAGCTGAGCAAGCCGTTCTGGCGCTAATTAGCGTCGCTGGCTCTGGTCGTTAGACCCACCGCCAGCAACCCGAATTGAACAAACAAAACCCGTCGTGGGAAACCGCGACGGGTTTTGTCGTTTTGGGCTCTTAAAAAGCCATACCAGTACAGTTCACATAATTCGAAATAAGACCATTACAATTGTAGGAGCTGCCGAAGGCTGCGATCTTTTGATCTTGAAAATCCAAAGCAAAAGATCGCAGCCTTCGGCAGCTCCTACAGTTTTTCGTCTGGATACTGGTTAGGTATCGGGTTCTGCGCCTAATATCCACACAGAACGTGGCGAATGTTGTGTCACTGGCGTCTGACTCCTCAGATACCGAGCCACCTCTCTCTACGGTTTATCCAAAGGAGTTACACCATGTCCCGTCTTCGTCTGCTCAGCGCTGCCGCCCTGCTGGCCGTGGCTGCCAACGCCAGCGCCACCAGCTTTATCGTCACCACCGACGCCGTTGTCGGTGCACTGAAGTCCTCGTCCGACGCCACGTCCGACGTCACCTCGTCCTTCCGTGACGACAAAATCGTCCTCGCCGCCCGTGACGACGCTGCCAGCTTCGTGGCCAGCGAAGGTGAAATCCGTGGGGTGAAACTGGAAAGCGCACTGGATCACATCCGTCACCAGGCGCCACAGCTGCAAGCCACAGACGCACAACTGGCTCAGGCCATCCTGACGATCTAAGCGCCAGGTACCAATCGGGACACGCCGGTCGTGTCCCGATGTTTCGGCGCTGGCTCTGGCTCTGGCCCGGGCATTGCGCTAGCCTTTGGGCTCACCAAAAATTACCGAGTCCGATGCGCTTTCTTCCAAATCTACTGATTCCCTCCGTATTGTTCTCCGCCTGCTGGGCGACGCCGGTCAATGCCTTTGATGCTTTCAATGCGTCGACCCAAGGCACCGTCGTCAGTGGTTACGCCACCAGCATGGTGTCTTCCGCACCGTTCGACCGTAAACTACTGCTCGCCGCTCACGATGACGCGGCCGCGTTTGTTGCCAGTGACGGTGAATGGCGAGGTGCTCGTCTGGAATCTGCGCTGCATTACTTGCGCAAAACCCGGCCGAAACTTCATGTCAGCGATCTTGAACTGGCAGAGGCAATTCTCGTCCAATAGTTATCCTGTACCCCAGTTATCCTTGCCCCTCCGGAGTCGTTCCATGCGTAGCCCGCTGATTGCTGCCGCCCTTGGCCTGTTTTTGTTGGCCGACGTGGCCCAGGCGCACACCCTGGTAGCCACCAGTAACATCATCGTTCGTGCCTCCCAGCGCACCATCGATTTCACTTCCGACACCACCACGTCCATTCGCGACTCGAAAATTATCCGCGAAGCGCACGATGACGCTGCCAGCTTCGTCGCCACCAACGGCGATATCCGCGGCGCGCATCTGGAAGCAGCGCTGAACACCCTGCGCACTCGTGTGCCGGAAGCGCGTGACGCCAGTGATCAGGTTCTCGCCGAAGCCATCCTCGCACTGTGAAGTCACTCGGCACCTGGCTACTGGCCGGGGCGTTGTTGCTGCTTGGCAACAGCGCCCACGCCGGCCTGCAATTGCGGCTCAAGACCGACGGTCTGAGCCCCGCCCAACAACAGGCCAGCCAGGCGCTGATCGATGAGGCGATGCAAAAGCTGCCGCCGAGTTTTATCGAGCGGCTGGATCGGCGCATCGATGTCGGCTGGACCGATGACATGCCCGGCAATGCCTATGGCCAGGCCACGCTGGTTTCCGAACTCGACCTGAACCGCAAACTGCTCGCAAGCCTCACCGACGGCAGCGCGGCCAAAGAAAAAACCAATCGCCCTCACGGCACTGTGCGCCAGGAACTGCTCGCCACGGTGCTGCACGAAATTACCCATATTTATGACCGCGCCCGCTTATGGCCGGATGCCGAACGCACGCTGATCCAGCGCTGCACTCGGCGTTTCAACAGCGCCGGGCTGATCGGCATTCCCGACGAGTGTCGCGGCCAGAACGGCCGGCGCTTCACCCTCAGCGATGACCCGCGCCTGCTCGACCTCGCCGGTTGGCAGCAATATGTCGGCCGTCGGGGTGAGCGCGAACAACACAATCGGCAGATCGCCCGCAGTCCGGACCTTTACGAAATCTCCAGCCCCAAGGAGTTCGTCGCGGTCAACATGGAGTATTTCCTCCTCGACCCGAGCTACGCCTGCCGCCGCCCGGCGCTGTATCGCTATTACCAGCAGCACTTCGGCTGGGCGCCACCGGCCAAGGACACCTGCAGCAAGACCTTCTCCTTCCTCAATGCTGGCAACGACTTCGCCAAACAGCCATTGGGGCAAGTTGATCCAGAACGGGTCTATGCCGTCGATTATCTGCTGGCCGAAGCCAATCAGAACTGGGTCAGCCGCTGGGGCCACAGCATGTTGCGCCTAGTGATCTGCGCACCGGGCCGCCCGCGCGGGCCGGATTGCCGACTCGATCTGGACCAGCATCTGGTGTTGTCCTACCGCGCCTTTGTCGGTGATGTACAGCTGTCGAGCTGGGACGGACTGGTCGGCAAATACCCATCGCGTCTATTCGTGTTGCCGCTGGCGCAGGTCATCGACGAATACACCAAGACCGAACTGCGTAGCCTCGCTTCCGTGCCGATCAACTTGTCACGCGAAGAGATCGAAGGGGTGGTCGAACACGCCGCCGAAATGCACTGGAGCTATGACGGCAACTACTTCTTCCTCTCCAACAACTGTGCGGTGGAAGGCCTGAAACTGTTGCGCAGCGGCAGCAACAACACACAGTTCGTCGGCCTCGACAGCATCATGCCCAACGGCTTGCTGGAAGTGATGAAGGGCCGTGGTCTGGCGGACACCAGTGTGCTGGATGATCCGAAAGAAGCGCTGCGTCTGGGTTACCGCTTCGACTCGTTCCGCGATCGCTATCAGGCGATGTTCGATGTGCTGAAGAAGCAATTGCCGATCAAGCAGAACACCGTTGAAGAATGGCTTTCGCTGACAGCCGAAGAACGCCGTGAGTGGTTTGAGCGCGCCGACTTGCGCACCAGCGCCGCCCTGCTTTTGTTGGAGCAGGCGAGTTATCGCCGCCAATTGCTGCTGGCACAAGACGAGGTCAAGCAGCGTTACCTCGGTGCGCGCGAGTTGGAAAACGGCGGCATGGACAAGGCCAACGCGACCTTGCAGGAAATTCTCGCCAACAGCGGGTTCCTCAGTCGTCCGGCGGAATTGCTCGATTCCAAGGGTTACGGATTGCCGCAGCCGACCGAGTTCAGTCGACTCGAAGCGGAGAGCAGCCAGCGGCAGAAGAAGCTGCTCGCGCTGTCGGGCGATCTCGACGCCGAAGTGCGCAAGTTGCTGGAGCCCAAGCGAGCCGCCGAAATTGCGGCCAGTGAGGAGAACGTGAAGCAGATTGGCGCGCATCTGCGCAAACTGCACAAGGCCTCCGGCGGACTGGAGCTGCCCTGAAGCAAAAGATCGCAGCCTGCGGCAGCTCCTACACAATCCCATGTAGGAGCTGCCGCAGACTGCGATCTTTTGACTGACTAAGGATTAATACAAAACCCCGTCGAGAATCTCGTAAACGATCCCGGTGCCCACCGCGATCAGCACAATGTCGCCCCCCGCCCGGCGCCATTCGTAGCCCGGATACACCGGCAAACGACCTAACGCCCGATTATCCAGACGCTCGCCGTAATACCCATGCGGCAACGGCCGGCCACGCTCCAGATGAATCCCCGGAGGCGGCGGTGCACCGCGTACAAAGTAGCCATGGTTGTCACGAATGGTCTGACGCACCGGACCAAAGTCGCGCGGTGGCGGGCCACCTCGATGATCATTTTGCGGACCACGGTGATCATCACCGTGATTGTCGCCACGGTTATCGTAATGGCCCTGCTGCGGGCCGCCGTGGTCGTGATCGTCGCGCTGATCAGCGCTGGCCAGCAGCGGCGTCGCGCTGATCATCAGCACACCCAGTCCGGCCATCAGACGTTTCGGCATTTTCATCGGGTATTTCCTCACGGCACAAACAGCAAAAAGGGCTTCAGAACGATGTTCTGAAGCCCTCGGTCTTGCTCATTTAGTCTGTGCCGCGAAGCGCTAATTCCTCTGTATCAGGAACTTTACCTTCAACTGACGCGGGCCTTACGCACGCCTTCCGACAGTGCCGAGCACAAGCCCAATACGCCGTCGACGGCTTGAGCAGGCGTGATCGCATTGGCGATGTGATCGATCAACGCCGAGCCCACCACAACGCCGTCGGCCAGACGCGCGATGGACGCCGCTTGCTCCGGGGTACGGATGCCGAAACCGATGCTGATCGGCAGATCGGTATGACGACGCAGACGAGTGACCGCCTCTTCGACATGTTCCAGCGTTGCGGCGCCAGCACCGGTCACACCGGCGACCGACACGTAGTAAACAAAACCTGAGCTGCCATTGAGCACTTTCGGCAGACGCGTATCATCGGTGGTCGGCGTGGTCAGGCGGATAAAGTCCAGACCGGCAGCCTGTGCCGGATCGCACAGCTCAGCGTTGTGTTCAGGCGGCATGTCGACCACGATCAGACCATCGACACCGGCCTCTTTCGCATCAGCGATGAAGCGCTCGACGCCATACATGTGGATCGGGTTGAAGTAGCCCATCAGCACCAGCGGCGTATCGCTGTTGCCTTCACGGAACTCGCGAACCATTTGCAGGGTTTTCGCCAGGTTCTGCTTGGCGCCCAAGGCGCGGATGTTCGCCAGTTGAATCGCCGGGCCGTCGGCCATCGGGTCGGTAAACGGCATGCCCAGCTCGATCACATCGGCGCCCGCGCCCGGCAAGCCTTTGAGGATCGCCAGCGAGGTGTCGTAGTCCGGATCACCGGCGGTGACGAAGGTCACCAGCGCCGCGCGGTTCTGTTCTTTGAGGTCGGCAAAACGTGTTTGCAGGCGGCTCATCAGTGTTTCTCCTGCTTCGACTGTTCCATATGGTGCATGACGGTCTGCATGTCTTTGTCGCCACGGCCCGACAGGTTGACCACCATCAGGTGATCCTTCGGCAGCTTCGGTGCACGTTTGAACACTTCAGCCAGGGCATGGGCGCTTTCCAGGGCAGGAATGATCCCCTCCAGGCGGCAGCATTTGTGGAACGCATCCAGAGCTTCGTCGTCAGTCACCGAGGTGTACTGAACACGGCCGATGTCATGCAACCACGCGTGTTCCGGGCCGATGCCTGGATAGTCGAGGCCGGCGGAAATCGAGTGGGCGTCGATGATCTGGCCATCGTCGTCCTGCAGCAGGAAAGTACGGTTGCCGTGCAGCACACCCGGAACGCCGCCGTTCAGGCTCGCCGCGTGCTTGCCGGTTTCGATGCCGTAACCGGCCGCTTCAACGCCGATGATCTCGACGCTCTTG
Organism: Pseudomonas sp. S49; assembly: GCF_009866785.1. NCBI lineage: Bacteria > Pseudomonadati > Pseudomonadota > Gammaproteobacteria > Pseudomonadales > Pseudomonadaceae > Pseudomonas > Pseudomonas sp. S49. Next base: position 111,878 of record NZ_CP019432.1, on the reverse strand, counting down.
TCATCGAGGAACGGGTGAAACAGGCCCATGGCGTTGGAACCGCCACCGATGCACGCCACCAGGCTGTCCGGCAGACGACCTTCCTGCGCTTGCAACTGATCACGGGTTTCCTTGCCGATGACGGCCTGGAAGTCGCGAACCATCGCTGGGTATGGATGTGGGCCGGCCACGGTGCCGATCAGGTAGAAGGTGTTGTCGACGTTGGTCACCCAGTCACGCAGCGCTTCGTTCATCGCGTCTTTCAGGGTACCGGTGCCGGCCACGACCGGAATCACCTCAGCGCCGAGCAGCTTCATGCGGAAGACGTTGGCCTGCTGACGTTCGATGTCAGTGGTGCCCATGTAGATCACGCAATCCAGACCGAAACGTGCGGCGACGGTGGCAGTGGCAACGCCGTGCATGCCGGCGCCGGTCTCGGCGATGATGCGTTTCTTGCCCATGCGCCTCGCCAGCAGGATCTGGCCGATGCAGTTGTTGATCTTGTGCGCGCCGGTGTGGTTCAGCTCTTCGCGCTTGAGATAAATCTTGGCGCCGCCGCAAAACTCGGTCAGGCGCTCGGCGAAATACAGTGGGCTCGGACGTCCGACGTAATCGCGCTGGAAGTAGGCCAATTCTTCTTTGAACGCCGGATCTTCCTTGGCCGCTTCGTATTCGCGGGCCAGATCGAGGATCAACGGCATCAGGGTTTCCGCCACGTAGCGGCCACCGAACGCGCCGAACAGGCCGTTATCGTCCGGGCCGTTACGCAGATCAGAGGTGTTCGAAGTCTGGGTCATGAGTCGCTCCAGGTGAATTCGGGTCAAAAGACAATGACGACCACTCTACCCCTGACCTTCTAAGCTGAAAACCGATAAGATCGCCACAACCTGTCAGGAAAACTCACAGATACCATGAGCCACGATCTTCCTCCGCTGAACGCCCTGCGCGCGTTCGAAGCTACCGCCCGGCTGAACAGCGTCAGCCAAGCCGCGGAACAGCTGCACGTCACCCATGGCGCGGTCAGTCGCCAGCTCAAAGCGCTTGAAGAACATCTCGCTGTCAGTCTGTTCGTCAAGGACGGACGCGGCTTAAAACTCACAGATGCCGGCATGCGTTTACGCGATGCCAGCGGTGAGGCGTTTGACCGGTTGCGCAGTGTTTGTGCTGAACTCACGCAGAGCACCGCCGATGCGCCGTTCGTCCTGGGTTGCTCCGGAAGTCTGCTGGCACGCTGGTTCATTCCGCGCTTGGGGCGATTGAATGCCGATCTGCCGGATTTGCGTCTGCACCTGTCGGCGGGAGAAGGCGATCTTGACCCCCGTCGTCCAGGACTGGATGCCTTGCTGCTATTCGCCGAGCCACCTTGGCCGGCAGACATGCAGGTCTACGAACTCGCCGCAGAACGCATCGGCCCAGTGATGAGTCCGCTGTTCAGCGGCTATCCGCGCCTGCAAACAGCGCCAGCCTCAGCGCTGCTCGATGAACCGCTGCTGCACACCACCTCGCGCCCACAAGCCTGGCCAAGCTGGGCACAGCAAAGCGACCTCGACGCAAAAGCGTTGAAGCTCGGGCAAGGTTTTGAGCATTTATATTATTTGCTGGAAGCAGCCGTTGCTGGCCTCGGCGTGGCCATCGCGCCGGAGCCACTGGTGACGGAAGATTTGAAGGCCGGTCGCCTGGTTGCGCCATGGGGTTTCTGTGAAACCCCGGCGCAACTGGCGTTGTGGCTACCCAAGCGCGCCGCAGACGGACGCGCCCGGCAACTGGCGCAATGGCTCAAGAACGAGCTGCGCCAGAGCGATCACTCGCCGCGCTTGAACAGCAAGTAAGCCGCGAGCAGACCGATCGCACCGACTGCCACACCGGCCGTCGTCCACGGATGTTCCTGGGCGTAATCACGGGTGGCGATCCCGGTTTCGCGGGTTTTCACTTTGACTTCTTCATAGGCATCGCTGAGCAAGTGACGTGAATGTTTCAGCGCACTTTCGGCATTGCTTTTCAGCGCCTTGAGGGTCTTGCGCGACTCGTCCGAAGCGTCGTCCTTCAAGCTTTCCAACGATTTGAGCAGACTCTCGATCTCGGCTTCCATGCTTTGCAACGAGGCTTTACGTAAAGAGGTGTTGGCCATGGTGGCTCTCCTGCATTGGTGATGAGTGGCGTGTGTTGGTTGGGACTTCAGCGGTTTGAGAAAGTGCAGAAAATCTGAACTTCGTCCGCGCACAGCCACCGAAATCAACAGTGCAGATTCACTGCTAGTCTCAATTCCACACGCCAAGGAGATCGTTATGAGTGACCATCACACGTACAAGAAAGTCGAGCTGGTCGGTTCGTCCGCCAGCAGCATCGAAGACGCCATCAACAACGCGCTGGCCGAAGCCAACAAGAGCATCAAGCATCTTGAGTGGTTTGAAGTGGTCGATACCCGCGGCCACATCAAGGACGGCAAGGCTGCGCACTTTCAGGTGACGCTGAAAGTCGGCTTCAGGATTGCCAGCAGCTGAGTTTGGTCTAGTCTTCTGAACTTGCGCGCTGGCCGAGTGCCATAGGAATGGCAAAGCGCTACAGGGTGGCTGCATCGAGTGAACGACTCGATGCCCGCCTCTTTTAATCCGACCAGGGAGTGCGACCGATGAAGAAGTTCATGTTGGCAGTAGGTTTGTTGAGCCTTGCGGGTGGTGCGTTTGCTGCCGGCAAGCCATGTGAAGAGCTGAAAAGCGAGATTGCGGCGAAGCTGGATGCCAAGGGCGTTTCCGGGTATTCGCTGGAGATTGTTGATAAGGGTGCGGCAGCTGGTGGCAAGGTTGTTGGCACCTGCGAAGGCGGCGCCAAGGTCATCGTCTACACGAAGTAGACTGGTCGTGCCTGAAATGCAAAAGCCGACGTGAAGGCGTCGGCTTTTTTGTGTCTGAAAGTTTTGTGGTGTGTTTGAGATTGATCCCCCTCACCCCAGCCCTCTCCCCCAGGGGGGCGAGGGGGAAAGGGAGCAGATCGGGGGTTGTTCAGAACCTGAGTACGACTGGAGTTTTCAGGTCGATGTTGGGCGCAAGAACACCTCGGTCAGTCCCCTCTCCCTCCGGGAGAGGGCTAGGGTGAGGGTGTTTTTTGGCCTTTCAGCCCTTCATCACCTGCGCCAACAACTCGTAGGAATGCACACGATCAGCGTGTTCGTAGAGATCACTGGTAAAAATCAGCTCATCCGCCTGGGTCTGCTCAATCAGCACCTCCAGCTTCGCGCGGATCTTCTGCGGGCCACCCACCATCGCCAGCCCAAGGAAATCCCCCACCGCCTCACGCTCATGGGGCAACCACAAGCCATCCATGGTTTTCACCGGCGGACGCTGCACCAGACTCTGCCCACGCATCAGCGCCAGAATGCGCTGGTACACCGAGGTCGCCAGGTAATCGGCTTGCTCATCGGTGTCCGCCGCCACCAGCGGCACGCCGAGCATTACGTACGGCTTGTCGAGCACCGCCGACGGCTTGAAGTGATTACGATAAACGCGGATCGCCTCGTGCATGAAACGTGGGGCGAAATGCGAGGCGAAGGCGTAAGGCAAGCCGCGCTCACCGGCCAGTTGCGCACTGAACAGGCTGGAACCGAGCAGCCAGATCGGCACATTGGTGCCGGTGCCGGGCATGGCGATCACGCGCTGATCCGGGGTACGCGGGCCGAGGTAGCGCACCAGTTCGGCGACGTCTTCGGGGAAATCATCGGCGCTGCCGGAGCGTTCACGGCGCAGCGCTCGAGCAGTCATCTGATCGGAACCGGGCGCGCGGCCCAGACCGAGGTCGATACGCCCCGGATACAGGCTTTCCAGTGTGCCGAACTGCTCGGCGATCACCAGCGGCGCATGGTTGGGCAGCATCACGCCGCCGGAGCCGACACGAATGGTCGACGTACCACCAGCCAGATAGCCCAGCAATACCGAGGTCGCGGAACTGGCGATACCATCCATGTTGTGGTGTTCGGCCACCCAGAACCGCGTGTAGCCGAATTTCTCGACGTGCTGCGCCAGATCCAGCGAGTTGCGCAGCGATTGCGCCGGGCTGGCGTTTTCGCGCACCGGTACCAGATCGAGGGTGGAAAATTTTACGTCGGACAGTTGTTTCATAAACCTGCGTCTCCGAGTGGGGAGGCAGGTTTTTCTTGCGAACGAAAACCTGCCGAATTCATAAGCGTGTTTTGTGCAATGAGGGCATATACCCGAGTTTCAATAGCCGAGTCGAAATTTCCTACTAAAAAAGTCAACTATTCAACCGGGCTGAACTTTGCTGCGGCGTCTATCCTCAGAAGCCTTGCAAGTAAAAACCACGACGACGCGGCGTTTCCGCGCCAGATATTGAGGAGGCAGACATGGCTATCGTTAAGAAAGCATCCGCACATTGGGCAGGTGATCTGAAAACCGGTATTGGCTCGATCTCCACTGAAACCGGTGTCCTCAGAGAAGCACCGTACGGCTTCAAGGCCCGCTTCGAGGGTGGCAAGGGCACCAACCCGGAGGAACTCATCGGTGCCGCGCATGCCGGCTGTTTTTCCATGGCGTTTTCGATGATTCTGGGCGATGCGGGGCTGAAGGCCGACAGCATCGACACTCAGGCTGAAGTGACCCTCGATCAGGTAGAGGGCGGGTTCGCGATCACGGCGGTGAAACTGATCCTCAAGGCGAAAATTCCGGGGGCGACGCAGGCGCAGTTCGAAGAGCTGAGCAACAAGGCCAAGGAAGGGTGCCCGGTGTCCAAGGTACTTAATGCGAAGATTACGCTAGACGCTTCGCTGGTCAGCTAATTTGTCGCTGACCGGTCTGACGCTATCGCGAGCAGGCTCACTCCTACAGTTGATCTCCAGCGGACACAATTATTGTGAGCGACGAAGATCCCCTGTAGGAGTGAGCCTGCTCGCGATAGCCATCTGCAGATCAACCAAGGTTTGAAACCTTCAGCACAACTTGTGAGCGAAGTCAGAACCCTCGCTGTAAAAGTATGGTCGAATCAATGACAGCAGCTTCAGCGCACACCCGTGCGCGCTGCCTCAGGGAGCTTCACTCATGAAACGTATTGGCTTGGCGATTCTCTGCAGTGCACTGGCCACTTCTGTCATTGCGGCACCCAAAGACTGCGAAGAACTCAAGAAAGAGATCGAAATCAAGATTCAGGCCAAAGCCGTGCCCTCCTACACGCTGGAAATCGTCAGCAAGAAAGAGGCTGCAAAACACGATATCGCCATGGTTGTCGGCACTTGCGATTATGGCCGCAAGAAAATCATCTATCAGAAGAACGACAGCTGAGTCGCCTCAGATAATGCAGTTGTAGTCGTAATCCTCGGCAACGATTTCGCGCTTGGCGTTGTACAGCCGGGCACTCGGAGTGAACCCCAGCGAACGCCCCTCCAGCACATAACGCTGCCCGGCCTCGAAATGGTCATAGCGGATGTACAGGTAGCACAGCCGCTCCACCGGGCCGTTCATCAAGCTGCCGCCACCACCAAACACTTCGAAATCGAACCGCACGCGCAGTTCGTGGCTGCCGGGGGTGACCTGAAAGTAGCGCCCGTCATTCAGTCGCTGTTTGTCGAGACGCTCGGCCATCAGCACTTTACCGCCGGGTGTCGGCGTCGAAAAATCGACCCAGGCCATGTGCGGATCGGCCGGGGGCAAAGGCGTCTGACAACCGGCCAAAAGACCGGCAGCGAGCAACAACAGCAACTGGCGCATGATGAATTTCCAAGGATGTGAATCCTCAGCATAGCGCCGATCAGGTGCGCTGACAGCCTGCCGGTGTGCCCTGACCTACCACTTTGCGCTGCTCGTCATAAAGCTTGGCCCATGGTCGAAAGCCGATACTGCCGGCCTGCAACTGATAACGCTGGCCGGCGTTGAAGTCCTTGAATTTCACGCTCAACTGGCAATCGCGCCACAGCGGCTCAGCGTCGGGACCGATATTGGTCGCCTCCACCGGAAACTGATAACGCACCTTCAACTCATGGCTGCCTGGCTGCACTTCGAAGTAACGTTTGTCGTCGGTCACGCTGCTATCGACCTTCAGCGCTTGCAACGACGTGTCCTGCTGCCGGGCATCAAGGTCGATCCAGGCTTGCGAAGGGTCGGGATCGGGCATTCCGAAATTGGCACAACCGGCCAGCGTCAGCAGGCCCCCTGTCAGCATCAATATGCGCATAGCGGTGCTCCTTTAGGCGGGATAGTCTTGCGGGCAGACTCTCCGGGGGATTTCTTATTTTGATCAGGCCATTTCCAAGCCTTGGGTTACTTGATCGCGTTTTTCGGGTTTTGTTTCCGGGTGTGTTGTTTTTGTTGCTCAACGGTTGCGCCAGCGTCAGCTATTACAGTCAGTTGGCCAGCGGCCAACTGCAACTGCTGCGGGCGCGGGAACCCGTGGAAAAAGTCATTGCCGACCCAAGCCGCGACGCGAAATTGCGCACACACCTGGCGCAATCGCAGAAGGCCCGCGCCTTCGCCAGCGAACACCTGCATTTGCCGGATAACCAGAGCTATCGCCTGTATGCCGACATCGGCCGGCCGTTTGTGGTGTGGAATGTGTTTGCCACGCAGGAGTTCTCCCTGACGCCACAGAACCATTGCTTCCCGATTGCCGGCTGCGTGGCCTATCGCGGTTATTACAGTCAGAGTGCCGCGCGAGGCGAAGCGGCGATCCAGCGCCTGCAGGGCATGGACGTGTCGATTGGCGGTGTTGAGGCTTACTCGACGCTCGGCTGGTTCAACGACCCGATCCTCAATTCGATGATGGGTTGGGGCGATGAGCGTCTGGCCACGCTGATCTTTCACGAGCTGGCGCATCAACGCTTTTATGTGAAGGACGACACCGAGTTCAACGAGTCCTTTGCCACATTTGTCGAGCAGGAAGGCACGCGGCAGTGGCGGGCGTTTCGCGGGTTGCCGGCGGATACTGACTCACGGTTACAGCAGCGTGATCAGTTCATCGCGTTGGTGCTTGATGTGCGGTCACGGCTGGAGAAGCTGTATGCGCAGGCATTGCCCGCTGAACAAATGCGCGAACGCAAAGCGGCGGAGTTCGAGCTGTTTCGCCGCGAATACCGAATGATGAGGGACAACCAGTGGGCCGGGGACAAGCGTTATGACGCTTGGGTGAATGCGCCGTTGAACAATGCGCGGTTGTTGCCGTTTGGGCTGTATGACCAGTGGGTGCCGGCGTTTGCGGCGTTGTTCAGGCAGGTTGGGGGGGATTGGCTGAGGTTTTATGCGCAGGTTGAGCGGTTGGGTGGGTTGCCGGGGGCTGAGCGTAAGGCGGCTTTGAAAATGTTGGCAGATCCAAACGGTTGAGTTGATTGGGAGTAAGTCATCGCGAGCAGGCTCACTCCTACAGGGGGATGCATTCCAAATGTGGGAGCGAGCCTGCTCGCGAAAGCAATTTGATCAGCGCCGCAGAAAGGCCTGATGCAACTCCTCCAGCGTTTCAAAGTGATAAGCCGGCGCTTCGGCATTCAACTCTTCAAAACTGCCAAACCCGTAACCGACCGCCGCTGCATCCAGGCCATTGCTGCGCGCGCCGATCAGGTCATGCTTGCGATCGCCAATCATCAGCGTATCCGCCGGATCCAGCCCTTCTTCCTTCACTAGATGCGCAATCAATTCAACCTTGTTGGTCCGCGTGCCATCCAGTTCGCTGCCGTAAATCACCTTGAAATGCCGGGCGAAGTCGAAGTGCCGCGCGATCTCGCGGGCGAATTCCCATGGCTTCGAGGTGGCGATATACAGCTGCCGTCCCTGCCCGCTCAGGGTTTCCAATAAAGGCGTAACACCAGCAAACACACGGTTTTCATACAGGCCAGTGACTTTGAAGCGCTCACGATAGAAATTCACCGCCTGCCACGCCTTGGCCTCGTCAAACTCATAGAACTGCATGAACGCCTGCAATAGCGGCGGGCCGATGAAGTGTTCCAGCTTGGTCAGATCCGGCTCGTCGATACCGAGCTTGGCGAGGGCGAACTGGATGGAGCGGGTGATGCCCTCACGCGGGTCGGTGAGGGTGCCATCGAGGTCAAACAATACGGTTTGGTAATGCATGGGAATTCCTGAGCAGTCGCGAATTCAATTCAGAGTTGGTCGTAGCCTTCGGCCAAATGCAGGTCCTTGAGCTTCACGTAATTCGCCGCGCTGTAGGTGAAGAAGGCTGTTTCCTTGTCGGTGAGCGGACGGACCTGTTTCACCGGGCTACCGACATAAAGGAAGCCACTTTCAAGGCGCTTGCCCGGCGGCACCAGGCTGCCAGCGCCGATGATCACGTCGTCCTCGACCACCGCGCCGTCCATGACGATGCTGCCCATGCCGATCAACACGCGGCTGCCAATGGTGCAACCATGCAGCATGACTTTGTGGGCGATGGTCACATCATCGCCGATCAGCAGCGGGAAACCGTCCGGGTTGAACGGGCCGGCGTGGGTGATGTGCAACACGCAGCCGTCCTGCACGCTGGTGCGCGCACCGATACGGATGCGGTGCATGTCGCCACGGATCACGGTTAGCGGCCAGACAGAGCTGTCTTCGCCGATTTCGACGTCGCCGATAACCACCGCCGAGCCGTCGACAAACGCGCCTTTGCTCAAGCGCGGGGTGTGATTCTGGTACTTGCGAACGGACACGATAATTTCTCTCTCTGTCGCCGATAGCTGCGGTGAATGCCGATTGTAATTAAGATGGTTGCATGTTTCCCCAGCCAAGGTGCCAACCGTGAGCGTGAACAACCCTCTGCTGCAGTCCTACGACCTGCCACCGTTCTCCACGATCCGTGCCGAACACGTCCTGCCCGCCATCGAAACGATCCTGGCCGACAACCGCGCCGCCATCGCCGAAATCCTCAAGAGCCAAGTCCAGAACCCGACCTGGGCCGGCCTGGTACTGGCGATGGACGAACTCAATGATCGCCTCGGCGCTGCCTGGAGCCCGGTCAGCCACCTCAACGCCGTGTGCAACAGCGCCGAACTGCGTGAAGCCTACGAGTCGTGCCTGCCAGCCCTGAGCGCCTACTCCACCGAGATGGGCCAGAACCGCGAACTGTTCCAGGCTTATGAAGCGCTGGCCAACAGCCCGCAAGCCGCCGGCTTCGACGTGGCGCAAAAGACTATTCTGGAACACGCCCTGCGTGACTTCCGTCTGTCGGGTATCGACCTGCCAGAAGCCGAGCAGAAGCGCTATGCCGAAGTGCAGAGCAAACTGTCCGAGCTGGGCAGCCGCTTTTCCAACCAACTGCTCGACGCCACGCAGGCGTGGACCAAGCACGTCACCGATGAAGCCGCCCTCGCCGGCCTGACCGATTCGGCCAAGGCGCAAATGGCAGCAGCGGCGCAAGCCAAAGGCCTCGAAGGCTGGCTGATCACTCTGGAATTCCCGAGTTACTACGCGGTGATGACCTACGCGCAAGACCGTGCGCTGCGTGAAGAAGTCTACGCCGCCTACTGCACCCGCGCCTCGGATCAAGGCCCGAACGCCGGCCAGAACGACAACGGCCCGGTGATGGAAGAGATCCTCGACCTGCGTCAGGAACTGGCCAAACTCTTGGGTTTCGCCAGCTTCTCCGAGCTAAGCCTGGCCACCAAAATGGCCGAGTCCAGCGATCAGGTGCTGAGCTTCCTGCGCGATCTGGCCAAGCGCAGCAAACCGTTCGCTGAGCAGGATCTGCAACAGCTGCGCGCCTACGCCGCCGAACAGGGCTGCGCCGATCTGCAAAGCTGGGACAGCGGTTTCTACGGTGAAAAACTGCGTGAACAACGCTACAGCGTTGCTCAGGAAACCCTGCGTGCCTATTTCCCGATCGATAAAGTGCTGGGCGGGTTGTTCGCCATCGTCCAGCGACTGTACGGCATCGAGATCGCCGAACAGAAAGGCTTCGACACCTGGCACCCGGATGTTCGTCTGTTCGAGATCAAGGAAAACGGCCAGCACGTCGGCCGCTTCTTCTTCGACCTCTATGCCCGCGCCAACAAGCGAGGCGGTGCGTGGATGGACGGCGCGCGCGACCGTCGTCGTACCGTCGACGGCGTGCTGCAAAGCCCGGTGGCCAATCTGGTGTGCAACTTCACCCCGGCCGACAGCGGCAAGCCTGCGCTGCTGACCCACGATGAAGTGACCACGCTGTTCCACGAATTCGGTCATGGTCTGCATCACTTGCTGACCCGTGTCGAGCATGCCGGTGTTTCCGGCATCAACGGCGTGGCATGGGATGCGGTCGAGTTGCCGAGCCAGTTCATGGAAAACTGGTGCTGGGAGCCGGAAGGCCTCGCGCTGATTTCCGGTCACTACGAAAGCGGCGAGCCGCTGCCGCAGGACCTGCTGGAAAAAATGCTCGCGGCGAAAAACTTCCAGTCCGGCCTGATGATGGTCCGTCAGCTGGAGTTCTCGCTGTTCGACTTCGAGCTGCACGCCACCCACGGTGACGGCCGCAGCGTTGCACAAGTGCTGGAAGGCGTGCGTGACGAGGTGTCGGTGATGCGTCCACCGGCCTACAACCGCTTCCCCAACAGTTTTGCGCATATCTTCGCCGGCGGTTATGCGGCGGGTTACTACAGCTACAAGTGGGCTGAGGTGCTGTCGGCCGATGCCTTCTCGAAGTTCGAAGAAGACGGCGTGCTCAACGCTGACACCGGTCGCGCCTTCCGCGAAGCAATTCTGGCGCGCGGCGGTTCGCAGGCACCGATGGTGCTGTTCGTCGACTTCCGTGGCCGTGAGCCGTCGATTGACGCACTCTTGCGCCACAGCGGCCTGAGTGAGGACGCGGCAGCATGAGTGAGGGGCCTGTGATTACCAAGAAGCGCTTTATCGCCGGGGCTGTGTGCCCGGCGTGCAGCGAGCCGGACAAGTTGATGATGTGGAACGAGGACAGCGTGCCGCACCGTGAATGTGTGGCTTGCGGTTACTCCGACACACTCAACGAGCAAGGTCTTTCGGTACCGAAAGAATTGGGCACGCGGGTCAACACCAGCGCGCTGAACAAACCCGCGCCGGACAAGACCGTGCAGGCCGTGCAGTTTTTTCCCAACCCGAAACTGAAAAAAAAGCCTGACCAGCCCAATTGAGCCATGACGACCTCGCACCGAATCAGCGGTGCGAGGTGGTATCTATCTAATGCCTTGCCCTTGCGCTTTCTCCGTAGGCTGAATTTTTTCAACCTGCGGTCAAGGAAGACGCGATGCCCCCTACCAATCCTCTGCTACAACGCTGGCAGCTGCCGGCCTGGTCCGACGTGAAGGCCGAGCACCTGGCACCCGCCATCAATGCCATCGTGGCCGATAATCAGCGGATCATCGCCGAAGTGATCGCCACCCAGACCGACCACCCCAATTGGGATGATCTGGTGGTGGCCGTCGCCGAAGCCGACGCACGGCTCGCTGAAACCATGGGCATCATTGAAGTGCTCTCGACCGTCAAAACCACGGACATCGACTGGATAGAGCAAAGCGCCCTGTGCAGCATTACTGCGGCTCGCTATCGGGTGCAGAAGGCTGCCAACCTGGAGCTTTACCACACGTATCAACGTCTGCAGCAGAGCCCGATCGCCGAGAGCTTTGATGACTTTCGCAAAGCGTCGCTGGCCAAGACACTGCGCGCTTTTCGTCGGTCGGGCATCGAATTGCCCGCCGATCAGCGACAGCGGTTAACCGCAATAAACCTCGACATCGAGTTTCAGGAGCAATTGTTCCAGATCAATCTGGAGCGCAGCAATGCCGCCTGGAGCAAGCAGATTGACCAGGCGGCGACGCTCGACGGCTTGTCAGCCGCGTTCAAGGATCGACTGGCGCTGAATGCGCGTCGAACGGGAAAAAGCGGTTGGTTGCTGACGCTGGATCGCAACACTTACGAATACTTCATGAAAAATGCGCGAGACCGGAGTTTGCGCGAAGAGTATTTCCGCGCTTATTGCACCCGGGCCTCGGATCAAGGACCGCAGGCTCTTCGGTTCGACAACGGTCCGGTCTTGCAAAAGTTACTCGGGTTACGCCATGAAAAAGCCAGGTTGCTGGGTTTCGAGAGCTTTGCCCATCTGCGGCTTTCGAATCACATGGCCAACTCGCCCGCTCAGGTCGAACATTTTCTAAAGCAGCAGATCGAGCACAATCGCGCATCACTGGAGCAGGACATACAGGCGCTGCAAGCATTCGCCGCAACGCAAGGCGTCGCAGAACTGCAGGCCTGGGATTTCGAGTTTTTTGCTGAGCAATTACGCCAGCAACGCTCGGCGAGCACACTGAAAGGACTTCGCGAGTATTTTCCGCTGGATGAAACGCTGCGCCGGTTCTGCCAGTTCAATGAACACCTGTTCGGTATCAAACTGGCAGAGCAGCAAGACCTCAGCCATTGGCACGAGGATGTGCGCCTGTTGGAGGTCAGCGAATACGATCAGGTGATGGGGTACATCTACGTTGATCCGTTTCATCGCGAGGACGCCCCTGACTTTGCCTTGACCAATACTGTGCGCAACCGACGCATCAATGCCGAGGGCCGGCCAGCCCTGCCGATCGCCATCCTCCACTGCAACTTCCCGTCCGCGACCAGCGAGCATCCCTGCCTGCTTTCACATAAAGACCTGCGCGTGCTTTTCCATGAGTTCGGGCATTGCCTGCAACAGGTGCTGACCCGCTCGCCCCATCACAACCTGTCGGGTATCTCGCAACTGGGGCGTGATACGGGCGAGTTCGCCGGGCAACTGTTCGAACAATTAAGTCTTTCAGAGGAGCTGCTTCAGTGGCTGTCAGTACACTACAAAACCCGTGCGCCACTAAGCCGCACACGGCTAACGTCAGCGCTGGCCGCCATCGCCACGCACACCAGCCGCGATACCGCCACGTTGCTGCTTGAGGCTTTATTCGATCTGGAATTGCACCGCAGCGAAGAAAACGGCCGAAACGCGCAACAGTGCTTCGAAGCGGTGCTGCAACAAATACCGCAGTTGCAAGTGCCCGCGTATTGCCGCCTTGCCAACAGTTTCGATTATCTGGTGACCGGTTACGAAGCCTCGGTCTACGCCTACAAATGGTCAGGCGTACTGGCCAGCGAAGCGTTCAAGCGCTTTGAGCGCGATGGGGTCTTCAATGCGCAAACCGGCCGGGAACTGCGTGAAGCGTTCTTCTCTGGTGATTCGACTTCGCTATTCAGCGCGCTGGAAACCTTTATGGGCCAGCCGGTCGCCGCTGATCTGGCAGCGCAACCGGACTGACCGATCACTCGACGTGGGCGGACTTGAACCAGCTTTTCATCGAGCAGGTGGCGAAAGCACTGGTACTGCAATCGCCATTGGCCAACGCCGTACGCAATTTGTCGACATCCACCTGCATCATGTAACGAATACCGTCCTTGAAGTGGGTACTGTCGCCGAAACCGCCTTGGGTCATTTCGCTCAAGGCATCCTCTTTGCTCCAGCCCTGAATCACCACTCGGTACATCGCCGCCATCAGGCCGGTGCGGTCGGAACCGTGCTTGCAATGCATCAACACCGGGCCATTGGCTTCGGCAGCCTGAATCGCACGCAGGGTTTTGAGCACATCAGCGTCGTCGACATGATTGGTGCGGTAGGGCAATTGCACCTGGTTGATGCCAGGTTCGGACAGCCAATTGCTATCGGCTTCCGGAAGAAAGTTTATCACCGTGGCGACTTTGAGATTTTTCAGCAGCGGCACCGCGCCGGCGTCAGGCAAAGCGCTGCGGTACAGGGTCGGCGACATCTGGAACAAGTTGTATTGCACTTCGACCGTCTGCGCCCAATCAGCCGGGCGGCCAGTGGCGGCGCCGGCAGCAGCCTGGGCTGGCATCAGCGGCAACAGAGCGAAAAGCGACAGGCACAAAACAGAAAGAAAACGAACTTGGGACATGCTGGGGTGACCGTTTCGGGATTCATCGATGAAAGGAATCGCAGCTTCGATGGTTAGCAGTCAAAGCCCCGTGAGCCGCTGGTCAAAGAAACGTGAATCGGTGTGCTTTCATCGCGCGCCGGGGCGACAAACCAGACTTTTTTCCGCTGAATCGGTTTATCCGGATCCTTAGCCTGCTACCATTTGTCACATGATGTTGCAGACGTGTCCCTTTTCTCCGGGTCAGACCGGTCCCGTCTCGACAAGAAATCTTCAAGTCGCTCGCAGAAGCGGCCACCCCTAATGCCCTGATGAGGTGCTTCTCCATGTCTGATGAAGATCGAGACAACCCGCGGCGTGAGTTTTTGCGCAAATCCCTGACCTTGATCCCGGTGGTCACCCTGGCTGGCACCAGCCTGGGCAGCAGCGTCCTGCAAGCGGCGCCCGAAGCCGCGCCTGCGGCACCGGTCGCGCAACCCGCTCGCGCTGAAGCCGGCGTGTATCAGCCGAACTACTTCACCGCCGAAGAATGGGCGTTCATCAATGCCGCCGTCGCGCAACTGATCCCCAGCGATGCCCAAGGCCCGGGCGCGCTGGAAGCCGGTGTACCGGAATACATCGACCGCCAGATGAACACGCCGTACGCCGCCGGTGCCCTTTGGTACATGCAAGGCCCGTTCAATGCCGACGCCGCGCCGGAAATGGGCTGGCAGAGCAAACTGGTGCCCAAAGAGATCTACCGCCTCGGCATCGCCGCCACGGATCAGTGGGCAAAATCCCTCAACGGTAAAATATTTGCTGAGCAAGACAGCGCTACCCGAGACGATTTGCTCAAGCAACTCGAAGCCGGCAAGCCGCAATTCGACGCCGTTCCAGCGAAGATTTTCTTCAATCTGCTGCTGCAAAACACCAAGGAAGGGTTCTTCTGCGACCCGATCCACGGTGGCAACAAAGGCATGGTCGGCTGGACCATGATCGGCTTCCCCGGCGCCCGCGCCGATTTCATGGATTGGGTGGAACGCAACGAGCAATACCCCTTCCCGGCAGTTTCGATTCGCGGCGAGAGGGCGTAAGCATGGCAACGGTAATGAAGAAGGTTGACGCAGTGATCGTCGGTTTCGGCTGGACCGGCGCGATCATGGCCAAGGAATTGACCGAAGCGGGCCTCAACGTGCTGGCGCTGGAGCGCGGGCCGATGCAGGACACTTACCCCGACGGCAACTATCCACAGGTGATCGACGAACTCACCTACAGCGTTCGGAAAAAACTCTTTCAGGACATATCCAAAGAAACTGTCACCATCCGCCACAGCGTCAATGACATCGCCCTGCCGAACCGCCAGTTGGGCGCGTTCCTGCCGGGCAATGGGGTCGGCGGTGCCGGCCTGCACTGGTCGGGCGTGCACTTCCGGGTCGACCCGATCGAGTTGCGCATGCGCAGCCACTACGAAGAGCGCTACGGCAAAAGCTTTATCCCCAAGGACATGACCATCCAGGACTTCGGCGTCAGCTATGAAGAATTGGAACCGTTCTTCGATTTCGCTGAAAAAGTCTTCGGCACTTCGGGTCAGGCGTGGACGGTGAAAGGCCAACTGGTCGGCCAGGGCAAGGGCGGTAACCCGTACGCACCGGATCGCTCCAACCCGTTTCCGCTGGAAGCGCAGAAGAATACGGTTTCCGCACAGCTGTTCGGCAAAGCGGCGACAGAAGTCGGCTACAAACCCTACAACCTGCCCTCCGCGAATACGTCGGGGCCTTACACCAACCCTTACGGCGCGCAGATGGGCCCGTGCAACTTCTGCGGTTTCTGCAGCGGTTACGTGTGCTACATGTATTCCAAGGCTTCGCCGAACGTGAACATTCTGCCGGCGCTGAAACCGCTGCCGAATTTCGAGCTGCGCGCCAACGCCCACGTGCTGCGGATCAACCTCGACAGCACGAAAAGCAAAGCCACCGGCGTCACCTACATCGACGCTCAGGGTCGCGAGATCGAGCAACCGGCGGATCTGGTGATCCTCGGCGCGTTCCAGTTACACAACGTGCGCCTTATGCTGCTTTCCGGCATCGGCAAACCGTACGACCCGATCAGCGGCGAAGGCGTGGTCGGGCGTAACTTCGCCTACCAGAACATGGCGACCATCAAGGCGTTCTTCGACAAGGACACCCACACCAACAACTTCATCGGCGCCGGCGGCAACGGCGTGGCGCTGGATGATTTCAACGCCGACAACTTCGACCACGGCCCGCACGGCTTCGTCGGTGGCTCGCCGATGTGGGTCAACCAGGCTGGCAGCCGGCCGATTGCCGGTACCTCGAACCCGCCGGGCACTCCCGCGTGGGGCAGTGCCTGGAAACGTGCGACCGCCGATTACTACACCCACCAGGTGTCGATGGATGCCCACGGCGCGCATCAGTCCTACCGTGGCAACTACCTCGATCTCGATCCGGTGTACCGCGATGCCTACGGTTTGCCACTGCTGCGGATGACCTTCGACTGGCAGGAAAACGACATCAAGATGAACCGCTTCATGGTCGAGAAAATGGGCAAGGTCGCTGAAGCGATGGGGCCGAAAGCCATCGCGGTGATCGGCAAGAAAGTCGGCGACCACTTCAACACTGCGGCCTACCAGACCACGCACCTTAACGGTGGCGCGATCATGGGCACCGATCCGAAGACCAGCGCGCTGAACCGTTATCTGCAGAGCTGGGACGTACACAACGTCTTCGTGCCGGGTGCCTCGGCATTCCCGCAGGGCCTTGGATACAACCCGACCGGCCTGGTTGCGGCACTGACCTACTGGTCGGCGAAGGCGATCCGCGAGCAATACCTGAAAAACCCCGGCCCGCTGGTTCAGGCTTAAGGAGCGATGACCATGAAAAATCTCGTTATCGCGACCCTGGCGCTGCTCGGCAGTGCCTCCATTCATGCGGCCGACGTTGATCAAAGTCTGATCAAACAGGGCGAATATCTGGCCCGCGCCGGTGACTGCGTGGCGTGCCACACCGCCAAGGGCGGCAAACCGTTTGCCGGTGGCCTGCCGATGGAAACCCCGATCGGCACCATTTACTCGACCAACATCACTCCGGACAAGACCGGCGTCGGCGAATACAGCTTCCAAGACTTCGATCAGGCCGTGCGCCATGGCGTCGCCAAAAACGGTAGTACGTTGTACCCGGCGATGCCGTATCCGTCCTACGCGCGTGTCAGCGAAACCGACATGCAAGCGCTGTACGCGTACTTCATGCACGGCGTCGAACCGGTGGTGCAAGAGAACAAGGCCAGCGATATTCCGTGGCCACTCAGCATGCGCTGGCCGCTGATGGGCTGGCGCTGGATGTTTGCGCCGAAGGTCGAGGATTACCAAGCGACGAGTACCGACCCGGTGATCGATCGTGGCGCGTATCTGGTCGAGGGCCTTGGCCATTGCGGCGCGTGCCATACGCCGCGCGCCCTGACCATGCAGGAGAAATCCCTGAGCGCCGCTGACGGTACAACCTTCCTCGCCGGCAGTGCGCCGCTGGAAGGCTGGATCGCCAAAAGCCTGCGCGGCGATCACAAGGATGGCCTCGGCGGCTGGAACGAAGAGCAACTGGTGCAGTTCCTCAAGACCGGTCGCAGCGATCGCAGCGCGGTGTTCGGCGGCATGAGCGATGTGGTCACCCACAGCATGCAATACATGACCGACGCCGACCTGACAGCGATTGCCCGCTACCTCAAGTCACTGCCGGCCACTGATCCGAACGATCAGCCGCATCAGTACGACGAGACAGCGGCGAAAGCCCTGTGGAACGGCGATGACAGTCAGCGCGGTGCTTCGGTATACATCGACAACTGCGCCGCGTGCCATCGCACCGATGGCCATGGCTACACCCGGGTGTTCCCGGCGCTGGCGGGCAATCCGGTACTGCAATCGGAAGACCCGACGTCGCTGATCCACATCGTGCTCAAGGGCGGCACATTGCCGGCGACGCATACAGCACCCTCGACCTTCACCATGCCCGGTTTCGCCTGGCGCCTGTCGGATCAGGAAGTGGCGGATGTGGTGAGTTTCATCCGTGGCAGTTGGGGTAACAAAGGCGCGCCGGTCAGCGCCAAGGAGGTTGCGGGCCTACGCAGCGACGATATGAAAACAACATCCACTGATGATCTTGGCCAAGTAACAGAACATCATTAAAAGCAGAAACCCTGCATGAATCATTCATGCAGGGTTTTTACTATACGTATAGCGCAACAAACTTCGCTTTTAAGGATTAACGATACTTACATAAGCCTTGGCCAGTGCAATCAACTTCGCCTTGTCATCGTTATCAATATCACCATCGCCGTCGACATCTTTCTTGTTGCTGCGAATAGTGAAGGTCTTGCCACGGTCACCGGACACCGCCACCACGTAGATCGAATCGACCAGCGTCTCGGTGGACAGCTCTTGCTCGGCATTCCAGCCCAGCTCCTTGCGCGCCAGTTGCATCGAAACAATGGTGTTGGGTTCCGAAGCATTTGGCAGCATCATTTGCACGAATACGCCACGCTGATTGAGATAAGACATTAATTAAATCCTTTTAACCTGATTACCGGACAACAACCCTTGGAAGTGCCAAAGACTATATTCGATAACTTGTCGCGACAACGGAACATATGTATCTCGGGTTGTACTTCGCCTTTGCATATATATTAACTTTGCCACTCAGCCATTATTCCAACGCTGAACGGTACTGGATCGCACCGGCCTGGCTCAGGTACTGTATGCATATACAGACACGGAGCCTGCCCCAATGATCAATCCTCTCCCGCCCCGTGGCCGCGGCACCGCCAGCAACCCGCATAACCGCTTCGCGCCGAACCGTTCGGTGGCCGAGGATGACGGCTGGTATCAGGAAGTGCCGCTGACCCAAGGCACCGAGGTGATTCTCGAAACCGCAAAAACCATCATTACCCGCAACACCTCTCCGGATCTGCCCTTCGACCGCTCGATCAACCCCTACCGAGGCTGCGAACACGGCTGCATCTATTGCTACGCACGGCCCAGCCACGCCTATTGGGACATGTCGCCGGGGCTGGATTTCGAAACCAAGCTGATCGCCAAGACCAACGCCGCCCAAGTGCTGGAAGAACAGCTCGGGAAAAAAGGCTATCAATGCGCGCCAATCAATCTGGGTTCCAACACCGACCCGTATCAGCCAATCGAGCGTGAACACAAAATCACCCGCCAGACCCTCGAAGTGCTGCTGCGCTATAAGCACCCGGTGACCATCGTCACCAAGGGCTCGCTGATTCTGCGCGACCTCGACCTGCTCACCGAACTGGCGCAGCAACGGCTGGTGGCGGTGATGATCAGCCTGACCACGCTGGACGACGAACTCAAACGCATCCTCGAACCGCGCGCCGCCGCACCCAAAGCGCGGTTGCGCGCCATTCGGGTGATGCGCGAGGCCGGCATTCCGGTCGGCGTGCTGTGTTCACCGATGATTCCGATGATCAACGACAGCGAAATCGAAAGCCTGCTCAGCGAGGCCCACGCCGCCGGCGCGCAAAGCGCTGCCTACATGATGCTGCGTCTGCCGCTGGAGGTGGCGCCGCTGTTCGAAGAATGGCTGGCGGCGCACTATCCGCAACGGGCCGCGCATGTGCTGAGCCTGATCCGCCAAAGCCGCGGCGGTGAGCTCTACGACAGTCGTTTCGGTGCGCGTATGCGCGGTGAAGGGGTGTTCGCCGACCTGCTCGCGCAACGTTTCGCCAAGGCAATCAAACGTCTGGGCCTGAATCACCGCGAGGGCTATAACCTCGATTGCACGGCCTTCTGTCCGCCGGGTCGCCAGATGTCGTTGATTTAGCGACAATTGACCTATGGTTGAGGGGTTGGAATCCTTCCGCCGAAATCACCCAGTCACGTTTTTTGTGACCTGGAACACACGTTCTAGAGCGTTTGATTCAGTTTGAGTTAAGTTTCGGCGGCTACCTTGTTCATCGAGTGACTGACGGGTCGGGATGACCCGGATGTTTTAAACAGCCACTGGCTTCATACCGGAATACATGGGAATGACTCCCCTAATCCGCCAAAGAGGATGAATCATGAGTGACAAGGATAAACAGCCGTTGGCTGCGTCGGCGCAAACCCCTGAAGCGGAATCCGCCGATGCAGCGCTGCGACAGATCGTAGACGGCTTTTTGCATTTTCATCATGAGGTCTTCCCACAGCAGGAAGAACTCTTCAAGAAACTCGCCACGGCCCAGGCGCCAAAAGCGATGTTCATCACTTGCGCCGACTCGCGCATCGTCCCCGAGCTGATCACCCACAGCTCGCCCGGCGATCTGTTCGTAACCCGTAACGTCGGCAACGTCGTGCCGCCTTACGGGCAGATGAACGGCGGCGTTTCCACCGCAATCGAATACGCGGTACTGGCGCTCGGCGTACAGCACATCATCATCTGCGGCCACTCCGATTGCGGCGCCATGCGTGCAGTGCTCAATCCGGACAGCCTGGAAAAAATGCCGACAGTCAAAGCCTGGCTGCGCCACGCTGAAGTCGCGAAAACCATGGTGCATGAGAACTGTAACTGCGCCGACGAAAAAGAAAGCATGCCGATCCTCACCGAGGAAAACGTCATCGCCCAATTGCAGCACTTGCGTACCCATCCTTCGGTAGCCTCGCGCATGGCGAACGGTCATTTGTTCATCCATGGCTGGGTCTACGATATCGAAACCAGCGAAATCAAAGCTTACGACGCGGATCAGGGACGTTTCCTGCCGCTCGACGGCAGCCATCCGATTCCGGTGGCGACGCCCAAAGCGCGCTTCTAAATCCTCCTAAACATCTGTGTGGTTTGACGCCGGTCGCTGATTCAGCGACCCGGCCTTGCCATGCCTGAAGAAAACTTCGGGAGAATCGCCATGCGTGCGGCTCAATTGAAAGCGGTGTTGCCACGGGAGCTGCTCGCTTCAGTGGTTGTGTTTCTGGTCGCCCTGCCGCTGTGCATGGGTATTGCGATCGCGTCAGGGTTGCCGCCGGCCAAAGGGCTGATCACCGGGATCATCGGTGGTCTGGTGGTCGGTTGGCTGGCAGGTTCGCCGTTACAGGTCAGTGGGCCGGCGGCGGGTCTGGCGGTGTTGGTGTTTGAACTGGTGCGCCAGCACGGCATCGAGATGCTCGGGCCGATTCTTTTGCTTGCCGGTTTTCTGCAACTGGTCGCCGGACGCTTGAAGCTCGGTTGCTGGTTTCGGGTCACAGCGCCAGCGGTGGTCTATGGGATGCTGGCGGGGATTGGCGTGTTGATCGTGCTGTCGCAGGTGCATGTGATGCTCGATGCATCACCGAAGCCCTCGGGGCTGGATAACCTTACGGCGTTCCCCGCGGCGGTGGCGCAGGCCTTGCCGTCGTTTGGCTGGCAGGCCGGGTTGCTCGGGCTGTCGACCATCGCGGTGATGTGGCTCTGGGAGAAATTTCGCCCGCATTCGCTGCGCTTCGTTCCCGGGGCATTGCTCGGTGTGGGTCTGGCGACCGGGGCAAGTCTGTTGCTGGCCCTGCAGGTGAAGCGCGTTGAAGTGCCAGCGAATCTGGCGGAAGCCATTGATTGGTTGAAGCCGGCAGATCTGCTCAGTCTGGCCGATCCGACGCTGTTGATCGCTGCGTTTGCCGTGGCATTTATCGCCAGCGCGGAAACGTTGTTGTCCGCCGCAGCGGTGGATCGCATGCACAGCGGCGTGCGTTCGGATTTCGACCGGGAACTGTCGGCGCAAGGTGTCGGCAACATGCTCTGCGGTCTGCTCGGCGCGCTGCCGATGACCGGGGTCATCGTGCGCAGTTCGGCCAACGTCCAGGCCGGCGCGACCACGCGTTACTCGACGATCTTCCATGGCCTGTGGCTTTTGGCGTTCGTGCTGTTGCTGTCGAGTGTGCTGCAAAGCATTCCGGTGGCGAGCCTGGCCGGTGTGCTGGTGTACACCGGTTTCAAACTGGTCGATCTCAAGGCGTTTCGAGGTCTGGGCCGTTATGGGCGGATGCCGATGTTCACCTACGCGGCGACGGCGCTGGCGATCATCTTCACTGACCTGCTGACAGGCGTGTTGATCGGTTTCGGTTTGACGATGTTGAAACTGGCGTTCAAGGCGTCACGGTTGAAGATCAGCCTGATCGATCTGCCGCAGGACGGTGAGATGGAGTTGCGTTTGGTCGGTGCGGCGACATTCCTCAAGGTGCCGGCGCTGACGCAAGTGCTGGGCAGTATTCCGCAGGGGACGACGGTGCATGTGCCGCTCAATAACCTGAGCTACATCGACCATTCGTGTCTGGAGTTGCTGGAAGAATGGGGCCGGGCGAATGCGGCGAAGGGCTCGAAGCTGTTGATCGAGTCGCGGGGGTTGAAGCGCAGGCTTGAAGGCAGGGTGCGGACCAATACCGGAATCGGCGCGGCCGGCTAAATTTGCTGGTTGAACTCAACCCCTGTAGGAGCTGCCGCAGGCTGCGATCTTTTGATTTTGATTGTAAAAGATCAAAAGATCGCAGCCTGCGGCAGCTCCTACATTCGATTGTGTGTAACTCAGGCGGCGGGCTGGTCCAGCTCCAGACCCACACCCAGTCGCCGGCCCATGCACGGCCAGCGTTTCCACGCGGCGCCGGTGTCCGGGCTGCTGAGTTTGTCGCGGTAGACCTCTACCGATTCCAGGGCAAAACTTTCGTCGTTGAGCATCTCGTCGATCGCGTGATGCACCGCTTCGTCCAGTTGGTTGGCAAATTCCTCACCGATCAATTGGTGAGCAATCAAGTTGGCGACCGTCATGTCCAGGGGGATCAGTGGCTGGCCGAAATGCTTGATGTACAGGTCGTTGACCTCTTCGACAAAACGGTGCGCCAGATAGGCTTCGTCGAGCAGGCTGTCCAGGCCAACGTGCCCGGCCATGATGGCTGGCGGCTGGAGGAAATACTGCTCGGCGATTTTCAGCACCGGTTTGATCTGCGATTCGATTCCCGCTTCCCTGGCGACTTCATTGGCTGCATCCAGCAGGTCTGGCACTTCATCGATGTAGGCGGCGACAAAACGCGTCAGCACACCATTGGCGTCGGCTTCCGGCAATTGGATCGCCGGGTGTAAATGAGGCAGCTTGCTTTCCAGCTGACGGGTCAGCAGGCCGGTGTCTTTTTCGTGTTGTTGGGCTTTTTGGATCTGCTCGCGCAATGCGGCGGTGTTCATGAAAACTCCAGGAAACAAGGCAATGAAATAGGGAAGACATAACTTAGCTGGCTTACGAAAAATGCTAAGACGCATTTGTCATAATTATTTCATCCTTGATGCACCTGCGTTATATCGGTTTGCCACCACTCGTCTGCATCCTTCTCCATTCGTGCCCTTGAACGCAAGTCCCGGCTGTTTCAGTTGATTTACGTCCTCACATTGCAATTCTCAGTCGCTGTCTATACTCGCCAGTGAATGGAGTTAGCTGATGACGCCCGACTGCACCCGCAGCAAGGCCCGGCGATTCAAGTTCGTAGTCTGATGCAGCCGCTCCCTTGCCGCAGGCGAAAGCCGGCGGGATAACAAGAACGATAAGGGGAACCCGCAATGATGCGACATCCACACGTCTGGATGGGCCTCCTGTTGTGGTCGATTTTCAGCCAGGCCAACGCCGCCTGGACTGTGAATATGGCGCCTGGAGCGACTGAAATCAGTCACGCAGTATTCGACCTGCACATGACCATTTTCTGGATCTGTGTGGTGATCGGGATCATCGTCTTCGGCGCCATGTTCTGGTCGATGATGGTGCACCGCCGTTCTACCGGGCAGGTCGCGGCAAAATTCCACGAAAGCACCGGCGTCGAAATCATGTGGACCGTCGTGCCGCTGCTGATTCTGGTGGCCATGGCCGTACCCGCGACCGCCACCCTGATCAAGATGTACGACGCCAGTGAGCCGGATATTGATATCCAGGTCACCGGCTACCAGTGGAAGTGGCACTACAAATACCTGGGCCAGGACGTCGAGTTCTTCAGCAACCTGGCCACCCCCGCCGAGCAGATCCACAACAAGGAAGCCAAGGGCGAGCACTACTTGCTTGAGGTCGACAAGCCGCTCGTACTGCCGACCGGGGCCAAGGTGCGCTTCCTCGTGACCTCCGCCGACGTTATCCACTCCTGGTGGGTGCCGGCGTTTGCGGTCAAGCGCGATGCGATCCCCGGGTTCGTAAATGAGGCCTGGACGCGTGTCGACAAGCCCGGACTTTACCGTGGCCAGTGCGCCGAGCTGTGCGGCAAGGATCACGGCTTCATGCCGATCGTGGTCGAGGTCAAAGAGAAGGCCGACTACGACAAGTGGCTGGCCGAGCGCAAGGCCGAGGCCGCACAGCTTAAAGAGCTGACCAGCAAGGATTGGACCCTCGACGAACTCAAGGAGCGCGGCGACAAGGTGTATCACACCACCTGCGTTGCCTGTCACCAGGCCGAAGGCCAAGGCCTGCCGCCGATGTTCCCGGCGCTCAAGGGCTCGAAAATTGCCACCGGCCCGATCAAGGATCACTTGAGCATTGTCTTCCACGGCAAGCCCGGCACCGCCATGGCGGCGTTCGGCAAACAGCTGTCGGAAGTCGATATCGCAGCGGTCGTGACCTACGAACGTAACGCCTGGGGCAACAACAAGGGCGACATGGTCACGCCAAAAGAAGTGCTGGAGCTGAAACAGGCGGAAAGCAAATGAGCCGGTCTATCGCGTACCTCGTGAACCGGCCGGGGCATCACGCCCCGGCCCGCCCCGCCCACTCACGTAAAGGAGACCGGCCATGAGCGCTGTCATCGATGACCACGGTCATGCCGACCACGCCCACGGCCCCGCCAAAGGCCTGATGCGCTGGGTACTGACCACCAACCACAAGGACATCGGCACGCTGTACCTGTGGTTTGCGTTCCTGATGTTCCTGCTTGGCGGCTCGTTCGCCATGGTGATCCGCGCCGAGCTGTTCCAGCCCGGTTTGCAGATCGTCGAACCGGCGTTTTTCAACCAGATGACCACCATGC
This sequence comes from Pseudomonas sp. S49, assembly GCF_009866785.1. Classification (NCBI taxonomy): domain Bacteria; kingdom Pseudomonadati; phylum Pseudomonadota; class Gammaproteobacteria; order Pseudomonadales; family Pseudomonadaceae; genus Pseudomonas; species Pseudomonas sp. S49. The sequence continues at coordinate 87,066 of NZ_CP019432.1, read as the reverse complement.
ATGGACTGGTGATGGTCTTCGGCGCAGTGATGCCGGCGTTCGTCGGCCTCGCCAACTGGATGATCCCGCTGATGGTCGGCGCGCCGGACATGGCCCTGCCACGGATGAACAACTTCAGCTTCTGGTTGTTGCCGGCGGCGTTTCTGCTGTTGGTCTCGACCCTGTTCAGCCCCGGTGGCGGGCCGAACTTCGGCTGGACCTTTTACGCACCGCTGTCGACGACTTACGCGCCGGAAAGCGTGACCTTCTTCATCTTCGCCATCCACCTGATGGGGATCAGTTCGATCATGGGCGCGATCAACGTGATCGCCACCATTCTCAACCTGCGCGCCCCCGGCATGACCCTGATGAAAATGCCGCTGTTCGTCTGGACCTGGCTGATCACCGCGTTCCTGCTGATCGCGGTGATGCCGGTGCTGGCCGGGTGCGTGACGATGATGCTGATGGACATCCACTTCGGCACCAGTTTCTTCAGTGCTGCCGGTGGCGGTGACCCGGTGCTGTTCCAGCATGTGTTCTGGTTCTTCGGCCACCCGGAGGTGTACATCATGATCCTGCCGGCGTTCGGCGCGGTCAGCCAGATCATCCCGACCTTCGCGCGCAAACCGCTGTTCGGCTACACCTCGATGGTCTACGCCACGGCGAGCATCGCGTTCCTGTCGTTCATCGTTTGGGCGCACCACATGTTTGTGGTCGGCATTCCGTTGGTGGGCGAGCTGTTCTTCATGTACGCGACCATGCTCATCGCGGTGCCGACCGGGGTCAAGGTGTTCAACTGGGCCAGCACCATGTGGCAAGGCTCGATGACCTTCGAGACACCGATGCTGTTTGCCGTGGCATTCGTGATCCTGTTTTCCATCGGCGGTTTCTCCGGGCTGATGCTGGCCATCGCCCCGGCGGACTTCCAGTATCAGGACACCTACTTTGTGGTCGCGCACTTCCACTATGTGCTGGTGCCGGGGGCGATCTTCGGGATCTTCGCCTCGGCCTATTACTGGTTGCCGAAATGGACCGGGCACATGTACGACGAAACCCTCGGCAAGCTGCATTTCTGGCTGTCGTTCGTCGGCATGAACCTGACCTTTTTCCCGATGCACTTCGTGGGACTGGCGGGGATGCCACGACGGATCCCGGACTACAACCTACAGTTCGCCGACTTCAACATGGTCTCGTCGATTGGCGCGTTCATGTTCGGTGCCACGCAGATCTTCTTCCTGTTCATCGTGATCAAGACCATTCGGGGTGGCGAGCCTGCACCGGCCAAGCCTTGGGATGGCGCGGAAGGTCTGGAGTGGAGCGTGCCGTCACCGGCGCCGTATCACACCTTCACCACACCGCCGGAAGTGAAATGAAACGCTTGGCTTTTGTAGGAGTGAGCCTGCTCGCGATGGCGGTGTGTCAGGCACACCGCGGTGGACCCATCGCGAGCAGGCTCACTCCTACAGGGTTTAGTGGGGAGGCATGAATCATGGCTGACTCGATCTCGATGAAAAAACTCGTCACTCGCCTGCTCGGGGTGGTGGTGGCGATGTTTGTCTTCGGCTTTGCCCTGGTGCCGATCTACGACGTGATGTGCAAGGCCTTCGGCATCAACGGCAAGACTGCCGGACAGTACGAGGGTGAACAGGTGGTCGACACTTCGCGCCAGGTGCGCGTGCAGTTTCTGTCGACCAACACCGCCGATATGCCATGGGATTTCTATCCCAAGCACGACGAACTCACCGCCAACCCCGGCGCGGTCAACGAGATGATTTTCATCGCGCGCAACCCCACCGACAAGCCGATGAGTGCGCAAGCCGTGCCGAGTATCGCGCCGAGCAACGCGGCGGCGTATTTCCACAAGACCGAATGCTTTTGTTTTACCCAGCAGGTGCTGCAGCCCGGTCAGCAGATCGAGATGCCGGTGCGCTTCATTGTTGACCGCGACATGCCCAAGGATGTGAAGCACCTGACGCTGTCCTACACGCTGTTCGATATCACCGCCCGACATCCGCCGGTGGCTGCAAACACTGGCGGTTGAGCGTGCCCGATAAGGAGAACAATAAATGGCAACTCATGAGCATTATTTCGTTCCGGCCCAGAGCAAATGGCCGATCATTGCCACGGTCGGGATGCTCGTCACCGTGTACGGCCTGGCCACCTGGTTCAACGATCTGAAGGCCGCGCGCCCGGAATCCCACGGCCCGCTGATCTTTTTCATCGGCGGCCTGCTGGTGGCGTACATGCTGTTCGGCTGGTTCGGCACGGTGATCAAGGAAAGCCGCGCGGGACTCTACAGCGCGCAGCTGGATCGCTCGTTCCGCTGGGGCATGAGTTGGTTCATCTTCTCCGAAGTGATGTTCTTCATCGCCTTCTTCGGCGCGCTGTTTTACGTACGACACATTTCCGGCCCGGCGCTTGGCGGCGAAGGCCCGAAAGGCATCGCGCACATGCTCTGGCCGAACTTCCAGTTCACCTGGCCGCTGCTGCACACGCCAGACCCGAAACTGTTCCCGCCGCCCAAGGACATCATCAGCCCGTGGGGCCTGCCGCTGATCAACACGATCCTGCTGGTCAGCTCCAGTGTGACCATCACCATCGCCCACCACGCCTTGAAGAAGGGCCATCGCGGCGCGCTGAAAATCTGGCTGGCGATCACCGTGCTGCTGGGCTGCGCGTTTCTCGGTTTCCAGGCTGAGGAATACATTCACGCCTATCACGAGCTGGGCCTGACCCTCGGTTCGGGCATTTATGGCGCGACGTTCTTCATGCTCACCGGATTCCACGGCGCCCACGTGACCATCGGCACGATCATTCTGTTTGTGATGCTGATGCGCATCATGAGGGGCCATTTCGACAACGAGCACCAGTTCGGCTTCGAAGCGGCGAGCTGGTATTGGCACTTCGTCGACGTGGTGTGGATCGGCCTCTTTATCTTCGTTTACGTACTCTGAGGGTCAGCATTACCAAGGCGCATGCGACACCAGTTGGCCGCTGTAAAAGCCCCAGGCGATCAAGCCGACGGTGACTGCGGCCAATGCCACCCGAACACTCAAGGCGATGACCAGGCGATTCGAGCTGCTGTCGTCCTTGACCAGGAAAAACAGGCCGCTGAACAGGCTGATCACCGTGGCAATCAGCATCAGGACGATCGCTGTTTTGAGCATGGGAAGAACTCCGGGGGACAGGCGATGCAGTTGAGTATAGCGATCGCAACGACTGACTTTGTGGCGCAGCCATGAAGCGTTTTCGCCCGGGCGTGATACCGACCGTGGTGGTGGCGCTTTTGCTGCCGCTGCTGGTGTCGTTGGGTTTCTGGCAATTGAGCCGTGGCGCCGAGAAAACCGCCCTGCTCGCCAGTTACGCCGAACGCCGCGCCGCCGAACCGATGGCCAGCAGCGAGTTACTGAGCAGCGCCGATCCGGCCTATCGCCGTGTGCATCTGCACGGCCAGTTCGATGCCGCGCACAGTCTGTTGCTCGACAACCGCCAGCGCGACGGCAAGGTCGGCGTCGAGTTGCTGCAACCGTTTCAGGATCAACGCAGCGGTTTGTGGCTGCTGGTCAATCGCGGCTGGTTGCCGTGGCCGGATCGCCGCGTGCCGCCACAATTTTCCACACCTGCCGATGCGCTGAATATCGACGCCTGGGTCTACGTCGCCCCCGGCGCTACTTTCCAGTTGCACGCCGATCCGGTCAGCAACACCTGGCCGCAAACCATCACTGCCGTCGAGCCCACCAAGCTGTGGCAAACCCTCGAGCGCGACGGCTTCGCCTACGAATTACGCGTCGAACCCGGCCCGGCCAGCTACGAGGCCGATTGGCCGGTGGTCGCCATGGGCCCGGAAAAACACCTCGGTTACGCCGTGCAGTGGTTCGCCATGGCCACCGCCCTGCTCGGCCTCTACGTCTATTTGGGCTTGCACAACGCAAAGGAGAAACACCATGGGAACGGCCATGAATCCACCCAGCATGTCTGAGGCGAAACCTGCCGCCAGCCGCCGTCGCGGGCGCATTCAGTTATTGCTGATTGTGCTCGGCGTGGTCGGCCCGATGCTGCTCGCCACCGGCATGTACAAATTGCAGTTCTGGGTGCCGGAAGGTCGCAGCTATCACGGTGAGCTGATCGGCAACGGCCAGACCCGCGCCGACCTCGGCGTACAAGCCGATGAAGAACGCTGGCAGATGCTGGTCACCGCGCCGAAGGATTGCGCGGTGGACTGCCAGCAACTGGTGTATCTGGCGCGGCAGATCCAGATCGGCCTCGGTCGCGAGGCCGGCCGCGCCAGCCATGCCCTCGCCGTCGCACAACCAGTGAGCGCCGATTACGAAGCCAAGCTGACCCGTGAATATCCACAACTGCAACGCTATCCGCTGGACGCTGGTGTGTTCAGCAAAACCACTGGCGACAAAGCCACGCCACAACTGTGGATCATCGACCCGCACGGCAACCTCGTGCTGCGTTACGAGCCGAATGTGAAAGGCAAGGATCTGCTCAACGACCTGCGGCACCTGCTGAAACTGTCGAACATCGGATAAGGGCATCGTCATGGCCAAACCTGGATTTCGCCTCGCGCTGTTTGCCACCCTGCTGGCACTGATTGTGGTGCTGCTCGGCGCCTATACGCGCCTGACCCACGCCGGCCTCGGCTGTCCGGACTGGCCGGGCTGCTACGGCTTTATCAGCGTGCCGAAAAGCGAAGCGCAACTGGCCCATGCCGAACTGCATTACCCGGACTCGCCGGTGGAGGCGCACAAGGGCTGGAACGAGATGATCCACCGCTACTTCGCCGGCACCCTCGGCCTGCTGATTTCGATTCTCGCCGGGCGCGCGTGGGTCAATCGACGTCATCCGGGACAGCCGTTGAAGCTGCCGCTGTTTCTGCTGGCGGTGGTGTTCGCGCAAGCCGCGTTCGGCATGTGGACGGTGACGCTCAAGCTCTGGCCGCAGGTGGTCACCGGGCATTTGCTCGGCGGCTTTGCGACCTTGAGTCTGTTGTTTTTGTTGACGTTGCGATTGTCCGGAGTGTTGCCGGCGCTGACCGTGCCCAAGCGTTTGCAGTATTGGGCGACGGCGGGATTGTTGCTGGTGATTGGCCAGATCGCGCTGGGCGGCTGGGTCAGTTCCAATTACGCGGCGGTGGCCTGCATTGATTTTCCGACCTGCCACGGGCAATGGTTGCCGCCAGCGGATTTCGCCAACGGTTTTCATCTGACCCAACACATCGGCCCGAATTATCTCGGCGGACAACTGGACAGCGATGCGCGCACGGCGATTCACCTGACTCACCGGATCGGCGCTTTGCTGGTGACGTTGGTTTTGCTTGGCCTGGCTTGGCAATTAAAAGTGGTCGGCATGACGCGGCTTGCCGGTCTGGTGCTGGTCGCCCTCGCCGCACAGATCACCCTGGGCATCAGCAACGTGCTGTTCCATCTGCCGCTGCCGGTGGCGGTTGCGCATAACGCCGGCGGTGCGGCGCTGTTGCTGACCATGGTGCTGGTCAACTATCACGCGCGCACCAGTCTGGTCCGGGTCAAACAACCGGTGCTCGCACGCTGGCGCCTGAGCCCGCGTAAACACGCGGCCGCGCCCATCACCATAAAAGGAGAAACGCCGTGGCGATTCTGATTGGCGAACGCCCGCATCAGGCGATCTGGCGAGATTATCTGGAACTGACCAAACCGAAAGTCGTGGTGCTGATGCTGATCACCTCGCTGGTCGGCATGTTCCTCGCAACTCGCGCCGGGGTGCCGTGGACGGTGCTGGTGTTTGGCAATCTGGGGATTGCGTTGTGTGCCGGCGGCGCAGCGGCGGTCAACCATGTGGTGGATCGGCGCATCGATGCGGTGATGGCGCGCACGCACAAACGGCCATTGGCCGAAGGACGGGTTTCACCGGCCGCGGCGCTGACCTTTGCATTGGTATTGGCGCTGCTCGGTCAGGCCTTGTTGCTGACTTTCACCAATCCGCTAACGGCGTGGCTGACCCTGGCTTCGCTGCTCGGTTACGCCGTGATCTACACCGGTTTCCTCAAACGCGCGACGCCGCAAAACATCGTCATCGGTGGCCTCGCCGGCGCCGCGCCACCGCTGCTTGGCTGGACCGCCGCCACTGGCCACGTCAGCGCCGAACCGTTGTTGCTGGTGCTGATCATCTTTGCCTGGACGCCGCCGCACTTCTGGGCATTGGCGATCCATCGCAAAGAGGAATACGCCAAGGCTGACATCCCGATGCTGCCGGTCACCCACGGCGAGCACTACACCAAAGTGCATATTCTGCTGTACACCTTCGCGCTGCTGGCGGTGAGCCTGCTGCCGTACGTGATCCACATGAGCGGCGCGCTCTACCTGATTTGCGCGCTCGCGCTCGGCGCAAGGTTTCTGCAATGGGCCGTGGTGCTGTACCGTGGCACTCGGCCGCACGCGGCGATCAACACCTTCAAGTACTCTATTTGGTACTTGTTTCTGCTGTTCATCGCCCTGCTCGTAGACCACTACTTACTGTTGAACCTATGACTCGAACCCAGAAAACCGTCTTCATCCTCGTCGCCGTGATCGCGCTGATCCTCGGCCTGACCGTCAACAAAGTGCTGAGCGGCAAGGGCCAGGGCGATCCCACTGCGCTGATCGACGCCGGCATTATTCTGCTGCCGCAGAGCCGCAATCTGCCGGACGTGACGATGACCGATCAGGACGGCAAACCGGTGGCGATCAATGAGCTCAAAGGTAAGTGGAGTCTGTTGTTCTTCGGCTACACCTTCTGCCCGGACATCTGCCCGACCACCCTCGCACAGCTGCGCCAGATCAAGAGCGAGTTGCCCAAGGACGCTGTGGACAAGTTGCAGATCGTGCTGGTCAGCGTTGACCCGAACCGCGATAACCCCAAGCAGTTGAAGCAGTATCTGGGTTACTTTGATCCGCAGTTTGTTGGCCTGACACCGACTTCGATTGAAGAACTGCAGAAGGTGGCAAATGCGGTGAGTATTCCGTTTATTCCGGCGGACACCAGCAAGCCGAATTACACCGTCGACCATAGCGGCAATCTCGCGGTGATCGGGCCGGATGGTACGCAGCGTGGGTTTATTCGGGCGCCGCTGAACAACGCCAAACTGGTCGCGCAGTTGCCGGTGATGCTTAACCGCAAATAAAAGCTGAAGAGCGAAAAGCCCCTCACCCTAGCCCTCTCCCAGAGGGAGAGGGGACTGATCGGGGAATATTGGGAAGCTACACCGAATTGAACGTCCTGCATTGAATCCATAATCGCCAAGACCTTTCAGGTCGATGTATGACGCAAGACACCTCGGTCGGCCCCCTCTCCCTCGGGAGAGGGCTGGGGTGAGGGGAAGCTTCACAGCAGGTCGCAAGCCGAACACCAGACACAAAAAAGGGGACGCTCATGGCGTCCCCTTTTCGTTGCAGCAATCTAAATCAGAACGCCGGCAATACCGCGCCTTTGTACTTCTCGGTAATGAATTTCTTCACTTCCGGGCTGTGCAGCGCAGCAGCGAGTTTCTTCATCGCGTCGCTGTCCTTGTTGTCCGCGCGGGACACGAGGATGTTCACGTACGGCGAATCATTGCCTTCAATCACCAGCGCATCCTTGGACGGATCGAGCTTGGCTTCCAGCGCGTAGTTGGTGTTGATCAGCGCCAGATCGACCTGGGTCAGCACGCGCGGGATGGTCGCGGCTTCCAGTTCGCGGATTTTCAGGTCTTTCGGGTTTGTCGCGATGTCTTTGACGGTCGACAGGATGTTGGTCGGATCCTTCAGCGTGATCACGCCAGCCTTGGCCAGCAGCAACAGCGCACGGCCACCGTTGGTAGCGTCGTTCGGGATCACCACGTTGGCACCGCTTGGCAGATCCTTCAGATCCTTGAGCTTGCTCGAGTAAGCGCCCAGCGGCTCCAGGTGCACACCGGTCACGGCAACCAGACTGGTGCCCTTGGCCTTGTTGAACTCATCGAGGTACGGCTGGTGCTGGAAGAAGTTGGCGTCCAGACGCTTTTCCGCGACCTGTACGTTCGGCTGAATGTAGTCGGTGAAGACCTTGACCTTCAGCTCCACGCCTTCTTTGGCCAGCGCCGGCTTCACGAACTCGAGGATTTCCGCGTGCGGCACCGGAGTGGCGGCAACGGTCAGGGTTTCGGCGTGGGCCGAGAATGCTGCAACGGCAGCAAAAGCAGCGATCAGTTTTTTCATTCAGCTAACTCCTTATGAGGCGCCCGTCTGGCGCCTGCCAGCGAATGGCCGGCTCATCTGTTCAATACAAAACCGCTTATTTGCGCGAAAAATGCACGACCAAACGGTCGCCCACCATCTGCAGCACTTGCACCAGAATCAGCAGCAACACCACAGTGACGATCATCACGTCAGTCTGGAAACGCTGGTAGCCGAAACGGATCGCCAGGTCACCCAGACCACCAGCGCCAACCACACCGGCCATCGCCGTGTAGGACACCAGTGTAATCGCCGTCACCGTAATCGCCGCGAAGATGCCCGGACGGGCTTCCGGCAGCAAGGCATTCATGATGATCTGCCGCGTGGTCGCGCCCATCGACTGGGTCGCTTCGATGATGCCGCGATCGACTTCACGCAGGGCGGTTTCCACCAGACGCGCGAAGAACGGTGTGGCACCGACGACCAACGGCGGGATCGCACCGGCCACGCCCAGCGAGGTGCCAGTGATCAGTACGGTGAACGGGATCATCACGATCAACAGAATAATGAACGGCAACGAACGCAGGATGTTCACCGCCAGCGACAGGACCGCGTACAGACCACGGTTTTCCAGCAACTGACGCGGGCTGCAGAGGAACAGCAACACGCCCAGCGGCAGGCCGAGCAACACGGTGAACAGCAGCGAACCACCAAGCATCAGCATGGTGTCGCCGGTGGCCAGCCAGATTTCGTACCAATCGATGTTGGTGAAGAAACTGATCAGGTCTTCCATTAGCGCAATACCTCCATGTGAACGTCAGCGGCGGTGAAGCGGGCGAAGGCCGCTTCCATGTCGCCACCGGTGACGGCGAGGGTCAATTGCCCGTACGGAATGTCTTTGATGCGGTCGATACGACCGGCGAGGATGCTGTAGTCGACGCCGGTTTCCCGGGCGACGGTACCGAGCAACGGCGCGTAGGTCGCTTCGCCCTGGAAGGTCAGACGCACGATGCGCCCCGGCACGTGCGCGAAGTCATCACGCTGCTCGCTTTCGTCGATCTGCTCGCTTTCCTGGACGAAACGCTTGGTGGTCGGGTGCTGCGGATGCAGGAACACATCGGCCACCGAACCTTGCTCGACGATTACGCCGGCATCCATCACCGCCACTTGATCGCAGACGCGACGGATGACATCCATCTCGTGGGTGATCAGGACGATGGTCAGTTTCAGCTCGCGGTTGATCTCGGCCAGCAGTTGCAGGACCGACGCAGTGGTCTGCGGGTCGAGGGCACTGGTGGCCTCGTCGCACAGCAGAATCTTCGGCTTGGTCGCCAGGGCGCGGGCGATGCCGACGCGCTGCTTTTGGCCGCCAGACAATTGCGCCGGGTACTTCTTGGCGTGGTCGGACAGACCGACCCGCGCCAGCAACTCGGCGACACGCTTGTCGATCTCGCTGCCCGACAGTTCGCCGGCCAGGGTCAGCGGCAACGCAACGTTGTCAGCCACGGTCTTGGAGGCGAGCAGGTTGAAGTGCTGGAAGATCATCCCGACTTGCTGACGGAAACGGCGCAGGCCGTTGGCGTCCAGCGCGGTGACTTCTTCGCCGTCGACGATGATCTTGCCGCCGCTGGAGTTCTCCAGGCGATTGATCAGCCGCAGCAGGGTACTTTTGCCCGCGCCGGAATGGCCAATGAGGCCGAACACCTGCCCGTTCTCGATGGCGAGACTGGTCGGGTGCAGCGCGGGAATGTCCTTACCGGCGACGCGGTAAGTCTTATGGACGTTTTGAAACTCGATCACGTAGCGAACCTTGTGGGGCGCGTTAGAAAAGGATCAGCGGTTAGCCGGGCGCGCATTTTAGCCTGTCCGTATAGAGGTTCTTAGCATTTATTTCGCAATTAACCTTCGATTTGGCAATAACAAGATCAAAGGTCATAAAAAAGGAACGCCCCCAACGCCTCATCAGTCACTAAGTAAGCGACTTGAAAACCCTGGGTGCCGTGCCCGGGAACCACTCAAGAGTCCCCGGCCAGCATCGGGGTCAACCGAGGAGTTTACGACTGATGAGCAAGAAGCCTACGACCGATAAAAGCCAGATGGCCGGAACCGATACCCCGGATCGCGCCAACACCAACGCCAAACTCGACAGCCTGGAAAAGTTTCGCTCCGACGCCACCGGCCAGGCCCTGCGCACCAACCAGGGCGTGAAGATCGCCGACAACCAAAACACGCTCAAGGCCGGCCCGCGCGGGCCGTCGTTGCTTGAAGACTTCATCATGCGGGAAAAGATCACGCATTTTGACCATGAGCGCATTCCGGAACGCATCGTCCACGCACGCGGCACCGGCGCGCATGGTTTCTTTCAGGCGTACGAGAACCATTCGACGCTGACCAAGGCCGGTTTCCTACAGGATCCGGGGAAAAAGACCCCGGTATTCGTGCGCTTTTCCACGGTGCAGGGCCCGCGTGGTTCCGGCGATACCGTGCGTGACGTGCGCGGTTTCGCGGTGAAGTTCTTTACCGATGAAGGCAACTTTGACCTGGTCGGCAACAACATGCCGGTGTTTTTCATTCAGGACGCGATCAAGTTTCCCGACTTCGTCCACGCGGTGAAGCCCGAGCCGCACAATGAAATCCCAACCGGTGGCTCAGCCCACGATACCTTCTGGGATTTCGTCTCGCTGGTGCCGGAATCGGCGCACATGGTCATCTGGGCGATGTCTGACCGGGCGATTCCGAAAAGCCTGCGCAGCATGCAGGGCTTCGGTGTGCACACCTTCCGGCTGATCAACGCTGAAGGCAAATCGCGCTTCGTCAAATTCCACTGGCGCCCTACCGCCGGCACGTGCTCGCTGGTCTGGGACGAGGCGCAGAAGCTCGCCGGTAAAGACACCGACTACCACCGTCGCGACCTCTGGGAAGCGATCGAAATGGGCGATTACCCGGAATGGGAACTCGGCGTGCAGATCATCGAGGAGGAAAACGAGCACGACTTCGATTTCGACATCCTCGACCCGACCAAGCTGATCCCCGAAGAGATCGTGCCGATCACGCCGCTGGGCAAGATGACGCTGAACCGCAACCCGGACAACTTCTTCGCCGAGACCGAGCAAGTCGCGTTCTGCCCTGGCCACATCGTGCCGGGCATCGACTTCTCCAATGACCCGCTGCTGCAGGGCCGACTGTTTTCCTACACCGATACGCAAATCAGCCGACTCGGTGGGCCGAACTTTCATGAGCTGCCAATCAACCGCCCGGTGGCGCCGTTCCACAACGGCCAGCGCGATGCGCAGCACCGCACGGTGATCGACAAGGGCCGCGCGTCTTACGAGCCGAACTCGATTGATGGCGGCTGGCCGAAAGAAACGCCGCCGGCCGCGCAGGACGGTGGTTTCGAAAGTTATCCAGAGCGCATCGATGCCAACAAGATCCGCCAGCGCAGCGAGTCGTTCAGCGATCACTTCTCCCAGGCGACGCTATTCTTCAACAGCATGAGCGATCACGAGAAGGAGCACATCATTGCCGCTTACAGCTTCGAGCTGGGCAAGGTTGAGCGCGAGTTCATCCGTGCGCGGGAAGTGAACGAGATTCTGGCCAACATCGATCTGGAACTGGCCAAGCGTGTGGCGGCTAATCTGGGTCTGCCAGCGCCGAGCAAAGGTACGGTGGATGTGCGCAAGGTGTCGTTTGATCACTCGCCGTCATTGAGTCAGGCCAATTTGCTGCCAGAAAACATCAAAACTCGAAAAGTGGCGATTCTTGCTGCCAACGGCGTCGATGGTGCGGCGATTGATGCAATGAAGAAGGCATTGGCCGCTGAGGGTGCGCATGCCAAGTTGCTCGGCCCGACTTCAGCGCCGGTGAAGACCGCTGACGGCAAAATGTTGCCAGTGGATGCTTCGATGGAAGGCATGCCGTCGGTGATTTTTGACGCGGTGTTCGTGCCGGGTGGCGCGGCGTCGGTGAAGGCGCTGAGCGGCGACGGCGTGGCGTTGCATTACCTGCTGGAGGCGTACAAGCATTTGAAGGCGATTGCGTTGCACGGCGATGCCAAGCAATTGCAGGATTTGCTGAAGCTGGAGGCGGATGCAGGGTTGTTGCAAGGCAAGGATGTTGGCGCGCTTACAAAGCCATTCTTTGCTGCGATCGGGCAGCATCGGGTTTGGGATCGTGAGCCTAAGGCGAAGGCCATTCCAGCTTAAAATCTTCGTTGGCTGAAAGGACGCTTTCGCGAGCAGGCTCGCTCCCACAAGGGTTCTCCTATAAACACGAATTTTGTGTTCACTGGAGATCCCTGTGGGAGCGAGCCTGCTCGCGAAGCTTTTTAAGGTTTACGCGGACTGAGAACCATCTGCGCAGGCACGGTGCGCACGGTCTGCTTCACAATCTTCAGATCAAAATCCGGATTCAATTTCTTGACCCGCTTGGTCAGCAACGTCGCCAACCAAGGATAGTCATTGGTGCGTGGTGCCTGAATGGTCACCCCACACTCGTAATTCACCACATCAGCGGCGATCGCATCCAGTTGCCGGCGAAGTTTGCGGCTATCGGTGATATTCAGCGCCACCGTGGTGCTCTCGGCAGTCGGATCGATCACCTTGGCTTTCGGCTTGGCTTCGGCTGCCAACAGCGCCGCTTCAGCTTTTTCCAGCTCAGCCTTGCGCGCTTCGGTGATGGCGCCATTCACGCCACCGGTCAGCGCCGGCGCTTTCGGCATCAGTGCGCGAGCACGGCTCAGCGCTGTGGCGGCGGCATTCACATCACCCTTCTGCAGCACGATCTGGCTGCGACGCAGATACGCCTCGGCCAATTGCCGCTGGTATTGCTCAAGGGATTGATCGTTGGGGGTGTCTTTCTGCAAAGCCGCCAATTGGTCTTCGGCAGTGGCCAGTTCGCTGCTGGCCAGGCTTTGCTCCAGCTGTGCGATGGCCGTAGCCCGCGCATCGGGGACTTCGGCCACCGGCGGCGTGCTTTGGCAGGCGCCCAGTAGCACTGAAAATGCGACAAGGAGCAGATAACGGGAGGCGAACGGCTTCATTCCTGCGACTCTCTATTTGCGCAAAAAGCGGCCAAGTCTACACCCCACGACGGGGCAGAACAAAACTCAACAGAAACAGTGCGGCCGCCGTCACAACGATTGACGGCCCCGCCGGGGTGTCCTTGAACCACGACAGCGCCAGCCCGCCACACACGGCGAGCATGCCCAGCAGGCTCGCGCCCAGGGCCATCTGCTCCGGCGAGCGGGCGTGACGCTGTGCCGCAGCCGCTGGGATGATCAACAGCGAGGTAATCAGCAACACACCGACGATTTTCATCGCCACCGCGATGACTACCGCAATCAACAACATCAGCGCCATGCGCAGACCTGCGACCGGCAGGCCTTCGACCTTGGCCAGCTCTTCGTGCACGGTAATCGCCAGCAATGGCCGCCACAGCGTCACCAGCAACACCAGCACCGCCGCGCTGCCGCCGAGGATCCACGCCAGATCGGTCGGGCTGATCGCCAGCAGGTCGCCGAACAGATAGGCCATCAGGTCGATCCGCACTTCATGCATGAAGCTTAGTACCACCAGGCCGAGAGAGAGCGTGCTCGGTGCGAGAATTCCCAACAGCGTGTCAGACGCCAGCGGTTGGCGCTGTTGCAAGGTCACCAAAAGCACCGCCAGCAGCAAGCAGCCTACGGTGACTGCAACGGTCGGGCTGACATCCAGCAAAAAGCCCAGCGCCACGCCGAGCAATGCGGCGTGGGACAAGGTATCGCCGAAATAGGCCATGCGCCGCCAGACCACGAACGAACCCAACGGACCTGCAACGATCGCCAACGCCAGACCTGCAAGCAGGGCATACAACAGAAAATCAGCCATGCTTGCAGTTGTCTCCGTGAACGTGAGGTTGGCCAATAACCGGCCCTTTGACCACCGAACCGTGCAGGTCGTGGGCGTGGTCGTGATGGTGGTGATAGACCGCCAGGCTCTGCGCGTTCTTGCCGAACAGCTCGACAAACGCCGGATCGCCGCTGACCTGCTCGGGATGCCCGGAGCAGCAGACGTGACGGTTGAGGCAGACCACTTGGTCGGTGGTGCTCATCACCAGATGCAAATCGTGGGACACCATCAACACGCCGCAGCCGTGGCGGTCGCGCAGACGAGTGATCAGGCTGTACAGCTCGGCCTGCCCGGCGACGTCGACGCCTTGCACCGGCTCGTCGAGCACCAGCAATTCCGGTTCGCGCAGCAGTGCCCGCGCCAGCAGCACACGCTGCATTTCACCGCCGGAAACGCTTTGCACAGGGCTGTCGATGACGTGTTCAGCGCCGACCTCTTTCAGCGCGGCCAGCGCACGCGGACGATCAACGCCCGGCACCAGCCGCAGAAAACGCAGCACCGACAGCGGAAGAGTCGGATCGACGTGGAGTTTTTGCGGCATGTAACCGACGCGCAGTTTCGGTTTGCGCCAGACGCTGCCGCTGTCCGGTTTCAACAGGCCCAGCACGGCGCGCACCAGCGTGGTCTTGCCGGCGCCATTGGGGCCGATCAGGGTGACGATCTGCCCCGGCTCGACGCTCAGCTCGATATTGTCCAGCACAGCCTGCCCGGCAAATGTGACGGCGACCTGCTCCAGACGGATCAGCGCGTTGCTCATCAAGCCCCCTGGCAACCGGAGCACAGGCCGACGACTTCGACGGTCTGCGCTTCGACGATGAAACCGACGTCTTTGGCGCTGTTGATGATCGCGTCGCTGATCACTTTTTGCTCAAGCTCGATGGCAGCGTGGCAATCGCGGCAGATCAGGAACTGGCCCTGATGCGCGTGCTCCGGATGGACGCAGCCGACGAAGGCGTTCAGCGAAGAGATGCGGTGCACCAGGCCGTTTTCCAGAAGGAAATCCAGCGCGCGGTACACGGTTGGCGGCGCGGCGCGGCGGCCGTCCTGCTCGCTGAGTACAGCGAGAATGTCGTAGGCGCCCAGCGGCTTGTGACTCTGCCACACCAGTTCCAGCACCCGGCGGCGCAACGCGGTCAGGCGCAAGCCTTTCTGGGCGCACAAGGTATCGGCCTCGGACAAAGCGCTGTGCACGCAATGAGAGTGGTCGTGGGGACGGCTGGCAATCGGTGTAATAGGCATGGGCGGCGACGAGTTTTGATAGAGACGTTATTATGTTACCCGTTCTCGCCTCCTTGAGTGGTCATCGTGTCCCGACTTTTTTCTGTTTTTGTGGCTTTTGTCGCCAGTTTTCTGCTGATCGGTTCGGCTCAGGCCGAGGTCAAAGTCCTCACCAGCATCAAACCGTTGCAACTGATTGCAGCGGCCGTGCAGGACGGCGTGGCGATTCCCGAAGTGCTGCTGCCGCCGGGTGCGTCGCCACACAATTACGCCCTGCGCCCATCCGACGTACGGAAGGTGCAGTCGGTCGATCTGCTCTACTGGATCGGCCCGGACATGGAAGGCTTTCTGCCACGCGTGCTGAATGGTCGGACGCTGCCGAGCGTCGCGGTGCAGGATTTGCCGGGGATGAAATTGCGGCGTTTTGCTGAGGACAGCCATTCCCACGCCGAAGACGCCGACGAGCATGATCACGATCATCGTCCGGGCACGCTGGATGCGCATTTGTGGCTATCGCCGGTGAATGCGCGGGTGATTGCCGACAAAATGGCCGCTGACTTGAGTGCTGTTGATCCGGCGAATGCGCAGCGTTATCAAAGCAACGCCAAGGCGTTTGATGAACGTCTGGATGCACTGGATCAGCGTTTGAAGAAGCGTCTGGCCAGTGTTGAAGGCAAGCCCTACTTCGTCTTCCACGAGGCCTTTGATTACTTTGAAGAGGCTTATGGCCTGAAGCACGCCGGTGTGTTCAGCGTGGCCGCCGAAGTGCAGCCCGGTGCGCAGCATGTTGCGGCGATGCGCAAGCGATTGCAGGAAGTGGGCAAGACGTGTGTGTTCAGTGAGCCGCCGTTGCGTCCGCGTCTGGCCGAGACTTTGGTGGCCGGTCTGCCGGTGAAGCTGGCAGAACTGGATGCGTTGGGCGGGTACACCCCGGCGACGGCTCAGGGCTATGAGCAGGTATTGGAGAAGCTGGGTAACGATTTGGCCGGGTGCCTGGAATCTCTGTAACCCCCGGCATCGGTGTTGCCCCCATTCGCGAGCAGGCTCGCTCCCACAGGATCACCGAAATCCTGTGGGAGCGAGCCTGCTCGCGAAGCTTTTAAAGGGCGAAAGGCAACGGTGTACTGACCTGCTGCCGCTGCGCCAAGCGCTGCTCAAACTCCCGCGGATCGTGAATTAACACGTCCTGCCCGGCGAACTGCTCCGCCGCGATCAACCGCGACAGCCAGAATCGCACACAGGCCACACGCAGCATGGTCGGCCACAACTCAGCTTCCGCCGCCGTAAACGGGCGCAGCGCCGCATAAGCGCCAAGGAATGCGCGAGCACGCGGGCCATCAATCAAACCGTCCTCGTCCGAGCACCAGTCATTCAAGGCAATCGCCACGTCATAGAGCATCGGCCCCGAGCAGGCGTTGTAGAAGTCGATCAGCCCGGTCAGGTGCGTGCCTTCGAACATCGCGTTATCGCGAAACAGGTCGGCGTGGATGTTCGCCCGGGGCAGCGCGAGGATCTTCTCTTTGCGCTCGGTGATCTCGTCCAACGCCTTTTGCAGCAGCGCACGCGGCTCATCGCTCAGGTGCGAAAGAAACTCCGTGCCCTCTTCCAGCATCCAGTCCAGGCCGCGATCGGTCTTGCGCTTGATCATGCGCTCGCCCTGGGTCGCCAGGTGCAGGTGCGCCTGCAACTCGCCGACCTGCGCGCAATGCTGGGCATTGGCAACTTTGATGTGCTTGCCAGAGAGGCGCGGTTGCAGCAGTGCCGGTTTGCCCTTCAGCTCACGCAGCGCCACACCGTCAGTGGTGCGCAGTGCATACGGCACCGGCAAGTCGGCTTCGTGGAGCACATCGAGCAGGTCGATGAAGAACGGCATCTCCTGCACCGGGCCACGCTCGACCAGGGTCAGAACGAACTCGCCCTGCTCCAGGCTGATAAAGAAGTTGGTGTTTTCGCTGCCGGCGGCGATCCCCTGGAAATCAAGCAGACGGCCTAGCCCGTAAGGGGCGAGAAAGGTTTCCAGCTCGGGCCGAGCCAGGGGAGTGAACACAGACATGTTTTAACTGCCAGTACGGGCGCCGCCAATGGCGGCGCCGGGTGAATTAAAAATCTACTTCCATTCGAAAATCTTCCACGACGGAATCAGCATATCCGGCTGATCCGAGCGGATGAAGTTTGCATCCGTCCCGTCTGCACGCACCAGAAAGTAAGGCGGCGCGCCCTTTGGCGTGACTTTGATCGCGTACAGGAACCCGTTTTGACGGTACTCCTGAATCGTCTTGTCGCCTTCCGTGCGAATGGTGACTTCAGGATCCCCTGACGGCGCATCATCCGCCGCCATCGCGGCCAACGGTGAGACAGCAATCAGACCGACCAGCAGCAAGCGATTTAACGTACGCATGATAACCTTGTCCCTTTGTCGTCAACGGTCCCGCTATTCTAGCGCCGGACCCGCCGAAAAGGTTGATCCTGCTCATGAGCCAAGCCCCCCTCGTCCTGGTGGACGGTTCGTCTTACCTGTACCGCGCCTTTCACGCACTGCCACCACTGACCACCTCCAAAGGCCTGCCGACCGGTGCGGTCAAGGGCGTGCTGAACATGCTCAAGAGTCTGCGCAAGCAGTACCCGGACAGCCCGTTCGCCGTGGTGTTCGACGCCAAGGGCGGGACATTTCGCGATGAAATGTACGCCGAATACAAAGCCAACCGCCCAAGCATGCCCGACGACATGCGCGTGCAGATCGAGCCGCTGCACCAGAGCGTGATCGCTCTTGGTTTCCCGCTGCTGTGCGTGGAAGGCGTCGAGGCCGACGACGTGATCGGCACCCTCGCCCGCAGCAGCGCCGCGGCGGATCGCCCGGTGGTGATCTCCACCGGCGACAAGGACATGGCGCAACTGGTCGATGGCCACATTACCTTGGTCAACACTATGTCCGGTAGTTCGATGGACGTGGAAGGCGTGAAGGAGAAATTCGGCGTCGCACCGGAGCAGATCATCGATTATCTGGCGCTGATGGGCGATTCGTCCGACAACATTCCCGGCGTTCCGGGCATCGGCCCGAAGACTGCGTCCGGCCTGTTGGTCGGCGTCAATGGCGGCCTTACCGAGCTGTACGCGAATCTCGACATCGTCCCGACCCTGCCGATTCGCGGCGCGAAAACCCTGCCGGCCAAGCTCGAAGAGCACAAGGAGATGGCGTTCCTCTCCTATCAACTGGCGACCATCAAGGTCGATGTGCCGCTGGACGTTGAACTCGACGACCTGCAAATGGGCGCAGAAGACCCGGCCAAGCTCTACGAGCTGTACTCGCTGCTGGAATTCAAAAGCTGGATCAATGATCTGGATCGCGACGCCAAACGTCTGGAACTGAGCGCAGCCAGCGAGCCTGCGCCGGCCGGTGACCTGTTCAGCGCGCCAGCAGAGGAAGCGCCCGCCGCGCCTGCTGAAGCCGCGTACGAAACCATCCTCGATCAGGCGCGTTTCGACGTCTGGCTGGAAAAACTCAACAACGCCAAACTGTTCGCCTTCGACACCGAAACCACCGGCATCGACGCGCAGCAGGCGCAACTGGTCGGCCTGTCGTTCGCCGTGCAGGCCAACGAAGCCGCGTATATCCCGCTGACCCACTCCTACATCGGCGTGCCGGAACAGCTGGATCGCGACACCGTGCTGCGCGCACTCAAGCCGATTCTGGAAGACCCGAGCAAGCTCAAGGTCGGCCAGCACGCCAAGTTCGACATGAACATCCTGGCCAACTGCGCCATCGGTGGCGATCAGAGCCAAGGCATCAACGTACGTGGTGTCGCCTTCGACACGATGCTTGAGTCCTACGTGCTCAACTCCACCGCCACCCGCCATGACATGGACAGCCTCGCGCAGAAGTATCTGGATCACACCACCGTGAGCTTCCAGGACATCGCCGGCAAAGGCGCCAAGCAACTGACCTTCGACCAGATCGCGCTGGAACAGGCCGGGCCGTATGCCGCTGAAGACGCTGACATCACCCTGCGTCTGCACCAGACTTTGTTCGAAAAACTCAGCGCCATCCCGAGCCTGGCCAGCGTGCTGACCGACATCGAGATTCCGCTGGTGCCGGTTCTCGCGCGCATCGAACGCCAGGGCGCGTTCGTTGACGCTGAACTGCTGGGCATCCAGAGCATTGAGCTGGGCAACAAAATGGTTGCGCTGGAGCGCGAAGCGTTCGAAATCGCCGGGGAAGAATTCAACCTTGGCTCGCCGAAGCAATTGGGCGTGATTCTCTACGAGAAACTCGGTCTGCCGGTGCTGAAGAAAACCGCCAAGGGCCAGCCGTCCACTGCTGAAGAAGTGTTGGCGAAACTCGCCGAAGACGATCACCGTTTGCCGAAGGTGCTGATGGAGCACCGTTCGATGAGCAAGCTGAAAAGCACCTACACCGATCGCTTGCCGGAGCAGATCAATCCGCGCACCGGGCGTATCCACACCTCGTATCATCAGGCTGTGGCGTCGACCGGGCGTTTGTCCTCCAGCGATCCGAACCTGCAGAACATTCCGGTGCGCACGGCTGAAGGTCGACGCATTCGTCAGGCGTTCGTCGCGCCGAAAGGCTACAAACTGCTGGCGGCGGACTATTCGCAGATCGAGCTGCGAATCATGGCGCATCTGTCCAAGGACGAAGGCCTGATGAACGCCTTCCGCAACAATCTCGACGTGCACACCGCGACTGCTGCCGAAGTGTTCAAGGTCGAGCTCAACGAAGTGACTTCCGACCAGCGCCGTGGCGCCAAGGCGATCAACTTTGGCCTGATCTACGGCATGGGTGCGCAGAAGCTCGGCAAGGACATTGGCGTCGACACCAAGACCGCCAAGGCTTACATCGACACCTACTTCGCCCGTTATCCAGGCGTTCGCGAATACATGGATCGCACCCGCGCGCAGGCAGCGGATCAAGGTTATGTCGAGACCTTCTTCGGTCGCCGTCTGTACTTGCCGGAGATCAACTCGAACAAGCCGCAGGAACGCGCCGCCGCCGAGCGCACGGCGATCAACGCGCCGATGCAGGGCACGGCGGCCGACATCATCAAGAAAGCCATGGTGGCGGTGGATAACTGGCTGGCGACGTCCGGGCTGGACGCCAAAGTCATCCTGCAGGTACACGATGAACTGGTGCTGGAAGTTCGTGAGGATCTGGTGGAACAGATCAGTACCGAGATTCGAGTACACATGAGCGAAGCGGCGAAGCTGGATGTGCCGCTGCTGGTCGAAGTGGGTGTGGGCAACAATTGGGATGAGGCTCATTGAGCCATTTGAAGACGATTTTGCCGCGACATGACGTCGCGGCAGCCGCGGAAAATCTGCTTATTTCGAAAGGCGCTTGAGATTATTCCAAAGCTTTTTGAAAAAAATCTGAACTAATCTGGAAGGACACCACTCAGAGATACTGAATGGCTGGTGAAGCCCTTCGATGCTCCTATGTTGTGTTAAGTGTTGGCAGATATCTGAACCCCGCCCTAGCGGTTCGGAACTTAAACCCCGGAATTTCTCCCTCCCCAATGAAATCCGGGGCTTTTTTTGCCCGAAAATTGGCTGTGGCACGCTCAGACTGCGTTGAAAGCACAGCTAAAAATGCTCATTTAGGCACCCTAAACTCCGCTTTTTAGCTGTGCTTTCGCCTTGCCTGAGCGCACCACAGCAAATTTTCTAATCCCTGTTTACTCGGCCGCCTCGGCGCCTTTATCTGCGAGTTCCATCCAGCCGGCCAGTACAGTGTAGGCCTCTTCCAGGCCCATGCGTTTTGGCGCGGAGAACAGCTGGATGGTGACGAGGTCGCCCCAGCCCTTGCGAATTTCCGACTGCACTTTGAGCAGGGTGTTCTTGGCGGCGCCGTAGGTGAGCTTGTCGGCCTTGGTCAGCAGGATATGCATCGGCATGCCAGCGGCAACGGCCCAGTCGAGCATCAGCAGGTCGAAGTCGGTCATTGGATGACGGATGTCCATCATTAGAATCAAACCTTTCAAACTCTCGCGGCCACCGAGGTACGCCTCAAGGTGACGCTGCCAGTGCATCTTCAGCGGGATCGGTACTTTTGCGTAACCGTAGCCCGGCAGGTCGACCAGACGGCGATCTTCGTCTAGCTTGAAGAAGTTCAACAGCTGTGTGCGACCCGGAGTTTTCGAGGTGCGCGCCAGGCTGGCGTGAGTCAGGGTGTTCAGTGCGCTGGATTTGCCGGCGTTGGAACGACCGGCGAACGCCACTTCGAAGCCTTCGTCGTCAGGGCATTGATCGACTTTGGCGGCACTGAGCATGAACGTGGACTGTTGGCACAGGCCGAGGATGGGATTCTTGAGTTGCATGGGATTTCCGATGTGGGCGGCGCCGGGATTGGGCGCGGAACGCGGTGTCGCTTCCGTTTCAGTGACGCCAGTATATAATGCCGCAGATTTTGTGTGTGCTTTGTCCCAGCGTAGGATGAAGTTCACGAGAGCGACAGACCTTGATTGCGCATTAGAACGCAGAACGCTCTCAACCCTGAAAAGGTCGTTTTATGACGAAATGGCTGCTGGCTGCCGGAGTCTTGATGCCGCTTTACAGCGCACAGGCTACACAGGATCCGGAAGCTGTGTACAACCGTGTTTGTGGTGCCTGTCATTCCGGCCAACTACCCATGGCGCCCGAAAGAGGCGATCAGGAAGCTTGGACGCCGAGGTTGGCGAAAGGTATGGGGACGCTGGTGCAACACGTGACCCAGGGTTTCAAGGCGATGCCGCCGCGTGGTTTGTGCATGGACTGCAGTGCCGAGGATTACCAAGCCATCATCCTGTGGATGAGCGCGAGTAAGCCCGGTCCATAACTTAACCCTTAGCCGTAGTTGGATTAGCTGATGAACAAATTGATCGTGAGTCTGCTGTTGACCGTGGGAATCTCAGGCTTCGCCCATGCTGCCGGTGATGCCGCAGCAGGCCAGGCAAAAGCCGCCGTATGTGGAGCCTGCCATGGCCCGGACGGGAACAGCATGGCGCCAAACTTTCCGAAACTGGCCGGTCAAGGTGAACGCTACCTGACCAAGCAACTGCACGACATCAAGTCGGGCAAGCGCACCGTTCTGGAAATGACTGGCTTGCTGACTAACCTGAGCGATCAGGACCTGGCCGACATCGCCGCCTACTTCGCCAGCCAGAAAGGCAGCGTCGGCGCCGCCGATCCGAAGATCGTCGCTCGCGGTGAAGCGCTGTTCCGTGGCGGCAACCTGGCCAAGGGCCTGCCCGCCTGCACCGGTTGCCACTCGCCGAACGGCGCCGGCAACGCAGCTGCCGGCTTCCCGCACCTGGGTGGCCAACACGCTCAATACATCGCCAAGCAGCTGACTGATTTCCGCAAGGAAGAAGGCGGCCGCAACAACGACGGTGACACCATGACCATGCAAACCATCGCCAAACGCCTGAGCGACGAAGATATCGCTGCGGTCTCCAGCTACATTCAGGGTCTGCACTAAGGCCTACGGATCGAGCGCTGCAGACGATGGACATCTCCTGCAACGTTAACGCTCGATTAATCCGTCGCAGCAAGTATAAAAAGGGTGGCTTTGGCCGCCCTTTTTTGTGGCCGCTGCCGTTACACTACAGAACTCATGCCCGCCAGGATCTGTCTGAAAACAGGTCGCGCGAGGCGACCCAAATTGTCCAGGAGTAAAGCATGCGTAATCTGATCATCAGCGCCGCTCTCGTCGCTGCCAGCCTGTTCGGCGTGACCGCTCAAGCCGCCGAAGCCCCAGCCGCCCCTTACGTGGAACTGGCCAACCCGGTACCGGTTGCAGAGCCTGGCAAGATCGAAGTGGTCGAGCTGTTCTGGTACGGCTGCCCGCACTGCTACGCCTTTGAACCGGTGATCAACCCGTGGGTTGAAAAACTGCCATCCGACGTCAACTTCGTGCGTATTCCGGCGATGTTCGGCGGCCCATGGGACGCTCACGGCCAGATGTTCCTGACCCTCGAAGCCATGGGTGTCGAGCACAAGGTTCACGCGGCGGTTTTCGAAGCAATCCAGAAACAACACAAAAAGCTGACCGACAAGAACGACATGGCTGACTTCCTCGCCACCCAGGGCGTGGACAAGGACAAGTTCCTCGCCACCTTCGACTCTTTCGCCATCAAAGGTCAGATCGTAAAAGCTCGCGAACTGGCCAAGAAGTATGAGATCACTGGCGTACCCACCATGATCGTCAACGGCAAGTACCGTTTCGACATCGGCTCTGCCGGCGGCGCCGAGCAAGCGTTGAAACTGGCTGACCAACTGGTCGCCAAAGAGCGAGCGGCAACCAAGGCTGCAGCCAACTAAGCGCGGCTACCGCCATGCGCCGCTGGAAGTCTGAACGCATCGTTGGCCTGCATGATCCGCAGGTCAACGAGCATCACCTGGAGTCCACGGGCCTGCCCGCAGACCAGCGTCTGCGCTTGCTCAGTTTCAATATCCAGGTCGGCATCAGCACCGAGCGCTATCGACATTACCTGACCCGCAGCTGGCAGCACCTGCTGCCGCACAACGGCCGCTCAGGCAATCTGCAAAAGATCGGTGACTTGCTGGGCGACTTCGATCTGGTCGCCCTGCAGGAAGCCGATGGCGGCAGCCTGCGTTCGGGCTACGTCAATCAGGTGGAACATCTGGCGCAGCTCGGCGCCTTTCCCTACTGGTATCAACAACTCAATCGCAACCTCGGCCGACTCGCTCAGCACAGCAATGGCGTGCTCAGTCGCCTGAAACCGTCGGCGATCGAAGATCACCCGCTGCCCGGGCCGAAAGGTCGCGGGGCGATTCTGCTGCGTTTCGGCGAAGGCCCGGAAGCGCTGGTGGTGGTGATGATGCACCTGGCCCTTGGCGCGCGAACCCGCAGCCTGCAACTGGCCTATATTCGTGAGCTGATTGGCGGTTACAAACACCAAGTGTTGATGGGCGACATGAACACCCATGCCAGCGATCTGCTACAACATTCACCGTTACGCGATCTCGGCCTGCTGGCCCCGCAGGTGGAAGCGACATTCCCCAGCTGGCGCCCTCAGCGCTGTCTTGATCATATTTTGCTCAGCCCGACCCTAACCCTGGAAAAGGTCGAAGTGCTGGCACAACCGATTTCCGATCACCTGCCGGTCGCGGTAGAGATTCGTCTGCCGGGTTCGCTCACGGCCGATGCATTGCCCGCGTTGAGTCCTGCCCCTCGCGGAACCCCTGAATGAGCGACGACGCCCAGCGCTGGAAAGAGAAGTACCTCAAAAGCATCGAACAACAGGACAAACTCGAACGCCGCTGGGCCGCCAGGCTCGATTTGCTGCGCCGCGGCCTGGTGCGCAGCACGCTGGCGGCCGAAGGCACCGATAAAGTCGTTGATCAGTGCATGAAAGAGATGCGCGACGTGGTGCGCACCGATGACATGGACGCCGGCCTCGCCGCCCTCCTGCCGCGCCTGGAAAAAGCCGTGCTCGATTCCGAGCAGCGCCGCGAAACCCGCATCGATCAGGTCAGTACCGCGCTGACGTCGCTGGTCACCCAGTTGCAGGCTTTGCCGCTGCCGCGTGAGGTCGCCCAGCCGCTGAAGAAATTCGCCAAACAACTGGATGGCCGCGTCGGTTCGGCGCGGGAAATGCCATTGCTGTTAAGTGAGCTCAGTGGTTTGCAGGGCAAAGCGTTAAGTCAGTTGGACACCCCGGCAGAGCCGGGTCGCCCGGGATTGTTGCAGCGTCTGTTCGGTAGTCGTGACAGCGAAGCGCCAGCGACAGAATCACCCGCGCCGCTGCAAGCCACGCCGCCGCAACCGCCTGCCCCACCGGCGCCCGAACCAGAAGCCGCACAGCCCGCCCCTGTCGCCGTGATCGAAGCCATGACGGCAGCGCCTGCCATCGAAGCTGTGGTGTCCGTCGAAACAACGACGCCAGCCGCCCAGGCTCATTTGGAACCGGAACCGGCAGAGGTGGTTAACTTTGTACCACCCACGGTCGTCAGCAAAGTCAGTAGCCCTGCGGTCGAACCGCAGGCTGAGCACATCGAGCCCGAGCCTGTTTTCGCCGCAGCTCCAGCTCAGACGCCCATCGCGCCCGCCGCCATCAATCCTGATGAGCTGATCCACCCCGGCGACCCGGCACCGCTGATCCTCGACAGCCTGCCGCTGCCCGAACCGATTGCCCAGGCGCTGGCAGCCATCGACCCGGAACAGCCCGAGCACGACATCCTGTTCGCCTTGCCGGATACCCCGGAGCCGTCTTACAGCTCCGTGGCCAAACACATCGAAGACACCCTGATCGGCCTCCTCGACGACCTGACCCTGCCGGAGCGCCACCGTCCGCAAGCCGAAGCCATGCGTGAAAGACTGAAACATGGCTTGAACTGGTACGAACTGATCCCGATCCTCGACGATCTGGCGACGTTGATGCTGGCGATCACCGACAGCGGCCAGCACGAATTCGAAGCCTACCTGCAACAGCTCAACGAGCGCCTCGAAGCGTTCCAGAGCAATCTGCAAGCCGCCAGCGAAGGGCATGCCGACAATAGCTCGGCGGCGCGGGCAATGGACACGCAGATCCGCGAGCAAGTCGACGGTTTGCAGACCAGCGTGCAGGAAGCGGCGGATCTGGAAGACCTCAAGCATGTGCTGGAGAACCATCTCGAGGGCCTGCTAGGCACCATGGACCAGCACCAGAAGCAGCGCGACGCTCGCGAACAGGAAGTCGCAACGCGGCTGAAAAGCCTGTCCGAGCGCGTGGCGCATATGGAGCAGGAAGCCCAGGGTTTCCGCGAACATCTTGAAGTACAAAGACAGAAAGCCCTGATCGATCCGCTCACCGGCCTGCCCAATCGCGCTGCGTGGAGCGAACGCCTCGAACATGAAATCAAGCAGTGGCAGCAGCACGGCAACACCCTGAGCCTGGCGATGCTCGATCTGGATCACTTCAAACGCATCAATGACAACTACGGCCATCTGGCCGGCGACAAGGTGCTGAAAATCGTTGCCACCGTGCTGCGCAAACGCCTGCGCGGCTCCGACTTCATTGCGCGTTTTGGTGGTGAGGAATTCGTACTGCTGCTACCGGCCACTCCGCCTGCAATCGGTGCGAAATTGCTGGAAACGTTGCGAGCGGCAATCGAAGCCTGCCCGTTTCACTTCAAGGGTGAGCGAGTGACGATCACCATCTCCATGGGACTGGCAACATTCCGCGCTGGAGAACACAGCGATCTGGTGCTGAAAAGAGCCGATCAGGCGCTTTACCGCGCTAAAAATGCAGGACGCAACCGGGTCGAGCTGGGCTGAGCAAATTGTTCCATTTTGTTTAAATCCGCCCGCTGACCGTCGAGACGCAAGGCAGTACGTTACACTGTTGCATTACTGTCTTGCGTGTACTGCCTTCTGCCATGAAATTCTTTACCCTCCTCGCTTCGCTGCTCGTTCTGGCCGGTTGTGCCAGCGGCCCGCGCTACAACACCAGCCATCCTTCGGCCAATTACGACAGCCGCATTCAGTTTGTGGTCGTGCATTACACGTCGGCCTCGCTGGAGCGCTCGCTGCAATTGCTGACCCACGGCGAAGTCAGCAGCCATTACCTGATCGGCGACGACAAGAGCGGCACTGTCTACAAGCTGATGGATGAAAACCAGCGCGCCTGGCACGCCGGCGAAAGCCAATGGCAGGGCCGCACCTGGCTCAACTCCAGTTCGATCGGCATCGAAATCGTCAACCCGGGCTTCAAGGACACGCCGACCGGACGCCTGTGGTATCCGTACAGCGAGGCGCAGATTCAATCATTGATCGTCCTGCTCAAGGACATCAGCAAGCGCAACGGCATCAGCCCGCGACACATCATTGGCCATAGCGACATCGCGCCGCTGCGCAAGCTTGATCCAGGACCGTTGTTCCCGTGGAAACGCCTCGCCGCCGAGGGTTTGGGCCTGTGGCCAAATGAACAAGCCGTGGCGCGCCAGCAAGCGCTGTTCAACAGCAGCGAACTGCCGAGCATCAGCTGGTTCCAGGCACAACTGGCGCACTTGGGTTATGACACGCCGCAAACCGGCGAACTGGACGTTGCGACGCGCCACGTCCTCGCAGCCTTCCAGATGCACTTCCGGCCTTCGCGCTTCGACGGCACGCCGGATGCGCAAACGGCAGCACTCTTGCTTGTGCTCAATCAGACAAAATAATGACGCCCGCCCGACGGTCAGGGCGAAATCGCAATCAGCAGCTATAACTCATTGGTAATTCTTCGGATATTCCATGATGGTTGCTACCCGAGAGACACTGCGTAGCTGGTTTTATCGCCCGTGGTTTTTGGCGATGATCGCGGCTGTCCTCAGTGCCTGCCTGCTGATCGCAGGTGGAATGTTCGTGGCAATGCGTCAGGTCGAGCAAAGCGAAAGTCAGGAAATGAACGCGCAAGGCGAACGTTTCCTCGCCCGCCTCGAACAATTGTTCGGCCAGTTACGCGAAAGTCTCGACGATCTCGAAGCCCAGCCGCTGCGCAGTTGTGACGATGAAATGATCGCCACCTTGCAGCAAGTCACCTTCAACTATCGCTTCGTCTACGAAGCGGCTTACATGGACGCCTCGCGGATCTGCTCCAACCGCCCGCGTCAGGAAGGCCTGTCGGTTGTCCGCGCGCCGGACATCAAAGGCCCGACTTACAGCTATTGGCTGAACACCACCACTGAACCGGATGAAAACCGCGCAGCCCTGATGCTGGGTCGCGGCAACTTCCGCGTGGCCACCTCGCGCGGGCACCTGACCGACATGGTCGATCTGTCTCCCGGCAGCAGCCTGCTGGTGGTACTCGATCACGGCACCCGGGCCATCCCGGTGCTCGGCATGGCGCAAGCCTGGCCGCCCACGGAACACTGGCCACCGAAAAGCCGCGATGCCTTGCAAGTCACGCAAACCCGGCTGATCTACCGCATGCCCACCAACAACCCGGAATATCAGCTGGTGCTGATCACACCCAGGACCGGAATACATATTCCCGCTATCTGGTGGTGGATGATCCCGGCGTGTGTGCTGCTCGGCGCATTTCTGGGGTTTTTCGTTTTCCTGCTGGTGCGCCAGCGCCAGTCGCTGGACGCGGAACTGCACGGCGCGATTCGTCGAGGCGAGTTGCAGGTGCTCTATCAGCCGATCTTCGATCTCGACAGTCGCAATTGCGTCGGCGCCGAAGCATTGCTGCGCTGGCGCCGCCCGGATGGCACGCTGACCAGCCCCGATCTGTTTATCCCCATGGCGGAAAATACCGGGCAGATCCGCCAGATGACAGACTTTGTCCTCCAGCGTTTGCTGGAGCAACTGGGTCCGGTGCTGCGGGCCAATCCGCAACTGTATATCTCGGTCAACCTCGCCGCCTGCGACGTGATGGTGCCGCGCATCGGCCAGGTCATGGCGCGACTGCTTACACTGCACCGGGTGGCCGCACGGCAGATTGCCTTCGAAGTCACCGAGCGTGGCTTGATTGATGTGGTAGTGGCGCGGGAAAACCTGCAAGCGCTGCGCGATGTTGGCCATCAAGTGTTGATCGACGATTTTGGCACCGGCTATTGCAGCCTCGCCTACCTGCAAACCCTGCCGGTCGACTGCCTGAAAATCGACAAAGCCTTTATCGACGCCCTCGGCCATGACGCGGCGAGCAGCGGCGTCGCCCCGCACATCATTCACATGGCCCAGGCTCTGGATCTGAAGGTGATTGCCGAAGGCATCGAACTGGAATCACAGGCCGAATTGCTCAGCAGCGAAGGCGTCAAGTTCGGCCAGGGCTGGTTGTTCGCCCATGCCCTGAGCGCAGTGCAGTTCATTGAGCTGATTACGCGCGGGCGACGCCTTGCCGGGCGCCGTATGGATGATGAAGCCTAGACGGCAAGCGCCATATAGAACTGCGTGCCCTGCCCCGGCCTCGAATAGACGCCCATCCGCCCGCCATGCAGCTGGACGATTTCCTTGCATAGCGCCAGACCCAGTCCGGCGCCGCCCTTCTTGCGCCCGACCTGCACGAACGGCTCGAAGATCCGCCCCTGCTGGCCGTAAGCAATACCTTCGCCATTGTCTTCAACACTGATGATCACCCGCTCACCATGTCGACGCGCCTGCAAGCGGATCTGACCGTCACGGGCGGTATGGCGCAGGGCGTTGTCGATGAGGTTGTCGAGTACGCGATCGAGCTGCGCCTGATCGGCCTGCAAACGTGGCAGCGGCGCCTGTACTTCGACATTCAGGGCGATGCCCTTGGCCGCCGCCGAATCGGCAAAACGCAATTGCGCCTGCTCCAGCAAATCTTCGATGGAGCACGGCGCCAGCGTGAGTTTCTGCAGACCGTTCTGATAACGCGAAAAGTTAAGCAAGTCGTTGATCAACTGCATCAGACGCTGCATTTCCTCGTTCACCGTGTCGAGCAGATCTGCCTCGCGGGATTCCGCTGGAAACTTCGCCCGCTCACGGAACAAACCGAACGCCATGTGCATACCGGTGACCGGCGTGCGCAGCTCATGGGAGGCGCGCAAGACGAATTCACTGCGCACCCGCTCAAAGGCGCGCTGCTCGGTGACATCGTGCAAGACCATCACAGCGCCGAGGATATGACCTTGCGTGTGGCTGACGGGCGTCAGGCTGTAGGTCAACAACCGTGATTCGCCATCGACCTCGATGCTCAAATCTTCCGGCGCCCGCTCCAGAGTGCCGCCGCGCAAGACCAGTTGCAGTTGCGCATCCAGCTCGGGCCGCCCAAGCGCCGTACCCAGTCCCTGGCCGAGACGATCATCATCCCAACCCAACTGCCGCTGGGCGACGGGATTGAGGTGCTCCAGATTCCCCTGACGATCGATCATCAGCAAGCCGTCATCGATGCTGTCGAGCACCGCCTGCAAGCGTTGCTGGCCCGCGAGCAATTCATCGACGTTGGTCGCCTGATGCTCACGCAGCGCTTCAGCCATCAGGCCGAAGCGTTTGGTCAGCAGATTCATCTCCATCGCCGAGGAAATCGGCAGGGTTACTTCAAAATTGCCTTGGCCGATATTGTCCGCCGCTTTCGCCAGCGCCTCGATCGGCGCGCCGAAACGCCTGGCAATGCCGTGGGCCGTAATGAAACCGATGATCAGCACCGCCAATCCGACAAATCCCAGCAGACCCGCAATCAACAAGGCACGGTCACGCGCCTCACGCTGTACCGCGTTGATGTTGTCCAGCGCATGCTTGTGTTCGGTGATCAGCCCGTTACGCAGCGTGTTGAAACGCTCTCGAAAGTCGGCGCTGCTGCTCATCGAGCTGGCCGGGTCTCGGGACAAATCGAAAGCTTCCAGGAAGCTCAGATAATCCGCTTTTGCCCGACTGAAGCCGTATAACCGGCCATCGCCCTTTTGTTCTTGGGCGATGCCTTGGTCCAGCAACTCGAAGTAATGCTGCTTCGACGCTTCGAACGCCACGGGATCAGGCTTTTCCGCGAGCATGATGATCAGTTGATCACCCAGCGTCTGCCGCAACTTGAGCCCCAGATCCAGAGTGACGAAGTTGCTGCGCACCAAGGCCTCTTGAGTACCGGCCATCTGCATCACGCTGACCAGCCCGAGCAGCAGCCCGAGCAAGGCCACAGTGATCAGCGCGGAAATGCTCAGGAACAAGCGTGTCCGCAACTTCATCGCCAGTTTCATCGTCGATCGCTCACAGGTTGTACTGCTTGCGCTTGCGGTACAGGGTCGAAGCATCGATGCCGAGGGTTTTCGCCGCCTGATCCAGCGTACCGGCGGTGGCGAGAACCGCGCCGATGTGGGCTTTCTCCAATTCGTCGAGGCTCAATGCCGCACCGACTCTTGGCGCATTGTTGGCCGGTTGTTCGGCCATGCCGAGGTGGCTGATTTCCACGCGTTCCTGCGGGCAGATGATGCTCGCCCGCTCGACCACGTTGCGCAACTCGCGAATGTTGCCCGGCCAGCGGTAGCCGAGCAGTGCTTCACGAGCCTCGTCGCTGAAGCCTCGTGCCGGACGCGCGTACTCTTTGACGAAGCGCGCGAGGAAACGGTCGGCCAGAGTCAGGATGTCCTCGGCACGTTCACGCAGTGGTGGCAGGTGCAGGGTGATGACGTTCAGGCGATAGAGCAGATCTTCACGGAAACGACCGTCACGAACCATGTCTTCAAGGTTGAGGTTGGTTGCCGCCAGAATGCGCACGTCAGCGCGACGGGTGACCGGATCGCCTACCCGCTCATATTCCTTGTCTTGAATGAAACGCAGCAACTTTGGTTGCAATGTCAGGGGAAAGTCGCCGATCTCGTCGAGAAACAGCGTACCGCCGTCCGCTTGATTTACCCGACCCAAAGTGCTTTCGCTGGCCCCGGTAAAGGCGCCACGGCTGTGACCGAACAGCTCGCTTTCCATCAGTTCGGCGGTCAACGACGGGCAGTTGATGGTTACGCAGGATTTCTTCTCGCGTTTGCTCCAGCCATGAATCGCTCGGGCCAGCTCACCTTTACCGGTGCCGGACTCGCCAAGAATAAGAATGTTGGCGTCAGTGCTGGCGACCTGGCGGGCCGTTTCCAGTACCACTTTCATCGCCGGGCTGTGGGAATCGAGACCGTCTTTCGGCTTGCGGATCTCTCCTTCCAGCGCCTCGAGGCGCGCCGACAGTTGGCGCACTTCCAATTGCTTGGCGGTGGCCAGACGCAGTTGATCCGGGCTGCATGGCTTGACCAGATAATCAGCAGCGCCGGCCTGGATCGCATCGACGGCAGTATCGACGGCCGAATGCGCGGTCACAATCACCACACGCATCCAAGGCGCCTGAATACGCATCTGCGCCAGCACGTCGAGACCGTTGTCTTCGCCCAGACGCAGATCAAGGAAGCACAGGTCGAAGACCTGCCGTTGCAGTAGGGCGTCGGCCTGAGCCGCGCTGTTGGCGGTGGCAACCGTATAGCCCTCGTCTTCGAGGCAATAACGGAAGGTACGCAGGATGGCGGATTCGTCGTCCACCAGCAGAATGCGGCCTTGATGCTCAGTGGCAGATTCCATTTTTCCTACGCTCCATAGTGATTGGTCTTGGGTTAGTCCCGGAAAAATCGGGCAAGTTGCATGGTTGATTCTGAACGATGCCAGCCATAGGAGGGTAGCCCTCTCCTGCCTTTACGGCCAATACGTTGATTTTGTTGGTTTTTTAAACAAATTCCGATTTGCAGGGCATTCCCTGCGTACTTTTCTGACATCTGCGCCCTGCTCTCAATTCCATAAGAATGAAATCTCCTACGAAAAAATCGTGCATTGCGCACGATCCCAGATGGCCCATCGTGCAGGATGCGTCGCTAACGCTTTTCGACAAGCTTGTAACATATTGATTTTATTGAATATTTTTCATTGAAAAAACTGGCATGCAGGCTGCAATACCTCATTCAGCCCGGGCAGATACGAACTGCCCCAACCGAATAAGAGTGAGGAACCCAGGATGACTCGCCAACGTGCCGCCCAAGTGCGTATCTCGCCACTGCATATCCAGCAAGGTCTGTTTGGCGTACTTGCGCTGTTGATCACCCTGATCGCCTGCCAGCAATACCTGCGCTGGGAAAACAGCCAGCAGGTTGAGCCGCTGATCTCGATCCAGCACAGCACACAAACGCACTTCAGCGCCGTCAGCAGCAGCCAGGCCGAAAGCGCCTCGATGCGCATGATGGATGTCGATCAGGCGCAGCCGCTCGATCAACTGCCACGTGAAGAGCGTTGGGTTTTCTGACTGATTGAATGAATTCGGGCGCGCAGCGCCGGGACACGCACCACCCCTAAATAGAGAAGTAAGGAGAATCACCATGTTGAGCTGGGCAATTACATTCTTGATCATTGCCATCATCGCTGCAGTACTGGGCTTCGGTGGTATCGCGGGCACCGCCACGGGTATCGCCAAGATTCTCTTTGTCGTGTTCCTGGTGATGTTCATCGCTTCCTTCTTCTTTGGCCGTCGCGGCCGAGGTTAACGATGAGTGCTTTGAAGACACTGGCAGCCGCCCTGCTTCTGGGCGGTAGTGCCATGGCGATGGCGGCCAATGATGGCCAGACGCGGGTCAACGAACTGTTGAGTTCCGACCCGCAATACCGGGAAACCTGGGAAGGCGTGGTGAAGAAGGAAGAGCGCCTGCCGGAATGGGTGATGAACCTGTCCGGCACGCCTGACCAACAGATGAATGCCGTGACTGAAGATGGCGACCAGTATCTGGTCGGCCCGCTCTGCGAATCCGCAGACAAGTGCCTGAACCACCGCTTGATCGTCGCGTTCAGTTTCGACAAGAAAGATGCTTACGCCATGCTCGTTGATGTGCCCGAGGGACTGCCCGCGGACAAGTCGCCAACGCGACATGCCACCTACCGCTTCCTCGGCAAACCCGACCAGGGCATGCAGGCTCTTTTGATGGAAACCCTGAAGAAAGATCCGAAGTGGTACTGATCTGAACATGAAGGCAGCAGCCCTGCTGCTTTCCATTGTGCCGACCTGAGGAAGGCTGGCGCATGACCAGGGGGCCGGGACGTTCTGACTGTTGCAGGGTCGGAGTGACCTACGGGTACAGGGAGTGCCTGCGCAAGGGCCGGGTCAGGGTAAAAGCTGCGCCGCAGGTTCGCCGACCCACAGCGGTTCGACGGACTTGCGCTGAGCTTTCAATCAGACAAAACATTGATCCAGAGCGTCCAGCTCGTTGTTTTTATCGCTGACACTGCGCGCGAAAACATTACGCGGTGTTTCCTGGCGACCGTATATCGACAAAAAAACCGCTTGAACAGTAGGACTTCTAGTCTTGCCACGTAGGCTTTTTCCCAAGATTTTTGTCGATTTTTCTCGTTCAAAAAATAATCAACCTGCTCTGTGATGGCCGGTTCACGGCACTTATGCCGGCCGAAATGTCACAATCGAACCGGTTGGGACGCCAGTTTCATTTAAAAAAGCTCATGCCGATTCGGCATAGGGTAGGCGTTTACGGCATTAGACGGCGCAACCTTGCATCGGAATAGTTGCGCCTTTTTTCGCCTGCCGAAGAGCCGTAATCACGCGCTTCGGGGCACCTTATACGGAGGCAGATGCACAGACTTTTCCGCTAAAGAGCGTTCCAGTTCCTGCATGTGCCTGAGTCAAACGCAAGTAAGGGTAAAGATAATGAAGAAGGCAAAACTTAGCCTCGCCTGGCAGATCCTCATCGGTCTGGTATTGGGTATTGCAATTGGTGCGTTGCTCAACCACTTCAGTGCCGAGAAAGCCTGGTGGATCAGCAACGTCCTGCAACCAGCAGGCGATATCTTTATCCGTCTGATCAAGATGATCGTGATCCCGATCGTCATCTCCTCCCTGATCGTCGGCATTGCCGGCGTGGGTGACGCCAAGAAGCTCGGGCGTATCGGCCTGAAGACGATTATCTATTTCGAAATCGTCACCACCATCGCCATCCTCGTTGGCCTGGTATTGGCAAACGTGTTCCATCCGGGTGCCGGCATCGACATGAGCACCCTGGGCACAGTGGATATCTCCAAGTACCAGGCGACCGCCGCCGAAGTACAGCATGAACACGCGTTCATCGAGACCATCCTCAACCTGATCCCGTCGAACATCTTCGCGGCCATGGCCCGCGGCGAAATGCTGCCGATCATCTTCTTCTCCGTGCTGTTCGGTCTCGGTCTGTCGAGCCTGCAGTCGGACCTGCGCGAACCGCTGGTGAAGATGTTCCAGGGCGTCTCGGAAAGCATGTTCAAAGTCACCCACATGATCATGAACTACGCGCCGATCGGCGTGTTCGCCCTGATCGCGGTGACCGTGGCCAACTTCGGCTTCGCCTCGCTGGTGCCGCTGGCCAAACTGGTCATCCTGGTTTACTTCGCCATCGCCTTCTTCGCCTTTGTGGTGCTGGGCCTGATCGCCAAGATGTTCGGTTTCTCGGTGTTCAAGCTGATGCGCATCTTCAAGGATGAGCTGGTACTGGCCTACTCCACCGCCTCGTCGGAAACCGTGCTGCCACGCGTGATCGAGAAGATGGAAGCCTACGGCGCACCGAAAGCCATCTGCAGCTTCGTCGTGCCGACCGGTTACTCGTTCAACCTCGACGGTTCGACCCTGTACCAGTCCATCGCCGCGATCTTCATCGCTCAGCTGTACGGCATCGACCTGTCGATCAGCCAGCAGCTGCTGCTGGTCCTGACCCTGATGGTTACCTCCAAAGGCATCGCCGGTGTACCGGGCGTGTCCTTCGTGGTGCTGCTGGCGACCCTGGGCAGCGTCGGTATCCCGCTGGAAGGCCTGGCGTTCATCGCGGGTGTCGACCGCGTTATGGACATGGCCCGTACCGCTCTGAACGTGATCGGTAACGCGCTGGCTGTGCTGGTAATCGCACGTTGGGAAGGCATGTACGACGATGCCAAAGGCGAGCGCTACTGGAACTCCCTGCCGCACTGGCGCAGCAAGGAAAAACTGCCAGCTGGCGAAATTTCCAAGAACTGACACAAATCCCTGTAGGAGTGAGCCTGCTCGCGATGAGGGCTGTACGTTCAACATCTCTGTTGTCTGATACACCGCCATCGCGAGCAGGCTCACTCCTACAGTGGACCGAGTCAGCCATACGAACCCCGGAGAAATCCGGGGTTTGTCGTTTCTGGCGACCCCGCTATCATTCGCCGCATTCTTCGGGGGATTTGACTGATGCTTAATGGCCTGTGGCTTGGCTTCTTCATCGTGGCAGCCGTGTCGGCGCTGGCGCAGTGGCTGATCGGCGGCAACGCCGGGATCTTTGCGGCGATGGTGGAAAGCATTTTCGCCATGGCCAAGCTCTCGGTCGAGGTCATGGTGCTGCTGTTCGGCACCCTCACCTTGTGGCTGGGCTTCCTGCGCATTGCCGAAAAGGCCGGGATCGTCGAATGGCTGGCCAAGGTGCTCGGCCCTCTGTTTCTGCGGCTGATGCCGGAAGTCCCGGCCGGACACCCTGCCCTCGGCCTGATCACGTTGAACTTCGCCGCCAACGGTCTGGGCCTCGACAACGCGGCCACGCCCATCGGCCTGAAAGCCATGAAGGCGCTGCAGGAGCTCAATCCCAGTGCCACCATCGCCAGTAACGCGCAAATCCTCTTCCTGGTGCTCAACGCCTCCTCCCTGACCCTGCTGCCGGTGACGATCTTCATGTACCGCGCACAGCAAGGCGCGCCGGATCCGACGCTGGTGTTCCTGCCGATCCTGCTGGCGACCAGTTGCTCGACGATTGTCGGCTTCCTCTCGGTGGCGTTCATGCAGCGTCTGCGGATCTGGGATCCGGTGGTGTTGGCCTATCTGATTCCCGGCGCGCTGATTCTCGGTGGCTTCATGGCGCTGCTGGGCACCCTGTCAGCAACCGCTTTGGCGGGATTGTCGTCGATCCTCGGCAATCTCACGCTGTTCGGGCTGATCATGCTGTTCTTGCTGATCGGCGCGTTAAAGAAAGTGAAGGTTTACGAGGCGTTCGTTGAAGGCGCCAAAGAAGGCTTCGATGTCGCGAAGAACCTGCTGCCGTATCTGGTGGCGATGCTCTGTGCGGTGGGCGTACTGCGTGCTTCCGGGGCGCTGGACTTCGGGCTGGACGGCATTCGTCATCTGGTCGAGTGGGCCGGCTGGGACACGCGGTTTGTCGATGCGCTGCCGACAGCGATGGTCAAACCGTTCTCCGGCAGCGCGGCGCGGGCGATGCTCATCGAAACGATGAAGACTTCAGGCGTCGACAGCTTCCCGGCGCTGGTCGCGGCGACGATTCAGGGCAGTACCGAGACGACGTTCTATGTGCTGGCGGTGTATTTCGGCGCGGTGGGCATTCAGCGGGCGCGGCATGCGGTGGGCTGTGCACTGTTGGCAGAGTTTGCCGGTGTGGTCGGGGCTATTTTCGTCTGCTACTGGTTCTTCGGCTGAACAAATATCCAATGTGGGAGCGAGCCTGCTCGCGAAAGCGGTTTGTCATTCACGTTGATGTGTCTGACACGACGCCTTCGCGAGCAGGCTCGCTCCCACAGGGATTGGTGTTGGGGCTTAAGGTCTTTGAGGGGCGAGCTTTTGGCCTTGGTCGACGGCCCACGCGACGACCTTGGTGGTCAGGCGATCACTGGCCTGACCAAACCCGGCGACCACCGCTGGCACCTGCACATCGCTCAACGGCTGGCGCTCTTCAAAGCGGCGACTGGCCAGGATGCGCTGGTCATAACCGCGCACCAGCAACGCATCGACGCGCACCACAACGCTGGCCTGTGAGCCTTGGTATTCGGTCTGAAACGCCTGCAAACTCCCACCCAATTCCAGATCCGCGGCAAAGTTGCTGTCATCGGTACTCAGCAACGTCACCCGACCATCACGCGCAAACCCGTCGAGCAAGCGATTACGCACCAGCACCGGCGCCGGATCACTCCAGCGCGAGCCCTTGTAGCTGCTGATCACATCGCCCTGAGGAATCACCGCAATTGTCGGCCGGTTCAAAGCCTCACTGGCCTGCAACTTGTTCAGCCGCAGCGACCACGATTGAGCCGACGCCGAACTGGCCGAGGCGGGCGTCTGTGCGGTTGGCAGGCGATAGACATCCGCCGGCTCGGACTTGGGCAGAATCGAACAGGCGCTGATCAAGGAAAAACCGGCAGCGAAGAGGGCGAGTCGAGTCAGCTTCATGGCGTGAATTCCTTGTTCTTGTCACGGCCCAGCAGGTAACCGCTGGGATTGGCCTCAAGGCGTTGGGAAATAGCGCGCAACGAGGTCAGCGTCTCACGCAGTTCGCGGATCGCCGGGGCCAGGCCATTGAGGCCCTGCATGCCGTTGTCGAGGGAGTTTTCGTTTTTGCTCAGCAAAGTGCTGATGGTGGTCGTGCTTTGTTCCAGCGACTTCATCGCCTGCTCGGCGCTGCCCAGTGCCTGTTTGCCCTGGTCGTTGATCAAACCGTTGGCGTTGCGCATCAGCAGCGACGTCTGTTCGAGCATGCTGCCGGCCTGTTTGCCGACGGTCGCCAGTTGCTGCATGGCCTGCTTGATATCGCCGCGCTGATCGTTGATCGTCCCGGTGGTTTGCTCCAGATGGGCGAGCGTCTTGCTGACGCGGTCAACGTTTTCGGCGGAGAACATCTGGTTGGCGTTCTGCAGCAGCGCGGTGATCCCGGTCATCAAATCGTTAGAGTCATTAAGCAGTCGCGAGATAGGCGAGGGTGAGGCGACGATGGTTGGCAGATTGCCGTCGTGACCACGGAGCTGCGGACTCTCGGGCGTGCCACCGCTGAGCTGGATGAGCGATGTGCCAGTGATCCCGGCCAGTGCCAGTTTGGCCTGTGTGTCTTCTTTGACTGGCGTGTCACCGGCCAAACGAATCCGCGCCAGCACGCGCCGTGGATCTTTAGGATCAAGGCGCAGGTTGATCACGTCGCCGACCTTGATCCCGCTGTATTGCACCGGGCTGCCCTTGGACAAACCGCTGACCGCCTCGCTGAAGACAATTTCGTAATCCTTGAACTCAGTGTCGACGCTCGACTTGGCCAGCCACAGGCCGAAGAGCAGGGCGCCTGCCACGACAATCACTGAGAACAGGCCGATCAACACATGATGGGCTCGGGTTTCCATGTCAGACCTCGTTGAGCAATTTGGCGGCGTCCAGCGCCGAGCGGCCGCGCGGGCCGTGGAAGTATTCGTGAATCCATGCGTCATCGGTTTCCGAAACGACATCGATCGGCCCCGCGACCAAGACCTTTTTCTGCGCCAGCACCGCCACGCGGTCGGTAATGGTGTAGAGCGTGTCGAGGTCGTGAGTCACCAGAAACACGCTGAGGCCGAGTGCATCGCGCAGGGTCAGAATCAGTTGATCGAACTGCGCAGCGCCTATCGGATCAAGGCCGGCAGTCGGCTCGTCGAGAAACAGAATATCCGGATCCAGCGCCAAGGCCCGCGCCAGCGCAGCACGCTTGATCATGCCGCCGGACAGCGACGCCGGGTATTTGTCCGCCGCCGACAGCGGTAATCCGGCCAACGCCAGTTTCACTGCCGCCAGGTGCTCGGCATCGTTGCGGCTGAGGCCCGCATGTTCGATAAGGGGCAGGGCGACGTTCTCGGTGACCGTCAGCGAGGAGAACAGCGCGCCTTTCTGAAACAGCACGCCGAAGCGTCGCTCGACCAGCGAACGCTCATGCTCGGACAGGCTCGGCAGGTTCTTGCCAAACACTTTGACCATGCCTTCGCTGGGCCGGCGCAAACCGACGATGCTGCGCAGCAACACCGATTTGCCGCTGCCGGAGCCGCCAACCACGGCGAGAATCTCGCCTTTGTACAAATCCAGATCGAGATTCTCGTGCACGCTCTGGCTGCCGAAACGATTGCACAGGCCACGGACTTCGATCACCGCCTCCGAGGGCGCGCGGGGTAGACGACTCACCAGCCCATCTCCATGAAGAACAGCGCGGCCACCGCGTCGAGCACGATCACCACGAAAATCGATTGCACCACGGCAGACGTGGTGTGTGCGCCGACCGACTCGGCACTGCCGCTGACCTTGAAGCCTTCCAGGCAGCCAATCGCGGCGATCAGGAAAGCGAAGATCGGCGCTTTCACCAACCCCACCAGAAAATGCTGGATGCCGATGTCCGATTGCAACAGTGTCAGGAACATCGCCGGCGAAATATCCAGCGACACCGCGCAGACCACACCGCCGCCAATAATCCCGCAGAGCATCGCAAGAAACGTCAGCATCGGCAGCGCCACCAGCATCGCCAGCACACGCGGCACCACCAGCAGCTCCATCGGGTCGAGGCCGAGGGTGCGGATCGCGTCGATTTCTTCATTGGCCTTCATCGAGCCGATCTGCGCGGTGAAGGCACTGGCGGTGCGCCCGGCCATCAGGATCGCCGTGAGCAGCACGCCGAATTCACGCAAAAACGAGAAGCCCACCAGGTCCACGGTAAAAATCGTCGCGCCAAAACTGGCCAGCACCGTAGCCCCGAGAAACGCCACCACCGCACCCACCAGAAAGGTCAGCAACGCCACGATCGGCGCGGCGTCGAGGCCGGTCTGTTCGATGTGCGCGATCATCGGCGTGATGCGCCAGCGTTTGGGCCGGAACAGGCCACGGGCGATGGTTTCCAGGATCAGGCCGATGAAACCCAGCACTTGCAGGGTGTCTTGCCAGACCGTTTCCACGGCGCGACCGATCCGGGTCAGCAGTTGCACGCTGACGCTGACTTCCGCCTCCTTGATCGGCACGCAGAAATCAGTCATCGATTGATACACGGTTTGCAGCAGCGCGCGGTCGGCGGAGGAGAGCGTGCAATCGGGGTGTTCGGCGGATTTGCCGAGACGCTCGGAGCCGAGCAGTTCGACCAGCAACGAAGCGCCAGCCGTGTCGAGGGCGCCGAGGCTATTCAGATCAATCGGCGTGTTGGCGTCGTACTGGCCGTGGAGCTTTTCGCTCAGGTGCTTGAGCTCGGCGTAATGGACAAGCGTCCAGTCCCCCGTGACCCGCAGGCGGGCAGGGCTGATCGACGTGTCCAGTTGGGCATTGCCGCTGATCGAGCTGCTGGTCATAAGCTCCGTGCTTGTTCGGCTATTAGGCGAACTAACGTAATAGCACGAACGCGGTTACTTTTCTTTGATCGCTGTGCTGTCCGTCACTTCGAAACGCAGCACGCCGATCACCTGGCCATCCTCGGTCAGCACCCGCACCTGCCACTTGCCCGCCGGATTGCCGGGGAAGTTCTGCTTGTGCGTCCACGCCCGGTAGCCTTCCTTGCGCCCGCCATGGATGTCGAGGGCAATGCGGTCGACCTCTTTGCCGTTGAATTGCCAGACGTGATAAATCCGCTCATCGAGCCCGCGCGGCGCATTGATCGCGGTGTAGGCGTAGAGGCCATCACCACGAATCTGTTCGGCGCTGACCGTGTCGAGGCTGGCACCGGGGGTGCGATCCTGCATTTGCGTGCTGATCGCCACATCGGTCATCCACAGCGTCGCCGGCGGCACCCACGAACGCAGCGCCCAACCGACGCCGCCGATACCGACGGTGATGCACAGGATCGCCAGCGCGTTGCGCAGTGTACGGATCGGGAAGATCGACGCCAGACTCGGGAACGACAACAGCACGGCAATGCCCAGTGCCCATTTGAAGCTCTGCGCGGTGGTCAGGTGCATGATCACCGGCAACGCAGTGAGCAGGGCGGCGAACAGGGTCAGCGTGTGCAGCGCGAGAAACGCCCAGCGCCGGGGCGCCAGCCATTTGTAGTAGAGCGGATCGACGATGGAGATCAGTGCGGCAACGCTGAGCAGACCGGTGAAGAACAACTGGCCGCTGTTCCATGTCGTGGTGATGAAGAAGAATGGCAGGACGAAAAACAGGCTTTCCTGATGGATCATCTGCGTTGCGTAACGCAGCAGCGGCTGGGGAATCTCGCGTTTGAAGATGCGGGTGAAGAGGCCGGTCAGGGTGTTTTCCAGCATCAGCCAGATCCAGCTGAGCAGCATGATCACGGTGATCCAGCTCGCCAGCCCTTGCTGACGATCGACCATGATGAAACTGCCGACTCCGGAGATGAAACCGCCAAGCGCAATGACCCCGGGATAGCGCTTCATCAGTTCGAGAAGGCGCTGGATCAGGAGCTGTATTTTTGGCATTTGGGCGGTTCACGACTGGATAGGAAAAAACCTCGACAGAGTAGCGCCCGCCGGGCGCTGTGGCGAGGCTGCCGGTCAGTAAATTCACCACTCACCCTGTGGGAGCGAGCCTGCTCGCGAATGCGGTGGGTCAGTCACCACATTTGTTGTATGACCCACCGCTTTCGCGAGCAGGCTCGCTCCCACAGGGGTTAGTGTTCGGCGGATTTTCGGCGGTGATGCAAACGCCAACCGATCAGGATCAACAACACCAGACCCAAGCCACCCGCACTCAACCACAACACCTGATCATCACTGATCAATGGCTTCTCGATCCGCAGATACCCCGGTTGCAGCAGCAACTCACGCATAGCCTTGTTCGCCGCTTCCAGTGTCACCCCTTGCAGCTCGCGCGCCGGGTTGGCGAAACGGCCATCCTCGTAATCACTCAGCGCACTCCAGTAGTAATCCGCCATCGCGCTGTTGCCTTGCACCGCCCAGGCTTGATGGGCGATGGAAGCCTGTTTGATCCGCGCAAAGGTGTCCGGGTCGAGGCCGTTTTTCAGCAGATCGGCCTTGAGGTCTTCCAGCACCTGGATGGCTTCGTCGACATCGTCGCGATCCAGATCGGCATTCAGGCTCATGAAGCCGACACCGCCAAACACTTCGCGCTCGGCCCAAGGTCCATAGGACAAACCGTGATTGAGGCGGATCTGCCGGTACAGCGCCCAGTCCAGATAATCCTTGAGAATGTCGAAGGTCTGGTCGTACTGATCATCGATCACCGGCTCCGGCACCAGCCAGTGCAGCTTGGCGCTGTCGCCGATAAAACCACGGGTGAGGGTGCGCTCATGGGCGGCGCTGGTGCTGATGTCTGGCAGTGCACGGTGTTCGCTCGGCTCAACCGCTTCGAGTGCCCCCCAGGTGCGTTCCAGGTAAGCCGGCAGCAGTTTGTCGAGTTCGCCGACGACGATCAGGGTCATGTTGTTCGGCGCGTACCAGGCCTTGCGCACCTTTTCCAACTGCTCCTGAGTCAGGTGACCGACTTCGGCACGCTGCGGGCATTTCAGGCCCAGTTCGACGGCGAGTTGATTGGCCGCGGTGTGGCCGAGATCCTGACGATCGAGAAAACGTTGTAGCCGGGTGTAATGGCCACCGTCCTCGCGCTCGACCACCCGTTTGGCGGCGTTGATCGCGTTGTCGTCGATGCGCGTTTGCGTCAGCAGAGCGAGCAGCAGGTCGAGCACTTTGCGCTGGTTTTTCGCCGGGGCCTCAATGACAAACGTGGTGTCGGCGTTGCTGGTGAAGGCATTCCAGTCACCGCCCAGTGCCTGCATGCGCTCCTCTAAACCGCCTTCGCCGGTGGCGTCGATGCCGCTGAACAACAAGTGCTCAAGCAGGTGCGGCAGCTCCTTGTCATCGCAATCGAAATCATCGAGGCCGACGCCGACCACCAGCCGGATCGCCACATGCCCGCGCTCGGTGCCGGGCTTGAGCAGCAACTGCAAACCGTTGGGCAGCGCATAGCCTTCGACCTGAAAACGATCCAGGGCAAAGGCGGGCAGGGAACCGAGCAACAGACAGGCGAACAACAGGCAACGCATAACAGGCTTCCATACGGCTGATTTGGAGATCCGTGTCGCTATTCAGGCCGCCATTCGCGAGCAGGTCGAATCGTCGCACCGTCGCTCCCACATTCGAAACGCATTCCCCTGTGGGAGCGAGCCTGCTCGCGAAGGTCTTAAGGCTGAATCAATGTAACTGACTAAACCCAGCCCCAGTCGTTCAAGGCGAATGCGTAATGTCGGCAATATCATCCGCCGCCAGCGCTCCGGTGTCGGCCGTTTCCAGCACCACATACGCACTGCCGCAAAACAGTGAATTCAAGCGCTTCATGTCGGCAATCAACTCCAGGTGCAACGAACTGGTTTCCAGACTCTGGACGATCTTGCGTTGCAAACGGCTGACATGCGCATGCGCCAGACGGCGCTCCTGTGCGCGAAAGCGGCGTTTCTCGCGCAGTAGCTGGCGGGCACTTTCGCGGTCACCGCTGAGGAATACCGAGAGGCCCAGACGCAGGTTAGCAATCAATTGCTGCTGCAATCCGGCGAGATCTTCCAGACCTTCTTCAGAAAACGAGCGCCGCTGCGAAGTCTTCTGCTGCTGGATCTTGCGCAGCATGCGTTCGATCAGGTCGCTGGCCAGTTTCAGGTTGATCGACAGTTCGATGATCTCGGCCCAGCGTCGACTGTCCTGCTCGCCGAGGTCTTCGCGGGGCATCTGCGCCAGGTAGAGCTTGATCGCGCTGTACAAGGATTCGATGTCATCGGTCAGCCGACGTATTTCCTGGGTGACAGCGGTCTGCTTGCCGCGCAGTACATCAAGGGTGGCGTCGAGCATGTTCTCCAGCAGATCACCCATGCGCAGGGTTTCCCGCGCGGCGTTGGCCAGCGCCAGACTCGGCGTGACCAGTGCGGTGGCGTCGAGGTGACGCGGTTTGGCGGTGCCGTTGACCTCCGGCCGCTCCGGCAGCAACCACGCACACAGGCGCGCCATCGGCCCGACGCTTGGCAGCAGAATCAGGCAGCGC
Source organism: Pseudomonas sp. S49 (assembly GCF_009866785.1). Taxonomy (NCBI): domain Bacteria; kingdom Pseudomonadati; phylum Pseudomonadota; class Gammaproteobacteria; order Pseudomonadales; family Pseudomonadaceae; genus Pseudomonas; species Pseudomonas sp. S49. The sequence goes on along the minus strand of NZ_CP019432.1, from coordinate 42,681 downwards.
ACGGTGTTGTAGAGCAGGTGAAAACCGATGACCATTTCCTGCGGACTGAAATCGAGGCTGTCGATCCAGTGCACCAGCGGATCGAGCACCGGGATGATCAGCAGCAGGCCAATGAGTTTGTACAACAGACTGCCCAACGCCACTTGCCGGCCGGCGGCGTTCTGCATGCTGGTACTCATGAACGCCAGCACGCCGCTGCCGATGTTGGCGCCGATCACCAGACCGATCGCCACCGGCAGACTGATGACCGCAGCACCGGCCAGCGTCGCGGTGAGCAGCACGGCCGCGAGGCTGGAATAGGAAATCATCGCGAACAGCGCGCCGACCAAGGCGTCGAGCAGGATGTCGCCAGTCAACGAGGCGAAAATCACCTTCACACCTTGGGCATGGGTGATCGGCGCGGCGGCCTCGACGATCAATTGCAGCGCGAGAATGATCAGCCCCAGACCGATGGACACCCGGCCCATCTGTCCGAGCCGCGTCTGTTTGCGCGACAGAAAGAAAATCACCCCGAGAAAGATCAGCAGCGGCGACAGCCATGACAGATCAAACGTCAGCACCCGCGCCATCAGCGCGGTACCGACGTCGGCGCCGAGCATGGTCGCCAGCGCCGGGGTCAGCGCCATCAGGCCCTGGCCGACGAAGGAGGTGACGAGCATGGCGGTGGCGTTGCTGCTCTGCACCATGGCGGTGACGACGATGCCGGCGACAAAGGCGAGCCAGCGCTTGGACATGTTCTGGCCAATCACATGGCGCAGGTTGGTGCCGTACACCCGCAGGATGCCGGTTCGAACGATGTGCGTGCCCCAGATCAGCAGGGCGACGGCGGAAAGCAGATTGAGCAGGGTGAGCATACAAACCCCCTGTAGTAGCAGCGCCCCAGAGGGGCAAGTGGACGGTACCGCGCGGTTTCTACGTTTTTGATACTTAAGCTGTAGTTGGCTAACGGTCTGGGCGCCAGCATTGCACAGCTAAAGTGTGGATTGAAACAAAAGTGTCATGAAAATGGATTCACGCGTATCCCGAATCCAACACAAAAAAATGTAGGAGTGAGCCTGCTCGCGATAGGGCCATCAGCCTCAACATTGATGTTGACTGACAGACCGCTATCGCGAGCAGGCTCACTCCTACAAGGGGTGTTGCCTGAAGACTACCGGGTTATTGGCCCGGGATGTCCTTGCGCAGTTTCACCGGATCTTGCTGCTGTCGCTTCTTGGCCATTGCGCCGCGCAGCTTGATGTTGATCGCCTCAACCGCCAGCGAGAACGCCATGGCGAAGTAGACGTAGCCTTTCGGCACATGCACGTCGAACGACTCGGCAATCAGCACGGTACCGACCACCAGCAGGAACGACAGCGCCAGCATCTTCAACGACGGGTGCTTGTCGATGAACTCGCTGATCTTGCCCGACGCCAGCATCATCACCAGCACGGCCACGACAATCGCCGCGACCATCACCGGCACGTGGGACACCATACCCACGGCAGTGATCACCGAATCCAGCGAGAAGACGATGTCGATGATCGCGATCTGGATGATGGTGTAGAGGAAGTTGCCGCCCTTGCCGCCAGGCGTGTCGTCGCTTTCGTCTTCGCCTTCCAGCGCGTGGTACATCTCTTGCGAGCTCTTCCACAGCAGGAACAGACCACCGAAGAACAGAATCAGGTCACGGCCGGAAATGCCCTGACCGAACACTTCGAACAGGTCGGCGGTGAGGCGCATGACCCAGGTGATCGACAGCAGCAACAGGATGCGGGTGATCATGGCCAGGCCAAGACCGAAGATCCGGGTGCGCTGCTGCATGTGTTTCGGCATGCGGCTGACCAGGATCGAAATCATGATGATGTTATCGATGCCGAGGACGATTTCCAGGGCGGTCAGGGTGAAGAAGGCAACCCAGATTTCGGGGTTGGTCAGCCATTCCATGTGTATTCCTTTGAGCGATTGTTAAACCGAAAAAGGTCCGGGCTTCAAACCGCGAAGCCAGGACCCGAAACGGTGAGTCTTGGGCTTATAGAGTGCTGAACACCGGGAAAGTCCCCAACAGCAGTGCAGCAATCAGGATGCAGATACAAACCAGGATCGCCCATTTCAGGGTGAAACGCTGGTGGTCACCGAAATCAATGCCGGCCAGGGCTACCAACAGATACGTCGATGGCACCAACGGGCTCAGCAAGTGGACGGGCTGACCGACGATCGAGGCACGGGCCATTTCCACTGCGGTGATCCCATAGTGGCTGGCGGCTTCGGCCAACACCGGCAACACGCCATAGTAGAACGCATCGTTGGACATGAAGAAGGTGAACGGCATGCTCACCAGCGCCGTGATCACGGCCAGGTACGGGCCGAGAAAGTCCGGAATCACTGCCAACAGGCTCTTCGACATCGCATCGACCATGCCGGTGCCGGACAGGATACCGGTGAAGATACCCGCCGCAAAGATCAGCCCGACCACTGCCAGCACGCTACCGGCGTGAGCCGCGACGCGATCCTTCTGCATCTGCAGGCAAGGGTAGTTGACGATCATGGCAATACTGAACGCGACCATGAACAACACCGGCAATGGCAGCAGGCCGGCGATCAGGGTGCACATCAGGCCGAAGGTCAGGGCGCCGTTGAACCAGATCAGTTTCGGACGGCGGGCATCCGGGAATTGCGACACGCTGATTTCGCTGTGATCGATGTCATCGCCAACCAGATGCAGCTCACCCAGACGCGCACGCTCACGTTTACCGTAGAAGTAGGCGATCACCAGGATCGCCAAAACACCCGCCGCCATCGCCGGAATCATCGGCACGAAGATATCCGACGGGTCGACATGCAGCGCACTGGCGGCACGGGCAGTCGGGCCGCCCCATGGGGTCATGTTCATCACGCCACCGGCGAGGATGATCAGGCCGGCCATGATCCGCGGGCTCATGCCGATGCGGCTGTACAGCGGCAGCATGGCGGCCACGCAGATCATATAAGTGGTCGCGCCGTCACCATCGAGGGAAACGACGAGCGCCAGTACGGCGGTGCCGACCGAAACCTTCAGCGGGTCACCCTTGACCAGTTTGAGAATCTTACGCACGGCCGGGTCAAACAGGCCGGAGTCAATCATCAGGGCGAAATATAGAATCGCGAACATCAGCATCACGCCAGTCGGCGCGAGCTTGGTGATGCCTTCGAGCATCATCGGGCCGATCTTCGGTGCAAAACCGCCGAACAGGGCGAAGACGATCGGGATGATGATCAGAGCGATCAGCGCGGACAGGCGCTTGGTCATGATCAGGAACATGAACGTGATGACCATGGCGAAGCCAAGGAAAGTCAGCATGGGAATACTCCAGGCGTAGCGCGGCTAGTTGAGTGAGCAGATCGGACGGGATCAGCGCAGAACGGGAAGCACGAGACGTACGGGCGGAGTGACAGCGAAAAGGCGGGCTACAGAGGACATCAGAATCACCATTGTTGTTGTTAATTGGGCCGTTCGTGCGAGGTATCACACGCGTTGGCCAACCGGTCTGTTGCCGGAAGTGGAGGCGATGCTAATCGCGGAAGCTTTCAGCTACCTTTCGCTGCAGAAAGCTTTGAATGAACGGTCAACCGGCCGTCGGATGCGAACCAGAGTCAATGAACACGGGAAGGGGAGCTTCGAAATGAGCGAATTGCACAGCGGCGGCTGCCATTGCGGACACATTCGTTATCAGTTCAGCGGGGCGTTGCAGGATATCGCCCATTGCCATTGTTCGATTTGTCGCCGAGTCAGCGGTGGAATCGTCACGACCTGGATTACCGTGCCGGCGGCAAATTTCCAGTGGCTGGCCGGGGCGCCATCGCGGTACGACTCGTCGGCCAGTTGCGCGCGCTTCTTCTGCCCGAACTGCGGTGCGCAACTGGCGTTGGTGACGTCGCTCAGCCCCGAGAGCATCGACGTGACCATCGCCACGCTGGATCAGCCGCAACTGGCACCGGCCGAGCGACATATCTGGACGGACAGCCAATTGCCCTGGCTGCATCTGGACGAGCAGCTTCCGGGCGAAGCTGAAGAAACGCTGTAGGCTTATAGAGCCTGATTAAAAAACCGACAGATTCAGCGGCCGGATCGCACCCATCCAGATCGCGTGTTCGGTGTGGTCGAGCAAATCATCCCCAGTGTCCGGGTGCATAAACACCACCAGACCTTGGCGATTGAGCGCCAGCCACGGCAGCACCTCGCCGATCAACTCAGGGCCGAAGGCCAATTGGCAACTCCAGTCCGGATGCGGCCCGACCGGACGTTCGTGGACGCGGCCCATCTTCAACGGAAACAGCTTCGCAGCCTGCTCACACAAGGCCCGCGCCTGCTCAATGGTATTGGCGTCGAAATAGACGTGGGCGTGGTAGCCCTTGATTGCTTGCATCACAAACCCTCGGAAATCGGTTCGAACCCTCGGCGTTGCCCGTATGTCACACGCCATACAAGGGATAAGAAAAGGGATCAGCCATGAAAAATGCCGAAACCCCGGCGGTAAAAGTGGTGCTCTATGGTGCCATGAGTAGCCTGGGCAGCGCGTTGATGGCTGAGTTGCTGCGGCGTCAGCACGAAGTCATTGCCATCCTCGACGATTTGACCGCACTCGCACCGCGTCCGGGTTTGCGCACCAAAACCGGCGATTTGTTCGACTCGGAGCGGATCAATCAGAGCGTGGCCGGTAGTTCGGCGGTCATCTGTTTACTGGATGCGCCGGGGTTGCCGTTCAGTAGCGATCAGGTGGAACGGGCTGTCGTGCTCGGCCCGGTCGAACAGGTGCTGGCCGTCGATGCGCTGGTCGATGGGCTGCAAGCGGCCAATGTGTCGCGGCTGTTTCTGGTGGGCGATTTTGCCGTGCTGGATGAGCCGGATGTCGATGATCGCCTGCAACGTCACGCCGCCGAGGAAATACGTGAAGCCGTGCAAAGCAGTCCGCTGCACTGGACGCTGGTCAATGCGCCCCATGGCGTGGCCGGGCTGACGATTGAGCATTTCAGTCAGGTCGGCGGCAATCTGGAACCGGGTCTGGCCGAACCGCTGGAACGGCTGAATCGCGTGGCGGTGGGGATTGCTGATGAACTGCGGCTGAATTTGCATGTGGGGCAGCATGTGAATTTCGTGGCGGCCAGCGAATAGGCCGCTATACGGCGATGGAAGGCAACGCGAGTCCATTGAGGGATTTTGCGCTGCTCGCCTGTTCCGCCATCAGCCAATCAACAAACTGCTGAATCAACGCACCCCGGCGTTTGCGTTGCGGGAGCACTACGTAATAACCGAGGCGCGACAGGGTGGTTTCGGCAATGGGTCGGCACAGCAAACCCTGACTCAGCAAGTTATCCACAAGGTGCCGCCAACCAATCGCCACGCCTTGGCCGCCAATCGCCGCTTGAATCAACAGCGTGTAATTGTCGAAGCGCAATTGCCCCGGGGCGGGCGGCGTGGTGATGCCGAGCTGGCGAAACAGACCACTCCAGTCAAACCAGTTGCTGCTGTTTTCCCCACGCAGGTGCAACAACGGAAACTCCAGTAACGCCAGAGCAGGCAGGGGCAGGGCGCGGTCCTTGAGCAATTGCGGACTGCACACCGGGAACACTTCTTCGCTGAACAACCAGTGACTCTCGCCCTGTTTGAAACGCCCGTCGCCAAACAGGATGGCCACGTCAATATCGGTGCGCAGCATGTTGTGGTTGCGTTCACTGGTCACCAGGCTGACGTCGACCTGCGGATTGGCTTCGTGAAAACGGTGCAGACGGGGCATCAACCAATAAGCGGCGAAGGCAAAATCGGTAGCGACCTGCAGCACCTCATGTTGCTGCTGTGCGCTGATCGCGCTCAATCCGGCGTCGATATTCTGCAAACCAAGGGTAACTTGCTCGAACAGGATCGCACCCACTTCGGTCAGCTCAATCCCTCGGTAAATGCGATCAAACAGCCGCGTGCCGAGTTGTTCCTCCAGCCGTTTGATCTGCTGACTGATCGCTGGTTGCGTGGTGCCAAGCTCTACCGCCGCTGCGGTAAAGCTGCGGTGGCGGGCTGCCGCTTCGAAGGCGCGCAACAGGTCGAGCGACAGATTTCCCAAGGCGTCATACATAAGCTGTGCTTATCCTAGTCATTGTCCGGCGCGGGCTTTACCGACTACAGCATGGACTCCATGCTCGATCGCAGCAATGTCGCATAAATATTCACTATGGAATGCCGCGATCACATGAAGCGCAAGAATATTCTTTTCATCATGGCCGATCAGATGGCCGCGCCAATGTTGCCGTTCTACGGCCCTTCGCCGATCAAACTGCCGAATCTTTCCCGCCTCGCCGAACATGGCGTGGTGTTCGATGCCGCTTACTGCAACAGCCCGTTGTGCGCGCCCTCGCGTTTCACCCTGGTCAGCGGCCAATTGCCGAGCAAGATCGGCGCCTATGACAACGCCGCCGATTTCCCTGCCGATGTGCCGACCTATGCCCATTACTTGCGCCGCCTCGGCTACCGCACGGCGCTGTCGGGCAAGATGCATTTCTGTGGCCCTGATCAGTTGCACGGCTACGAAGAGCGCCTCACCAGCGATATCTACCCGGCCGACTATGGCTGGGCGGTGAACTGGGATGAGCCGGATGTACGGCCGAGCTGGTATCACAATATGTCGTCGGTGCTGCAGGCCGGTCCGTGTGTGCGCACCAACCAACTCGATTTCGACGAAGAGGTGGTGTTCAAGGCGCAACAATATCTGTTCGATCATATTCGCGAGGACGGCGATCAGCCGTTCTGCCTGACTGTATCGATGACTCACCCACACGATCCGTACACAATTCCCAAGGCGTTCTGGGATTTGTACGACGATGCAGATATCCCGTTGCCTACAACCCCGGATCAACACGAACTCGATCCACACTCGCAGCGCCTGCTCAAGGTTTACGACCTGTGGGATAAACCACTGCCTGTGGATAAGATTCGCGATGCGCGCCGGGCGTACTTCGGTGCCTGCAGCTATATCGACGCCAACGTCGGCAAACTTCTGCAAACGCTGGCAGAAACGGGTCTGATCGATGACACCGTCATCGTGTTTTCCGGTGACCACGGCGACATGCTTGGCGACAAAGGCCTCTGGTACAAAATGCACTGGTATGAAATGGCGGCCCGAGTCCCCCTGTTGATAAGTGCTCCGGGCCAATTCGCTGCCGGGCGTGTCAGCGCTGCGGTATCGACCGCTGACCTGTTACCAACCTTCGTTGAACTGGCCGGCGGCACGCTGGAGCCCGGCTTGCCGCTGGATGGCCGCTCACTGGTCGCGCATCTGCAAGGGCAGGGCGGTCATGACGAAGTGTTCGGCGAATACATGGCCGAAGGCACCGTCAGCCCACTGATGATGATCCGTCGCGGTGCCTACAAATTTATCTACAGTGAAAGCGACCCCTGCCTACTCTTCGATGTGAGCAACGATCCGCGCGAACTGGAAGAACTCAGTCAATCGCCGCAACATCGCCAGCTGTTCGACGATTTTCTCGCCGAAGCCCGGGCCAAGTGGGACATTCCGGCGATTCACCGGGAAGTCCTTGCCAGCCAGCGCCGTCGGCGTTTTGTTGCCGACGCGTTAACCATCGGCAAGCTGAAGAGCTGGGATCACCAGCCGCTGGTGGATGCCAGTCAGCAGTACATGCGCAACCACATCGACCTCGATGATCTGGAACGCAAAGCACGTTATCCACAACCCTGCCAAAACCAATAATGTTAAGGGGAAGTCCATGCGTAAGTTATCCACAGTAGTGACGGTCGGCCTGATCGCGTTGAGCAGCGCTTCGGCGTTCGCCGAGCAGAGTTGCGCCACGGTGAAAATGGCCGACCCGGGCTGGAGCGACATCGCCGCGACCAACGCCATCACCGGGTTTCTGCTGGACGGCATGGGCTACAAGGCCAAGGTCGACACCCTCGCGGTGCCGATCACCTTTGGCGGTTTGAAAGACGGCCAGGTGGATGTGTTTCTCGGCAACTGGATGCCGGCGCAGCAGGGCTTCTATGACAAGTTCGTCGCTACCGGTGACGTCACGCAACTGGCGAAGAACCTCGACGGCACCGAGTTCACCCTCGCTGTGCCGGACTACGTGTGGGACGCGGGTGTGCATAACTTTGCCGACCTGAACAAATACGCGGACAAGTTCGATCGCAAAATTTACGGCATCGGTTCGGGCGCGCCGGCGAATATCTCGTTGCAGGAAATCATCAAGAAGAATGACTTCGACATGGGTCAGTGGAAGCTCATCGAATCCAGTGAACAGGCGATGCTGGCGGAAGTATCGCGAGCGGTGAAGAAGCAGAAATTCGTCACCTTCCTCGGCTGGACTCCGCACCCGATGAACGTGCAGTTGAAGATGCATTACCTGAAGGGTGGCGAGAAGTACTTTGGCGACACCGGCAGCGTGTTTACGTTGACGCGTAAAGGGTATGCCGAGGCGTGTCCGAATGTGGGTAAGTTGCTGAGCAATCTGTCGTTCACTCAGGAGATGGAGAACAGCATTATGGCTGAGGTGGTGAACAAGAAGGTCACTAATGCCGAGGCGGCGAAGGCTTGGATCAAGGCGAATCCGGCGGTGCTGGATAAGTGGCTGGAGGGGGTGAAGACGGCTGACGGGAAGGATGCGTTGGCGGCGGTGAAAGCGAAGCTTTGATTGTGGGGTGGCTGGAATTGGGTTTGGCTTGAGATTTTTGCCCCCTCACCCCAGCCCTCTCCCCCAGAGGGGGCGAGGGGGAAGGGAGCCGATATTTGTAGGATTCAAAACTTGCGTTCAACGGTGAAATCGCAGGTTGATGAATCTCTGACAAACACCACGGTCAGTCCCCTCTCCCTCCGGGAGAGGGCTAGGGTGAGGGGCCTTTCCCCTGGCACCCTGATAACCTTGAACAAAACCCCAACCGCGAGGACCCATGGCCTTCCCCAGCCGCCACTCTCTCTTGCCCTTTCTCACCTGGCTGCCGCGGCAAACCCGCGCCAGCGTCGGACGGGACCTGATCGTCGGCCTCAGCGGTGCGATTCTCGCGTTACCCCAGTCGATTGCCTACGCGCTGATCGCCGGGCTCCCACCTGAATACGGCCTCTATGCCGCAATTATCCCGGTATTGATCGCCTGCCTGTGGGGCTCATCGTGGCATCTGATCTGCGGCCCTACAGCGGCCATTTCGATCGTGCTGTACGCCAGTGTCAGCCCTTTGGCCGTACCGGCATCGCAGGACTACATCACGCTGATCCTGCTGCTGACCTTCCTCGCCGGGATTTTCCAGTGGCTGCTCGGTTTGCTGCGCTTCGGCGCTTTGGTGAATTTCGTCTCGCACTCGGTGGTGCTGGGGTTCACCCTCGGCGCGGCGGTGGTGATTGCCATTGGGCAATTGCCGAATCTGCTGGGGCTGGACCTGCCGGCCAAGGCGACGGCGCTGGCGAGTCTGGTGGATCTGCTGCAACACTTCCGGGCTGTGGATAAACCTTCGCTGGTGCTCGGTGTGGCAACGGTGGTCGTCGGTGTGGTGTTGAAACAATTGCTACCGCGCTGGCCGACGCTGTTGATAACCCTCGCATTGGCCAGTCTGCTGGTATGGCTGTGGCCGGCGATGTTCGGCCATGTGCATCTGGTCAGCGCATTCGTCGGGCGTTTGCCGCCGTTCAGTGCGTTGCCGCTGGACCTGGATCTGATTCTGCGCCTGCTGCCAAGTGCCGTGGCGGTGGGCATGCTCGGGTTGGTCACCAGCCTGTCGATTGCGCGCTCGATTTCGGCGCGGTCGCAACAGTTTCTCGATGCCAATCAGGAAGTCCGCGCGCAGGGTTTATCCAATATTGTCGGGGCGTTCTTTTCCGGCTCGCTGTCGGCGGGATCGTTTACCCGCTCCGGTTTGAGTTACGAGGCAGGCGCGTGCTCGCCACTGGCCGGGATCTTTTCGGCGATCTGGGTGGCGTTGTTTGCGATTTTCGGCGCCGGGCTGATTTCACACATTCCCATCCCGGCAATGGCCGGCAGCATTCTGTTGATCGCCTGGGGTCTGGTCGATCATCGCGGCATCCGCGCATTGCTGCGGGTCAGTCGCGCCGAGTTCGTGGTCATGGCCCTGACCTGCCTCGCAACGCTGCTGCTGGAACTGCAGACGGCGATTTATGCCGGCGTGCTGGCGTCACTATTCTTCTACCTCAAACGCACCTCGCAACCACGCGTGCAACATTGGCGTGACGGTGAGGACGATGTTTTACGCGTCGGCGGCTCGATCTTTTTCGGCGCCAGCCATTATCTGCAGGTGAGATTGCAACGCATGCACGGCGCGCGGGTGGTGATCGAGGCGCAGCAGATCAACTTCATCGACTATTCAGGGGTGGAGATGCTGCATCAGGAGGCGCGGCGCTTGCTGAGCCAGGATCGCAGCCTGACCTTGCGCCGGGCGCGGCCGCAGGTGGTGGAGGAGTTGAGGAAGCTTGAGGGGCCGGAGAAATGCCCGATCCGGTTTGAGGATTGATCAAAGACCGGCGGTGCGGCCATTCGCGAGCAAGCTCGCTCCCACATTTGATCGCCTTCCACTGTGGGAGCGAGCTTGCTCGCGAAGCTTTTAAAGGGCCAGTTGTCGACGCAGCTCTGTGAGCACGGGCGCCGTGTCTGGGCGCACACCGCGCCACAAAAAGAACGCCTCGGCGGCCTGCTCGGCGAGCATTCCCAAGCCATCCATCGCCACCGCCGCGCCCTGTTCACTGGCCCAGCGGCAGAACGCCGTCGGTTCCTTGCCGTACATCATGTCGTAGCACAGGGTTTTACCCGGCTCGATCAGGCTCGGCGCAATCGGCGGTACATCACCGGTCAGGCTCGCCGACGTGGCATTGATGATCACGTCCACCGGCTCGCGCAGCCAGTCGAAACCACTGGCCGACACCGGCCCCAGGTCGCAGAACAACTCCGCCAGCAACTCAGCCTTGTCCACCGTGCGATTGGCGATGATCACCGATGCGGGTTTTTCGGCCAGCAACGGTTCGAGCGCCCCACGCACTGCACCGCCAGCCCCCAGCAACAGGATGCGTTTGCCGGTCAGGCTGAAGCCGGCATTCACCGTCAGATCACGCACCAGCCCGGCGCCGTCGGTGTTGTCACCGAGCAGCGAGTCATCGGCCAGTTTGCTCAAGGTGTTCACCGCGCCGGCCCGTTGCGCCCGCGCCGTCAAGCTGTTGGCCAAACGGTAAGCGTCTTCCTTGAACGGCACAGTAACGTTGGCGCCGCGACCTTCCTGGAAAAACGCCGTGGCGCAGCCAGCGAAATCATCAAGCGGCGCCAGCAGGGTGCTGTAGTCGAGGTGCTGGCCGGTCTGTTCGGCAAACAGCTTGTGAATCATCGGCGATTTGCTGTGACCGATCGGGTTACCGAAAACGACGTAACGATCCATCAGAAATCCTCAGTCCTGGGCCAGCCAGTCGCGATCTTGCAGGAAGTACTCGGTCAGGCGCGCTTCTTCGCTGCCAGGCTCGGCCTTCCAGTCGTAACCCCAGCGCACTTGCGGCGGCAGCGACATCAGGATCGACTCGGTACGCCCGCCCGATTGCAGGCCGAACAGCGTGCCACGGTCATAAACCAGGTTGAACTCGACGTAGCGGCCACGGCGGAATTCCTGGAACTCACGCTGTTGAGCGGTGAACGCATCATTTTTGCGGCGCTGCACGATTGGCAGATACGCATCAATGTAGGCATCGCCGATGGCGCGCATGAAGGCGAAGCTGGTATCGAAGTCCCACTCGTTCAGGTCGTCGAAGAACAAACCGCCAATGCCGCGCGGCTCGTGACGATGCTTGATATGGAAGTAGGTGTCGCACCAGGCCTTGTAACGCGGGTAGACGTCCGGGCCGAACGGCGCGCAAGCCTGCTCGGCAACGCGGTGCCAATGAATGCAGTCCTCTTCGTTGCCGTAATACGGGGTCAGGTCGAAGCCGCCACCAAACCACCAGACCGGCTCTTCACCTTCTTTCTCGGCGATGAAAAAGCGCACATTGGCATGGGAAGTCGGCACATGCGGGTTGTGTGGGTGAATCACCAGCGACACGCCGAGGGCTTCAAAACCGCGACCGGCCAGTTCAGGACGGTGGGCGCTGGCTGACGGCGGCAGACCGCTGCCAAAGACGTGGGAAAAGTTGACGCCGCCCTTTTCGATCAGCGTGCCGTTCTCGATCACGCGGGTGCGACCGCCGCCGCCAGCGGGCCGGGTCCAGGCGTCTTCGACGAAGCGCGTGCCGCCGTCTTCGCTTTCGAGGGCGGCGCAGATACGGTCTTGCAGGTCGAGCAGATAGGCCTTTACGGCGTCGGTGCGGGTCGTCATGGCTTCACCTTGAATCGGGCGGCGCCCCGCGGACGGGCGACGCAAATGGGCGCGTAGCATACCACCGCACAACGGCGCGCCGCAGTTGACGAAGATCAAGCATGAGAGTTGGATAGGGGGCTCACGAAAGACCCAAGGAGAGCAGGCAGATGGCAAAGCGTATCCAGTTCCGCGCCCACGGCGGTCCCGAAGTGCTCGAGTATGTTGACTACGAACCCGCCGCGCCCGGCCCGAATCAGGTGCGCGTGGCCAACAAGGCGATCGGCCTGAACTTCATCGACACCTATTTCCGTAGCGGGCTGTATGCGCCACCCGCCTTGCCATCCGGCCTGGGAGCTGAGGGTGCAGGCATCGTCGATGCAGTGGGCAGCGACGTCACCCGCTTCAAGGTCGGTGATCGCGTGGCGTACGGCAGCGGCCCATTGGGGGCTTACAGCGAATTGCATGTACTGCCCCAGGACAATCTGGTGCACCTGCCGGACGAAATCAGTTTCGAAACGGCAGCGGGGGTCATGCTCAAGGGTCTGACCGTGCAATACCTGTTGCGCCAGACCTACGAACTCAAGGGTGGCGAAACCATTCTGTTTCACGCGGCGGCCGGTGGCGTCGGGTCGCTGGCCTGTCAGTGGGCCAAGGCGTTGGGCGTGAAGCTGATCGGCACCGTCAGTTCCAAGGAAAAAGCCGAACTGGCCAAGGTCAATGGCGCTTGGGCAACCATTGATTACAGCCACGAAAACGTTGCACAACGCGTGCTGGAGTTGACCGGCGGTAAAAAAGTCCCGGTGGTCTACGACGGCGTGGGCAAGGACACTTGGCTGACCTCGCTCGACAGCGTATCGCCGCGCGGTCTGGTCGTGAGCTTCGGCAATGCTTCCGGTGCGGTGGACGGGGTCAATCTGGGCATTCTGGCCGCCAAAGGCTCGCTATACGTGACCCGGCCGACGCTGGCGACTTATGCCAACAATGCCGAGAATCTGCAGCGGATGGCCGATGAATTGTTCGAGATGATCATCAGCGGCAAATTGAAAGTGGACGTCAGCCAGCGGTATCCACTGGCTGACGCGGCGAAGGCGCAAACCGAGCTGTCGGCGCGGCGCACTACCGGCTCCACCGTTCTGCAACCCTGAAACGCAGCCATCAAACAAAGCACCCGGGCGAGCCTCACGAGGCTGGCCCGGGACGTCACCTCTCGACAAAGAACGGCGTCTTGCCTGCCAGGGTGGTTGCGAAATCACCACGGGGCAGACGCTGTACCTGCATGCCCAACACACCGGGCAATCTGAGCAATGCGCTCGCTTGCGCCTCGTTGTGCAAAGCCTGTTCGATGACACGTTCAGCAGCGGCGGGTAATCGATCCTTAGCGATAAGCAGCCGCAGGTGCGCACCGTCGGCCTGTCGATCAATCTGCACCTGCACATCCGAAGCGTGCAGTTCGGGCAACGTTTCTGCGAGCACACTCAGGACCTGTCGCTGAGTGATGATCGCACCGCCCAGCTTGATCGAAGCTTCGATTCGACCCTGCAGTTCCAGTATTGGCAAAGCGCTGCCACAGGCACAACCGGATTGCCTGTCCAAAACTCGCCCACGATCGCCAATGCGATACCGTAGCAGAGGCACCTGATCGGGCAGCAGAGGGGTCAGCAGAAACTCGCCGGTTTCACCGTCCACCACTGCTTGCAGGCTGAAGGGATCGACCACCTCAAGCAACATGGCGTCTGCATGCAAATGGTAGAAACCATGCTCGAGGTGCGCGCACTGGAAACCGATCGGGCCGGTCTCTGTCGAGCTATAACCCAATGATCGAATGCTCAGGGCCGGCCAGTCTCGGGCCAGTTGCTCGCGTAGCGGCTGACGGCAAGGTTCGCCAATGTAGTAGAGCCATCTCAAACTGCGCAGTTGCACCCCATCGACATCGGCATGATTGAACAGCGCCTCGGCGAAAGAGGGCGTGCAGATCAGTGCATCGGCTGCTTGTGAGTGAATCAACCCGGCTATGCGCTGCATGCCCATCAACGCGCCTGCAGGCAGCAGGCGTGCGCCAATGTGCTGGACGATGGCCGCCGCGTATTGAAAGGCTCCCTGCATTTCACCAGGCGTCAGGCAATTGATGACGACACGGGGCAGTTCACCGGTCGCAGCAAACATTCGCGCACCCAAGGGTACGATGCTTTCGTTGAATGCCCAGGAATGGGTGATGTGCTTGCGATTGCCGGTGCTGCCACCTGAAGTCAGGGTCAGCCCACCGCCCGGTGCGCAATGTGACGCTTCGCTGAGGTGGGTAAACAGCAACCCGCCCTGATCGTCCTCCACGGCGAGGATTGGCAGCCGATGCAGATCCTCGGCGGTCTGTATGTGTTGAATCTGCGGACATAGCGTGCAGAACCACGGCAGCGACCGCGCATAGGCCAATTTACGCACGAAGGCCTCGGCGGCTGCAGCCTGAACCGTCTTTGCACTGCTCCGTTGCATCAGGTCACTGCACATGATGCGGCTCTCCCTGACGAATGCCCAACTCAGCGAATCCTTCGTTGACAGCACTGGCCAGATGCTCCAACTGAACCTCGCTGTGATTGGCGCTGATGGCCAGTCGCAGGATTGCTTCACCTTTGGCCACCACCGGAAACAAGGCCGTGGTGACCGCGATAGCGTGCCGACGCAGGTGCAACGCCAGGCTGATGGCGTCTCGTTCGGCACCGACCCGGACGAAACGTATGGGTGAAGCAATCTGATGGTTGCCCAGTACCGGCCCGAGCAGACCATCTATAGCTTCGACATTTCTCCATAACGCCGCCTGCAACGCCCCCAACTGTGCAGAAAGGTGAATGCTTGCCGAGGCGACTGCCGCACCGACACCGCCCATGGACAGTGGCCCCCCGAACGTATACGTCGACGCATGGCGCCGAATCAGCTCGGCATCGGCCGACGTCAGCACCGTAATTGCACCGCCGGTAGCACCGAAGGCTTTGGACAATGACGACAGCAGGATCAAACGATCACGCAACGGCTCAGCAGCGACATCAAGTGCATAACCGCCCCCGGCCTGGCCATGGATCGAAGTGCCGTGAGCGTCATCCGCATACAGATAACCCTCAAAGCGCTCAGCCAGTTGCAGCAGCCTGTTAACGGGATAAAGCCCGCGCATCGAACCGATGCTGTCAGTCAGCATAATGGGTGTGTTGCCGGCAGCGACGGCTGCAGAACAAGCGTCCTCGACTTGCTGAAGATCACTGCAATCGCAGCGCTGGACGGGACCGAACTGCCACAGAATGCCTTGCAGTACTTGCATCGAAGCATGGGCCGCGCGGTCAACGATCCAGCCTGGGCCACGGCGCAAGGGATACGACGGCAATTCACCGGAGCCCAACAGCGGCAGACACCCCAGATGTGCGCTGCCCACCGAGTTGAATGTCACCGTATGCCCCTGGAATATGTGGTTCAACTGCTCATCGAGTTCGCGCATCGGCGGTAGCAGCGCTCGGGTGCGGGCGGCAGCAAACTGCACACCGAAAGACTCGACGGCTTGTACTGCGCCTTGAACCAGACGGGGATCGCTCTCGAGTCCCAGATAGGAGCACGAGAGAAATTCGGTCAACTGCTCGCCACTGCTCAACTCTATGACCTTGCCATCGCGCTGCACCAGGTTCAGGCCATTGAGCCCGGCGTCGAACAATTGCTGCTGATCGTCACGTGCCTGACGGACACGGTTCTTGACCCAATTGACGGTCGGATGAGGTGTATTCATCGAGATACCTGCACAGATGATGTCTGGCGGTAGACCTGTACTCGCCAGAGTTGAGTTTTTTCTCGTGCGATCGCGTCCTGAAACTGCGCGGTAACGTCGCAGAAGCCTTCGCAATCGGGCCTGATCACATGCAAATGGCCACGAATAACCGTCAGTGCGTCCTCGCCCAGAGCGGGTCGGAGCCGCTGCAGAACATCGATGCCAACCTCCGCCGGCAGGAATGAAGGCACGTCGGAAAACGAGACAAAGTCGACATCCCTGCACCTGGAAGCACAGTCGAAAATATCGCCCTGCACCACGGTCAGCTGGCATTGCTGCAGCGCCTTGTGTGCCTGTTGAAAAACCTGCGGATCGCACTCCAGTGGAAAGCCCTGCGGATAGCGCAGCTCACCGAAAAACAGCATCTGCAGGAAAAAGCTTTCGCGCACGACCTGGGTGGTAAACAAGGTATGGAAGATATCCAGATACACCTCGCGGGAACTGATACCCAGGTTGTTGCGGGGAAACGCCCCTTTGTACAACAGCGAATTGAGCACCGCTGCGTTGCCCAACAAGGCGATCACAGCCTTCCAGCGCTTGAGGGGAAACCGGCTTTGGTAATAAGCCGATTGCTCTCCCAGATCACGAAACTGGAAAATCGCTCGCCCCGCCTTGCCGGTGAACAATCCATTGACCTTCGCCAACCGCTGCAGAGTCTGCTCGAAGGCCCCTTGGTAAATCGGTGCCTGCCAATGACGGGAATGAAGCAAGTCCGCCAGCCAGCGGCGATCAAGCGGAGGCAGATCCAGAAGGCGAAATATGGATTTTCGCCGAGTCACCGACGTTTCCGGCCGGTAGCCCATGAAATCCATGAACGACTGGCGATCGGTCTGCTCAAGCAAAGCTAAACGCAAGCGGGTAAAGGCCAGCTGCGGCCCACTGATATCAGCGCAAGTCATGCGGGCCGGGTGGCGGGCCAGCAACGGTAGAAGCCGACCGCCGCAGCCGGCAACGCCCAACACGTGCCTGGCATGCTCGGGCAGAATGGCGTACTCGAGCGCCGTGTCTTCATCCCCCAACGCGTAGTTCAGCCGTTCGAAATAATCAGCCATCCTGACCTCCGCCTGACCAACGTGAAAATAAACGTGAAGGCGTCATGATTTATCCAGGGCATGGAGGAATTCGTAACGGGGCGCGAGGCCGTTTTGCCAGGCTTCATACTGCTCATAAACGGCTTCGAGCATGTTGCCGGTCAGGCGCAGACTGGTTTCCATCACGGTGGCAATGGCATCCCAGTCAGCCTGACGCTTGCAGGTTCGCTGCAGGATGAGTTTGATCTCATTGAAGTGCTCGACATCGATGTCCGAATGAGCAATGAAGAACGTCAGTTGAGCGGGTTTCAGCGCCAGCGTTTCACTCAGCTTGTCGATCAGCGGAGTAATAAAGTGATAAGCGTTTTCCGCCCAGTAACTGTATCCCAGCCGTTGTAACGGATTACCGGTAAAAGAAATCCAGTACAAATAAGCGATCAATACTTCCGTCGCTGGAAGTGCCTGTGGCATATCAAATACTTCATTCTTCAATCCCAGACTCATGACATCGTGCAGGGCCATTTTTTCATGACCGACTTCTTGTGCTGCATGTTCAAAACAGAACTTCGCATAAACAGGATTATCGGCATGTCGCACACCGACCAACCCCTGATTCCGGGCATTGTGTGCGGTGTAATGAAAGGTTTCGATCATGTAGATCGCATATAACGCTCTGGAAACACTGCCCTCGCGGATAGCCTTGACCAGCCGGGAGTTATCCAGAATATCGGCCCACGCTTTTTCGATGCGCTGATCGAGCAGAATCAGCTGTTGTTCAAAACTGACGGACGCATTCATCGCGATTCTCCGGGTAGGTGCCGTTCATGGGGAAAGGTTGTTGCAGCGCTGTGAGGATTTGCCGCCACTGCGCCGACAGCAGCCAGTAATCGCCGCGTGCGCGGTGTTCGATATGCAGTGAGTTGGAAGTGATCGGGGTCAGGCCAAAGCGCTGGAACAGTCGCCGTTGTGGCAATCGACACAAGGCCGTCACACCTTGATAGCCACGATCGATCGCCCATTCGGTGGCGGCTGCAAGCAACGCATTGGTCGGCACCGGCCGGTGCTGTTGGGAATGCGTGATCAAGCGACTGAACTCGACATGGCGCGCCAGCGCCACGGTCGGAGAAACATACTGGTGCGCCAGCGAAGCCCATTCGAACGGCGAAGGGGTCACTCGCAAAACCGCCGTCAGTTGATCGCGCTGATACAACAGAAAATGCGTACTGCGCGATGAAATCGCCAGCCTTGTTTCAAGTGCCCGGGCTCTGGACGTTAGCATGTAATGCTTTAGTCGCAGACGAAACTGCCGGCCGATGAATCGTTCAAACTCGCTGGCATCTGACCCCGCATCGAGAATAACAATACGATAATCGGCATGCTGCCTGGTTAATGTCTCTTGAAGCCCCTGCAGATAATCCTTGAGTTGCAAGTTCGTAGTATCCATTCCTTCTCCGCAGACGTTAACTTATCGAAGTTTCTGAGCGCATTGAAATAATGGATGCTTTTAGAAATATCGCCACTGCGCGACTTCTGATAATGACGTGGGAAAAGTTACTGAAACTTCTAACTTATCGATTTATCTGACACGCAGCAGTACAACATAAACAACAGATTGTTTAAGTTATGGAGATTGACCAAGGATAAATCGCAGACAGAAAAAACTCCTCGCCTAAACAGTCGAGGAGTTCAAGAGCAGAAGGCAGAAAAACAGGTCAGTCGGGACGAATGACCTTACCCGTCGCCAGATCGCGAATGACGCTAGGGTTTTTCCGCCCGCCGAGACTGCCACCCAGCACCAGATCGACCTGGCCACGGAAATATTGCTCAACCCGTAAACGCGTGCGCGCTGCCGGGCGACCCTGCGGGTTGGCAGAGGTCGAAATCAATGGCCCGACCATCGAGCACAGATCGCGCACTTGCGGGTGATCGCTGACCCGCAGTGCCACGGTGTCGTGCACGCCGGTGACCCATTCCGGCAACAAGCCCTGATGCGGCACCAGCCAGGTGTTCGGCCCTGGCCAGGTGCTGGCCATGCGGTCGATCCATTCTTGCGGGAAGTCTTCGAACAGGAAATCGAACTGGCGAATGTTGTCGGCGACCAGGATCAGCCCTTTGACCACCGAACGATTCTTGATCGCCAGCAACCGATCCACTGCCTCTTCGTTCCACGGGTCGCAACCCAGCCCCCAGACGGCTTCGGTTGGATAGGCAATCACCGCCCCGGCGCGAATCTCTCGTGCGGCTTGTTGCACACGCCAACTGTTGACCATGAAAAAACTCTCCGCAAACAGGTTTCGCGCAGTTTACCGATCTTCCTTGTAAAACCTAGCGCGTCCTGGCCAACCAGCGACCGTTTTCGCACACCGCACGGCCATCCATTTCCAGTTCGGTCAGAGCGGCCAGGACTTTGGGTAAAGCCCAGCCGCTGCTATCAGCCAATCCCTCGCTGGTATGCGGCGCGGCATGGAGCAAGGCGAGCAACGGATGATCGACTTTCGGAGCGTCTGTGGATAACGGCAAATGCTGCCACCCGCGCAGCGCTTCGAGGATGTGTTCGATGGTTTCCACCAATACCGCGCCATCACGAATCAACTGATGACAACCCCGCGCGCCGGGGTGATGGATGGAGCCGGGAATTGCATAAACCTCGCGCCCCTGCTCCGCCGCCAGCCTTGCCGTTATCAATGATCCGCTGGCAACGCTGGCCTCGACCACCAGCACGCCGAGAGACAAACCGCTGATGATGCGATTGCGGCGCGGGAAGTTGCTCACGGTCGGCCCGGCGTCCAGGGGAAACTCCGAAAGCACCGCGCTACCGGACGCAATCATCGCATCAGCCAAGCGTCGATTGCGCTGTGGATAAAAGTTTTCCAGCCCCGTGCCGAGTACGCCCACGGTCAGCCCGCCAACATCCAGAGCGGCCTGATGCGCAGCGGCATCGATACCCAACGCCAACCCGCTGGTGATGACAAAACCGGCCCCGGCGAGGCTGCGAGAAAACGCTGCGGCGGTGTCCATTCCCGGACGCGACGCGCGACGGCTACCCACCATCGCCAGTTGCGGTTTCTCAAGAATCAGCGGATCACCGGCAACGAACAACATGGGCGGCGGATCAGGAATCTGCGCCAGCAGCGCCGGGTAATCGGCTTGATCCCACATCAGCAAATGATGCTCTGGCCGCTCTAGCCAGCGCATTGCATGGCTGGCACCGTCGCGAACGTCTGGACAGCGCCGCGCTTCGGCGCACGTCGCCGGCAAACCCAACGAACGCCACGCACTGGCCGGAGCGCTGATGGCTTTGGAGGCCGAGCCGAAGGCTTCAAGCAATTTGGCAAAGCGCTTCGGGCCGACATCCGGCAAGCGGTGCAGGCGCAGGCGCGCTTCCAGTTCCGCCGGGGAAACCGGCGTGGAGGCAGACATCATCATGGATCATCCTTGATCGTTATAAGCCCCGAACCATTCGGAACAAGCTGTGGATAACTCTGTTGGTAACTTGTGAAGCTTGCTTACGGATTTCGTACCTTGTCGAGCACCGCCAGCGAGCGCGATGCGTTGAGAACGAGGCCGTAGCTGAGTTTGTCGTAGGTGCGAAACACCATCAGCAACCCGGCGCGTTCGTCGGGGATCTTTAGCGGTTGACCGGTGACACGGTCGCGCACGGTTTCCCCGGTCTTCATCACCGCCAGCACATTGCCTTCGGCCAGACCGTCGCGCTTGCCCTTGTTCAACGTGACCACGTCCATCACGCCGATCTGGGTGACGCCGCGCGGCACGTCGATGATCACGCCGTTGATGCTGCTGGTGGGCGCGCTGGGCATGAAGGTCGAATTGATCGAGCGTTCTTCGCCACTGAACAAACGATCGCCGAGGCGCACTTCCTGGGTGGTGCGTTGCAGGGCGAGGGTGGCGACGTCGCCTTCGGTGGCGACGATTTCACCGCCGCCAATGTCATCGGCGTTGATCCCGAGAAACTCTTTGGTCTCAGGATCGGTGTAGACCTTGCCCTGACGGAAGATCCCGTAAACCGGCTGATTGGGGTCGAAATGGCCACGTGCGAAGATACGGTCACCGGTGCCGCTGAGCACGCGTTCGGCATCGCCGGCGACAATGTACGGCGCCTTGTCGAAATCTTCGACCTTGTCGACGATGCGGTTACTCAGCAGAAAGCTGTTGATGGACTTGAGTGGAATACTTGGAATCGCTTCGGCCACCGGACTGGTGCGGATTCTTGGCGACAGTTTGATGGTGCCGCGCGACTCGCCGCGATTGAGGGTCAGACGTGGCTGGCCATCGACATAACTGAGGGTCAGCGTGTCGCCGGGATAGATCAGGTTGGGGTTTTCGATTTGCGGATTGGCCCGCCACAGTTGTGGCCACTGCCAGGGCTCGCGCAGGTATTTGCCGGAAATGTCCCAGAGCGTGTCCCCCGAAACCACCGTGTATTGCTGTGGAAAACCATCCCTGAGTTGCACTTGCCCTTGCGCCACGCCGGCCGAAGCCAACAGCAGCAGGGCGAGTAGTGTTTTCCTCATGCGGTGAATCCCTTTATCATGTGCATTCGCGTGAACCGTCAGAGCCCCCGTGGCTCGCTTGTGCAAAATGCACAAGCTACGCTTCACAACGGTAGCCTGCATCTTCGGACCTGCCAGGCCATCGCCCGACTTTACTCAACGTGTGCAGCAATCAAAGCCTATGGCCATTTTAAACATCCTCGAATTCCCGGACCCGCGTCTGCGCACTATCGCCAAGCCTGTGGCTGTAGTGGACGACGAAGTGCGTCAGTTGGTCGATGACATGTTTGAAACAATGTATGAAGCGCCGGGCATCGGCCTTGCCGCGACCCAGGTCAACGTGCACAAACGTATCGTCGTGATGGACCTTTCCGAAGACCGCACCGAGCCGCGGGTGTTCATCAACCCCGAGTTCGAATCGCTGACCGAAGAAATGGACCAATACCAGGAAGGCTGCCTCTCGGTACCGGGTTTCTACGAAAACGTCGATCGCCCGCAAAAGGTCAGGATCAAGGCGCTGGACCGCGACGGCAAGCCTTATGAGCTGATCGCCGAAGGCCTGCTCGCCGTGTGCATCCAGCACGAATGCGACCACCTCAACGGCAAATTGTTCGTCGATTACCTTTCCACGCTCAAACGCGACCGGATCAAGAAGAAACTGGAAAAGCAGCACCGCCAGAACGCTTGATGCCCCTCTTCAAAGGCTTGCTGCGGCAAGCCTTTTTCTTTTTATGAGACTCCCTTCATGACTGAGCCACTGCGCATCGTTTTTGCCGGCACCCCGGAATTCGCCGCCGAACACCTCAAGGCCCTGCTGAACAGCCCTTACGAGATCGTTGCGGTCTACACCCAACCGGATCGTCCGGCCGGTCGCGGGCAAAAACTGATGCCGAGCCCGGTCAAACAGCTGGCCCTGGAAAATAATATCCAGGTGTTGCAGCCACCGACTTTGCGTAACGCCGACGCCCAGGCTGAACTGGCTGCGCTGAAACCAGACTTGATGGTGGTGGTCGCCTACGGCCTGATCCTGCCGCAAGTGGTGCTGGATATTCCGCGTCTGGGCTGCATCAACAGTCACGCGTCCTTGCTGCCACGCTGGCGCGGTGCGGCGCCGATTCAACGCGCTGTGGAACACGGTGATGCCGAGAGCGGTGTCACGGTGATGCGCATGGAGGCCGGCCTCGACACCGGGCCGATGCTGCTTAAGGTCGTCACGCCGATCAGCGCTGAAGACACTGGCGGCAGCCTGCATGACCGCCTCGCCGAAATGGGCCCGCCGGCCGTGGTGCAAGCGATTGCCGGTCTGGCCGCAGGCACGCTGGAAGGCGAAGTGCAGAACGACGAACTCGCCACCTACGCGCACAAGCTGAACAAAGACGAAGCACGCATCGACTGGAGCCATCCGGCGGTTGAGTTGGAGCGACTGGTACGCGCCTTCAATCCATGGCCGATCACCCACAGCACCCTTAACGGTGAAGCGCTGAAAATGCTGGCGGCGACGCTCGCCGACGGCAAAGGCGCCCCGGGTGAAATCCTCAGCGCCAGCAAGGACGGTTTGGTCGTCGCCTGCGGCGAACAAGCCCTGTGCCTGACCCGCCTGCAACTGCCCGGCGGCAAAGCGCTGAACTTCAGCGACCTGTTCAACAGCCGTCGTGAGAAGTTCGCGGTTGGCACCGTGCTCGGCGCAGTGGTGGACGCGCAATGAATCCGCGTCTGGCCGCCGCCAAGGCACTTGCCGCCGTGCTCAGCGGCAAGGCCTCGCTGAACAGCTCACTGCCGACTCAACTGGACAAGGTCGAGGATCGCGATCGCGGTTTCACTCAGGATCTGGCCTTCGGCACCGCGCGCTGGCAGCCACGTCTTTCGGCATTGGCCGAGAAACTGCTGCAGAAACCGTTCAAAGCTGCCGACGCCGATGTTGAAGCGCTGCTGCTGGTCGGTCTCTACCAATTGCTCTACACCCGCGTGCCGGCCCACGCCGCCATCGGCGAAACCGTCGGTTGCGCCGACAAGCTGAAAAAGCCATGGGCCAAAGGCCTGCTCAACGCCGTGCTGCGTAATGCTCAGCGCGAGAGCGAAACGATTTTCGCCGAACTGGAACGTGATCCGGTGGTGCGCACCGCTCACCCGCGCTGGCTGCAGAAATCCCTGAAAGCTTTCTGGCCGGAACAGTGGGAAGCCATCTGCGAGGCGAACAACGCGCATCCGCCAATGATCCTGCGGGTCAACCGCCGTCATCACAGCCGTGACGCTTACCTCGGCTTGCTGACTGAAGCCGGAATTGCCGCTAGGCCGTGTGTTTACAGTCGCGACGGCATCATTCTCGAAGCCGCTGCCGACGTACGCAGCCTGCCGGGTTTCGCCGAAGGCTGGATCAGTGTGCAGGACGAGGCCGCTCAACTGGCTGCCGACCTGCTCGATCTGGCGCCGGGTCAACGTGTGCTCGACGCCTGCTGCGCGCCCGGTGGCAAGACCTGCCACATCCTCGAAGCCGAACCGGCGCTGGCCGGCGTGGTAGCGGTGGATCTGGAAGCCAAACGGCTGGTGCGCGTTAAGGAAAACCTTGAGCGCCTCGGCTTGAACGCTGAACTGATCGCCGCTGACGGTCGCGATATCGAGAAGTGGTGGGATGGCAAACCGTTCCAGCGCATCCTGCTCGATGCCCCGTGCTCGGCCACTGGGGTGATCCGCCGTCATCCGGACATCAAGCTGACCCGTCAGCCGGACGACATCGTCGCCCTCGCGCAACTGCAAGGCGAGCTGCTCGATGCGATGTGGAAAACCCTCGAAGTCGGCGGCATCCTGCTGTACGCCACCTGCTCGACGCTGCCGACCGAGAACACCGAAGTCATCGCCGCGTTCCTCGAGCGTACGCCGGGTGCCCGCGAACTGGATCTGGCCACCAGCGCCGGGATCAAGCAGCCCCATGGTCGCCAATTGCTGGCCCAGCAGGGCGGGCATGACGGGTTCTACTACGCCAAGCTGATCAAGATCGCTGCCGCGCGCGGCTAAACGGATTCAACGGAGTGACTGGATGAAAATCATCATCCTCGGTGCGGGACAGGTCGGCGGTTCGCTGGCCGAGCATTTGGCCAGCGAGGCCAACGACATTACGGTGGTCGACACCGACGGCGAGCGCCTGCGCGACCTCGGCGACCGTCTCGACATCCGCACCATTCAAGGCCGTGGCTCGCTGCCGTCGGTGCTGCGTCAGGCCGGCGCCGACGACGCCGACATGCTGGTGGCGGTGACCAACAGCGACGAGACCAACATGGTCGCCTGTCAGGTTGCCCACACGTTGTTTCACACCCCGACCAAGATCGCCCGGGTGCGCGAAGCGTCTTATCTGAATCGCGAGGAACAGCTGTTCCAGAACGAAGCGATTCCGGTCGACGTGCTGATCAGCCCCGAGCAAGTGGTGACCAACTACATCAAGCGCCTGATCCAGCATCCGGGCGCCTTGCAGGTGATCGACTTCGCTGAAGGCGCGGCGCAACTGGTGGCGGTGCGTGCCTATTACGGCGGGCCGCTGGTGGGTCAGCAATTGCGTCAGTTGCGCGAGCACATGCCGAATGTCGAAACCCGCGTCGCCGCGATTTTCCGCCGCGATCGGCCGATCCTGCCGCAAGGCGATACGGTGATCGAGGCCGATGACGAAGTCTTCTTCATCGCTGCCCGTGAGAATATTCGTGCAGTGATGAGCGAAATGCGCCGCCTCGACGAAACCTACAAACGCATCGTCATTGCTGGCGGCGGGCAAATTGGCGAGCGTTTGGCCGAGGCCATCGAAAGCCGTTATCAGGTGAAGATCATCGAGATGAGTCCGGCGCGCTGCCGTTATCTCTCCGACACCCTCGACAGCACCGTAGTCTTGCAGGGTAGCGCTTCTGACCGTGATTTGCTGCTGGAGGAGAACATCGCCGATGCCGACATTTTCCTCGCGCTGACCAACGATGACGAAGCCAACATCATGTCGTCGTTGCTGGCCAAACGGCTGGGGGCGAAGAAGGTCATGACGATCATCAACAACCCGGCCTACGTCGATCTGATTCAGGGCGGCGATATCGACATCGCCATCAGCCCGCAACTGGCGACCATCGGCACGCTGCTGGCCCACGTGCGCCGTGGCGATATCGTCAGCGTGCATTCATTGCGTCGCGGTGCCGCCGAAGCGATCGAGGCGATTGCTCACGGTGATGCGAAGTCGAGCAAGGTAATCGGCAAACCGATCGAGAAGATCGGCCTGCCGCCGGGCACCACGATTGGTGCGGTGATCCGCAATGAACAAGTGATCATTGCCCACGATGACACGGTGATCGAGGCGGGCGACCATGTGATTCTGTTCCTTGTGGATAAAAAACATATTCGCGATGTGGAGAAGCTGTTTCATGTGGGGTTGAGCTTCTTCTGATCCGGATTATTGATCGTTCCCACGCTCCGCGTGGGAATGCCTCAATGGACGCTCTGCGTCCCGCTATTGGGACGCAGAGCGTCCCGGGCTACATTCCCACGCGGAGCGTGGGAACGATCACATTAACGAGGGTGCAAAAATGCTCGAATCCCTGGAAAAAATGCTCGCCAAGGGTGTGGATAACTCATTGCTGCGCTTCGGCCTGGGCAAGGGTTATCTGGATCTGGGCGAAAACGCCAAGGCTGCCGAGCATTTCCAGCGCTGTGTCGGTTTTGATCCGAAGTATTCGGCAGCCTGGAAGCTGTTGGGCAAGGCGCAGTTGGCGCTGGGCGATAGCGCCGCCGCACGTCAGGCGTGGGAACAAGGTCTGGAAGCGGCCCGCGCCCACGGCGACAAGCAGGCCGAAAAGGAAATGACGGTGTTTCTGAAGAAGCTCGATCGTCAGGCGCAATAAGTCAAAGGTAGCGAAGACCGATACCGTCGGCATCTACCGTCACCACCTCCATCCGCACCCGTGGCGCGCCTGTGGGTAAATCCTGCACCTGGCCGTAAACCACCGCGCCTTTGGGCAAAGAAGCCAAAACCGGATGCTGCACAAACACCCCGGTAGGCGACAGGTTGCGCGTCTGCCCGAGGCATTCGCCAAAGCTGTCGTGGGTAATCTTGATGCGGAAGGATTTGCGGTGTTCGGACATCTTTACGCGCCCTTGAATGAACGGGTTGTGGATAACCTCAAGCAAGATCAAAAGATCGCAGCCTTCGGCAGCTCCTACAGGTTATCCACAGAGTGTGCCACTTTCGTCAGTACCAGCGCTCTTCGCCCGGCGGACGTTTCTTGAAGCGCTTCATGCTCCACATGTACTGGCTTGGATAAGCGGCTACGTAGCGCTCGACCACTTTGCTCATGGCGGCGCAGGATTCGGCGGTATCGGTGCTGTACATGGCTTCGGGCGCGGCTTCGAGGATCACTTTGTAGCCAGAACCGTCAGGCAGGCGCAGCGCATGCAGGAACACGCCAACGGCTTTGCCACCGGCGAGCATGTTCGGCACGAATTTGCTGGTCAGCGCTTGCGTGGCGAAGAACGGTACGAAGATCCCGGCGGATTCGGCCGGTTCCGGGTCAGCGGGAATGCCCACTGCACCACCTTTGCGCACTTCCTTGATGACGCTGAGGATGCCTTCCTTGGTGGAAGCAGCGACCTTGTTGCCCAGTTGCACGCGCTGTTTACGCAATAATTCATCCACAGCCTTGAGCTTCGGCGGACGGTAGAAAATAATCGGTTTGCACTGGCTGCAATAGAAGTGGTTGAGCACTTCCCAGTTACCGAGGTGGCTGGTGATGCCGACCACGCCTTTGCCCGAGGCCAAGGCGTCTTTCAGCACATCGAGGCCTTCGACTTCGCGCACCAGATCGATCGAGCGCTGCGCCGGCCAGATCCACGCGCAGGCGCTTTCGGTCAACGACTTGCCAATATCCTTCAGACTCTGCCCGACCAGACGCTCACGTTCGGCCGGATCCATCTGTGGAAAACATTTCGCAAGGTTGATCCGCACCACGTCGCGGGAGCGGTTGGGGGTTTTCCACATGATCCAGCCGATCGCCGAACCCACGGCCTGCACGGCCCGCCATGGCAGCAGGGCAAACAGCCGCAGAGCGCCTACCAGCAAGGCGCCTTTAAACTTTTCCACAGGTCACTCCTGATCTTGTGCGGTGCGCGAGGCGGCCATTCTAACCGCCGTTGGCGAGCTGCGCGTAGCGGTCACAATCCTGAGTGTGATCCATGACCATGCCCGAGGCCTGCATCAGCGCGTAGCAAATGGTCGGGCCGACGAACGTGAACCCGGCCTTTTTCAGGCCTTTGCTCATCGCCAGCGCTTCGGGGGTGATCGCCGGGACTTCGCTGCGATCCTTGAAATGATTGATGATCGGTTGATCGCCAACGAACGACCAGAGGAACCCCACCGGGTCCTCCAGCGCCAGCCAGGCCTGGGCATTACGCCGGGCGGCGTTGAGTTTCAGGCGGTTGCGGATGATCCCCGGGTCGAGCATCAATTCGTCGATTTCGGCGTCGCTCATCTGCGCAACCCGCTGCACATCGAAGCCAAACAACACCTCGCGATAACGCTCGCGTTTGCGCAGCACAGTGATCCAGGACAGCCCGGCCTGGAACCCTTCGAGCAAAAGCAACTCGAACAAACCCTGCGCATCGCGTAGCGGCGTGCCCCACTCCTGGTCGTGATAAGCCATGTACAGCGGATCTTCGGTACACCAAAAGCAGCGTGGCATAAGGCTCCAGGGGGCGTGCGCAGCAATGAATCGGGTATACTCCCGCTCTTTAAATCGCAGCCCAAGAAACAGGTGAATTTCGTGAGCCAGCCTACGCCAGCCGTGCGTACCTTCCAAGACTTGATCCTCGCGCTCCAGCAATACTGGGCCGAGCAAGGTTGTGTGGTACTTCAGCCCTACGATATGGAAGTAGGCGCCGGCACTTTCCACACCGCGACCTTCCTCCGCGCCATCGGCCCGGAAACCTGGAACGCCGCCTACGTACAGCCAAGCCGCCGTCCGACTGACGGCCGTTACGGCGAAAACCCGAACCGTCTGCAGCACTACTATCAGTTCCAGGTCGTCCTGAAACCGAACCCGGACAATTTCCAGGAACTGTATCTGGGCTCGCTCAAGCATGTTGGCCTGGACCCGCTGGTCCACGACATTCGCTTCGTCGAAGACAACTGGGAATCGCCGACTCTCGGCGCCTGGGGTCTGGGCTGGGAAGTCTGGCTGAACGGTATGGAAGTGACCCAGTTCACTTACTTCCAGCAGGCGGGCGGCATCGAGTGCTACCCGGTGACCGGCGAGATCACTTACGGTCTCGAGCGTCTGGCCATGTACCTGCAAGGCGTGGATTCGGTCTACGACCTGGTCTGGGCTGACGGCCCGATGGGCAAAGTCACCTACGGCGACGTGTTCCACCAGAACGAAGTGGAGCAGTCCACTTACAACTTCGAACACGCCAACGTCGACAAACTGTTCGAACTGTTCGACTTCTATGAGAGCGAAGCCAAGCGCCTGATCGAGCTCGACCAGCCGCTGCCGTTGCCGAGCTACGAAATGGTGTTGAAGGCTTCGCATACCTTCAACCTGCTGGATGCGCGCCGGGCGATCTCGGTGACCGCGCGTCAGCAATACATTCTGCGCGTACGCACCCTGGCGCGTTCCGTTGCGCAAGCCTACCTGCTGGCACGCGCCAAGCTGGGCTTCCCGATGGCGACCCCGGACCTGCGTGACGAAGTACTGGCCAAGCTGGAGGCAGCACAATGAGTGCGCAAGATTTTCTGGTTGAACTGGGCACCGAAGAACTGCCACCGAAAGCCCTGAACACCTTGGCTGAAGCGTTCCTCGCCGGTATCGACAAGGGCCTGCAAGCCGCCGGCCTGAGCTACGAGACTAAAACCGTCTACGCCGCACCGCGTCGTCTGGCTGTGCTGATCACCGCGCTGGCTACCCAGCAACCGGATCGCAGCATCAACCTCGATGGCCCGCCACGTCAGGCGGCATTCGACGCTGACGGCAACCCGACTCAGGCAGCACTGGGCTTTGCCAAGAAGTGCGGCGTCGATCTGAGCGAAATCGACCAGAGCGGTCCGAAACTGCGTTACAGCCAGAGCATCGCCGGCAAGCCGACCGCGAGCCTGCTGCCGACCATCGTCGAAGATTCGCTGAACGACCTGCCGATCCCGAAACGCATGCGTTGGGGTGCGCGCAAGGAAGAGTTCGTGCGTCCGACCCAATGGCTGGTGATGCTGCTCGGTGACCAGGTCATCGACTGCACCATCCTCGCGCAGAAGGCTGGCCGTGACTCCCGTGGTCACCGCTTCCATCACCCGCAAAGCGTGCGCATCGGTTCGCCGTCGAGCTACCTCGCTGACCTGCGTGCCGCTTATGTGCTGGCGGACGCCAATGAGCGTCGCGAGATCATCAGCAAGCGCACCGAAGAGCTGGCCACCCGTCAGGAAGGCACGGCAATCGTTCCGCCGGCGCTGCTCGACGAAGTGACCGCACTGGTTGAATGGCCGGTGCCGCTGGTGTGTTCGTTCGAGGAACGCTTCCTCGACGTGCCGCAAGAAGCGCTGATCACCACCATGCAGGACAACCAGAAGTACTTCTGCCTGCTGGATGCCGACGGCAAGTTGCTGCCACGTTTCATCACTGTGGCCAACATCGAAAGCAAAGACCCGCAGCAGATCATCGCCGGTAACGAGAAAGTGGTTCGACCACGCCTGACCGACGCCGAGTTCTTCTTCAAGCAGGACAAGAAGCAGAAACTCGAAGCCTTCAATGATCGCCTGAAGAACGTGGTGTTCCAGGAAAAACTCGGCAGCGTCTACGACAAGGCCGAGCGCGTATCGAAACTGGCTGCGTACATCGCCGCTCGCATCGGCGGCAACGCTTCGTGGGCTGCCCGCGCTGGCCTGCTGTCGAAGTGCGACCTGGCCACCGAGATGGTCGGCGAGTTCCCGGAGATGCAAGGTGTCGCCGGTTACTACTACGCACTCAATGACGGCGAGCCGGAAGACGTCGCGCTGGCGCTCAACGAGCAGTACATGCCACGCGGTGCCGGTGCAGAACTGCCGGCCACGCTGACCGGTGCAGCCGTCGCGATCGCTGACAAGCTCGACACCCTGGTCGGTATCTTCGGTATCGGCATGCTGCCAACCGGCAGCAAAGACCCGTATGCCCTGCGCCGTGCGGCACTCGGCGTGCTGCGTATCCTCATCGAGAAGAAACTCGATCTGGATCTGAACGACGCCGTGGCTTTCGCCGTGGCCGCGTTCGGTGCCAAGGTCAAGGCTGCCGGCCTCAACGAGTCCGTGCTGGAATTCATCTTCGACCGTCTGCGTGCACGTTACGAAGACGAAGGCGTTGAAGTCGCCACTTACCTGTCGGTACGTGCCCTGAAGCCGGGTTCGGCGCTGGACTTCGATCAGCGTGTGCAAGCGGTGCAGGCCTTCCGCAAACTGCCGGAAGCGGCAGCGCTGGCGGCGGTGAACAAGCGTGTATCGAACCTGTTGAGCAAACTCGAAGGCGCGGTACCGACCGAGGTGCAAGCCAAGTACTTCGACAACGCCAACGAGTTTTCTCTGTACTCGGCGATCCAGCAAGCGGATCAGGCTGTACAGCCAATGGCTGCAGCGCGTCAGTACAACGAATCGCTGGCACGCCTGGCGGCATTGCGTGAGCCGGTCGATGCGTTCTTCGACGCGGTGATGGTCAATGCCGACGACGCCAATGTACGGGCCAACCGTTACGCGCTGCTGGCGCGTCTGCGTGGTCTGTTCCTCGGTGTTGCCGACATTTCGCTGCTGGGTTGAGGGATTGCTGTTGAAACTGCTGATTCTCGATCGGGACGGAGTGATCAATTACGACTCCGACGCTTACATCAAGTCAGTGGCGGAGTGGATTCCGTTGCCCGGCTCGATCGAAGCGATTGCGCAGTTGAGCAAGGCCGGCTGGACGGTGGCGGTCGCCACCAACCAGTCGGGCATTGCTCGCGGCTATTACGACCTGGCCACCCTCGATGCCATGCACGCGCGGTTGCGCGAACTCGTGGCGGAGCAGGGCGGTGAAGTCGGGCTGATCGTGTATTGCCCGCATGGCCCGGACGAAGGCTGCGATTGCCGCAAGCCGAAACCGGGGATGTTGAAAACCATCGCCGCGCATTACGACGTCGAACTGACCAATGTCTGGTTCGTCGGCGACAGCCTTGGTGACCTGGAGGCCGCCAAAGCCGTCGATTCACAGCCAGTTTTGGTAAAGACCGGAAAAGGCGCAAAGACTCAGGGCAAAACCCTGCCGGTTGGCACTCTGATTTTTGACGATCTGGCGGCGATTGCCGCAGAACTTATCCACAACTAGAGTACTTCTGAAGTTCCTGACCAGGGATTGATCGGGAGTGCGCTTGAACACTCGGGCATTGCCCCGTAACGGTAAACGTCACTATGTCGATACTGCGGGCCATCAGGATTTTTCTCTTTTACCTGCTGCTGGGCACCACTTCCCTGCTGTGGTGCAGCTTGAGTTTTTTTATCGCGCCGTTTTTGCCATTCAAGGCGCGTTATCGTTTTATCAACGTGTACTGGTGCCGTTGCGCCTTGTGGTTGACCAAGGTGTTTCTCGGTATCCGTTACGAAATCAAAGGCGCGGAAAACGTGCCTGACCGGCCCTGCGTGATTCAGTCGAACCACCAGAGCACTTGGGAGACATTCTTTCTCTCTGCTTATTTCTCGCCGTTGAGCCAGGTGCTCAAGCGCGAACTGCTCTACGTGCCGTTTTTCGGCTGGGCCATGGCCATGCTGCGACCGATCGCGATTGATCGGGACAACCCGAAAGCGGCGCTGAAACAAGTCGCGGCCAAGGGTGATGAACTGCTGAAGGACAACGTTTGGGTGCTGATCTTTCCGGAAGGCACTCGGGTGCCGTTTGGCACTGTCGGTAAGTTTTCTCGCAGTGGCAGCGCGTTGGCGGTTAATGCGGCACTTCCTGTGCTGCCGATTGCACACAATGCCGGCAAGTTCTGGCCGAAAATCGGTTGGGGCAAGAAGTCCGGGGTGATCACCGTAGTCATCGGCGAGCCGATGTATGCCGAAGGTACAGGCCCGCGCGCCATCGCCGAGCTGAACGACCGCGTGCAAGCCTGGAACGAGAAGACTCAGCGCGAAATGGGCTCGCTGCCACCGGCCCCGCAGGCGCCGGCTGCGAATGATCAGGTGGCTGTCTGAGATTTTGTGGATAACCTGTGTACGGTTTTGTTGAAACCGCTTGAACATTGATAATAAGTGATTGATTTACTTATATATTTCTCAAGCTCATAAAACACCGTAAAAGGTGCATAAGTTTTTTTCGGATGTAAAAAAACCGGCTGATATAGCCGGTTTTTTTGTGGCTGATCATTCGTGAATCAGCGGTAACTCCAGTAGGAACGTGGTGCCTTGATCGACCACGCTGCGGCATTCGATTTTACCGCCATGGTGATCAACCACCGCTTTGACCATCGACAGGCCCAGCCCCACGCCATCGATGCCTTGGGCGGAGGAAAAACGGCGGTACTGACTGAACAGATCCGGCAATTCATCGGCGGCGATGCCTTTGCCTTGATCAATCAATTCACAGTGCAACCATTCCTCACGGCAACGGACCCGCAGGGTGATCGTGGTGTCGGCCGGGCTGTACTTGATCGCGTTTTCCAGCAGGTTGAACAGCGCGCGGGTCAGCAAGCCTTGATCGGCATTGATCAGACGTTCCTGCGATTCCTCATCCATGTCATGCAGCAGCTCGATGCGTTTCTGCTGGGCAATGGGCAACGCTTGATCCAGCACGTCGAGCACCAGCATCGCGAACAACGTCGGTTGAAATTGGTAAGTCTCAGACTCGGCTCGCGCCAGCAGAACAAAACCGTCGGTCAGATCCAGCGCGCGGCGCACCTGACGTTCGATCTGTTCGAACAACGGCGCATCAGCCCCGGCCTGATGGCGATGCACATCCAGCAAAGCGAGGATCGCCGAGTGCGGCGCGCGCAGGTCGTGGGACAGAAAGCGCAGCAACACGCTGCGTTGTTCTTCCGCCGCGCGTTCGGCGCTGAGGTCGGTGAGGCTCAGCAGCCAGCCGATCGGCGTGTCACCGTCCACCGGCAGCAGGGCGGCACGTTCCAAGCGCAGGCTGCGTTCCTTGTGGTCACGGAATTCCAGCAGCGGCAGGGCGGATAACGCTGGACGTGGCTCTGTGGATAATTCCGGATAGCCGAGGCGGGCGAGTTGATCGCGGACGTCGTCGCCCACTAATGCAGTATCGAACAACGCGCGGGCCTTGCGATTGCCCAGCAGGATCTGCCCCTTGGGATCGCTGATCAGTGTGGCGACCGGCAAGTATTCCAAACCGTCTGCGATGAAGCGTCGAGTATCGCGGGTGCGGCTCATGGCTTGCTCGAGGGCCATGATCTGCCCTTGCAAACGATCGGCGCCGGTGAATTGCGTACGACGGCGTTCGGGGAAAACCTTCGGCTCTCCATCCAGCCGCGTCAGCTCCCAGCCGAAATAAGTCAGCACCACACTCAGGCGCCGCCAATTCCAGATCAGATAGCCGAACAACATGCCCAACACCGCCGGCGTCGGCGACCACCAGCGACGCATCTCCGCCAGCCCGGCGCTGGTCAGCAGCACGCCGGCCATACCAACCAGCGTTATCCACAATGCCCAGCGCGGACGCCACAACAGCAAACCAAGTACGCACGCGACCAGGCCCACCGAAAGCATGGCTCCCATGACGGGAGCCGCACCGTGCAGGTTGATCTGCGCGCGATACGACAACAGCGCAGTCAGCGGCAACAGCACTAGACTTATCCACAACCACTCGCGCACCAGCTGTCGGAACAGGCGCTGCACCTGGCTGGGCTCACGGCTTTCACGCCGGCGATTAGTGTTCATTTGGAAAAACGCCAGGGCAGGGTGAATGGTTTCATGGGCCACAGGTCTGAGACGTAGACCCGAAGAATCATAGCGGACGTCGACCAACGGCGGGCTGCTTACTTTCACTGCGAGGGCCGAGCGACTATGGTTGTCCGCCAACTGCCCAAGCAACAAGGAATGACCGCGAATGCGCGTTGCGATTCTGGACGACGAACCCGCCGAACTGCGCCGGGTCGAGCAAACCCTGCAGCAAATGGCCGATGCCGGCGAACAGCCGTGGTCACTGCACAGCTTCGAACGCGGTGAAGACCTGCTGCGCCAACTGCGCCGGGAAACCTTCGACCTGCTGATCCTCGACTGGCAACTGCCCGACCTCACCGGCCTGGCCCTGCTGCGCTGGACCCGCGAACACATGGAAGCGCCACCGGCAGCGATCATGCTCACCAGCCGTGATGGCGAGAGCGATATCGTTCAGGCGTTGAATGCAGGGGCGGATGATTATGTGAGCAAGCCCTTTCGGCCAAATGAACTGAAGGCGCGGGTGGCTGCGGTATTGCGGCGGCACAGCCAGCAACGTGCGGCGGCGACGGAAGTGCTGAGCTTTAATGATCTGACGTTTGATGACGCTGAATTGACCGTTACCCGCGAGGGCAAGCCGATTGTCATGACCGAGCGCGAGTACCGGCTGGCGCGGTGTCTGTTCAGCAATCTGGGTCGACCGTTGTCGCGGGATTATCTGTATGAACGGTTTTGGCCGCATGAGGAGATGGCGTCGTCGCGGCCGCTGGATACGCATATTTATCGCCTGCGGAACAAGCTCGGGCTGACGGCGGATCGAGGGTGGCAGTTGTTGACGATTTATGGGTATGGGTATCGGTTGGAGAGTGTGGTGTCGAACTCGCACTAATGTTTCTGGCTGTTTCACTCTTCTCCGGCTCGACCCTTCAATTTTTTGATCGCAGATTCCAACTGCTTGATGCTGGTAGCCGGCATTGGAAGATCCTCGGGCATGGTGCCGCCAAGTTCGGAAATGGTCTCTCTGACTTTTCGACCAACCTGCAGGTGAACGTCGTTAGCTTGTTGCTTGCCCTGAACACTGTCGCGACGTAATTTATCTTCAGCCTGAGTCGCCCGAAATAAATTGGCGGCCAGTTCAGTCGAGCCCATGTGATCAAGAATTTTTTGGCTTTTTTTGAGGCCTTTGCGCTGGTGGATCGCTTTCTGATCAAGTCCTCCGTAGAGCCCTTGATATCCATGATTCTGGAAACGGCGAAATCCAATTCTGTCTCAACGCCTGCCTGCTGTGCCGTTTCAACCAGAAGTTTGTTGTGCTCGCGTAACTCATTGCGCAGCAGCAAACGCTTCTGATCGTCCCTTAGACTCTGAAATTCGGAATCGTCTGTCAGCTCCTGACGTCGGGTCTGAATCGCAAAGTAGGTTTGCCCTGCGGCGATGACGGGCTTGGATGGATCTCCGTTCTGGACAACCAGATAGCAGGCATAGCGGGAGAGGTGGATATCCTTCAGTTCTCGCAGAGAACCAGACCCCAAGGAGACCATTTTGCTGGCTTCAACAAAATGGTCGGATACCGAATGATCACCGTGTTCACAAGCTTGTATAGCCTTGGCGATAACGTTCTCGAAGTTACGCCACGTTCTGTATTCCAGCAGCGGAGCAAGGTCTCGGGCAGACCAATACTCCACTCCACTGTCGGTTCGGTATTTGAGGCCTTCAAACGTCTGATGCTGTTCGCTCAACGGTAAATCCTCTGCTGAATGAATAAGTCGAAAGTAGCCAGACAGAGCGTTGCACTGACGCGAGGAGTTATCAATCCGGAAAACATGTACATACAAATCATGACGCAGACTTGTATGCATGGAGGGATGCTTGAAACGTATAAACCCCGATGAGCCAAAACTCACCGGGGTTTATTTTTTACTTCAAGTCCGAACAGAATTCGTTAGAAATCCAGGTTCGAAACCGCCAACGCATTGCTCTCGATGAAGTCACGGCGAGGTTCGACCGCATCACCCATCAGGGTGTTGAAGATCTGGTCTGCGCCAATGGCGTCTTCGATGGTGACTTTCAGCATGCGGCGCACGCTTGGGTCCATGGTGGTTTCCCACAGCTGATCCGGGTTCATTTCGCCCAGACCTTTGTATCGCTGAATGGTGTGGCGCTTGGTGCTTTCAGCCATCAGCCAGTCCAGTGCTTCCTTGAACTCGGTGACTGCTTTCTTGCGCTCGCCACGCTGGATGTACGCGCCTTCGTCGAGCAGGGTGCTCAGTTGAGCGCCGAGGGTGACGACGGTTTTGTAGTCGTTGCTGCCGAAGAAGTCGCGGTTGAAGGTGACGTAGTTCGACAGGCCGTGGGAGATCAGTTCGACCTCTGGCAGCCACACGCCACGTTCACGATCTTCACGCAGGCTGGCCTTGTAGACCAGACCGGATTTTTCAACGGTACGCAGACGCGCTTCGTACTGGGCCAGCCACTCCTGCATTGCTGCGTGGTCGCCGAGCTTTTCCAGGCTCACGGCCGGCAGGTAAATGAAGTGCTCGGTCAGTTCCTGCGGGTACAGGCGCGACAGACGCTTGAGGGTCTTCATCACCATGCGGAAGTCGTTCACCAGACGCTCGAGCGCTTCACCGGAAATGCCCGGGGCTTCTTCGTTCAGGTGCAGGCTCGCATCTTCCAGGGCCGACTGCGTCATGTACTCTTCCATGGCGTCGTCGTCTTTGATGTATTGCTCTTGCTTGCCTTTCTTGACCTTGTACAGCGGCGGCTGGGCGATGTAGATGTAGCCACGCTCGATCAGCTCCGGCAACTGACGGAAGAAGAAGGTCAGCAGCAGGGTACGGATGTGCGAACCGTCAACGTCAGCATCGGTCATGATGATGATGTTGTGATAACGCAGCTTGTCGATGTTGTACTCGTCGCGACCGATACCGCAGCCCAGTGCGGTGATCAAGGTGCCCACTTCCTGGGAAGAGATCATCTTGTCGAAACGTGCTTTCTCGACGTTGAGGATCTTGCCCTTCAACGGCAGGATCGCCTGGGTCTTGCGGTTACGTCCCTGCTTGGCAGAGCCGCCCGCGGAGTCACCTTCCACGAGGTACAGTTCGGAGAGTGCCGGGTCTTTTTCCTGGCAGTCAGCGAGTTTGCCCGGCAAACCGGCGATGTCCAGCGCGCCTTTGCGGCGGGTCATCTCACGGGCCTTGCGTGCCGCTTCACGGGCACGCGCCGCGTCGATCATCTTGCCGACGACCAGCTTGGCTTCGTTCGGGTTTTCCAGAAGGAAGTCGGAGAAGTACTTGCCCATCTCCTGCTCGACCGCAGTCTTCACTTCGGAGGAGACCAGCTTGTCTTTGGTCTGCGAGCTGAACTTCGGATCCGGCACTTTCACCGAGATGATCGCGGTCAGGCCTTCACGGGCATCGTCACCGGTGGTGGCGACTTTGTGCTTCTTCGCCAGACCTTCCTGCTCGATGTAGTTGTTCAGGTTACGCGTCAGTGCCGAACGGAAGCCCACAAGGTGAGTACCGCCGTCGCGCTGCGGAATGTTGTTGGTGAAGCACAACAGGTTCTCGTTGAAGCTGTCGTTCCACTGCAGGGCGATTTCCACGCCGATGCCGTCTTCACGCTGAATGTTGAAGTGGAACACCTGGTTGACCGCGGTCTTGTTGGTGTTCAGGTACTCAACGAACGCACGCAAACCGCCTTCGTACTTGAACAGCTCTTCCTTGCCGCTGCGCTCATCCTTGAGGACGATGCCAACACCGGAGTTGAGGAAGGACAGTTCACGAATGCGCTTGGCGAGGATGTCCCAGCTGAAGTGAATGTTCTTGAAGGTTTCGCTGGAAGCCTTGAAGTGGATCTGGGTGCCGGTGGTTTCGCTGTCACCAACGATGGCCATCGGTGCCTGAGGTACGCCGTGGACGTAGGTCTGTTCCCAGATCTTGCCGCTGCGGCGAACAGTCAGAACCAGTTCTTCGGACAGTGCGTTCACTACCGACACACCCACACCGTGCAGACCGCCGGATACTTTGTAGGAGTTGTCGTCGAACTTACCGCCAGCGTGGAGGACGGTCATGATGACCTCGGCGGCGGAAACGCCTTCCTCTTTGTGCACGTCTACCGGGATGCCACGGCCGTTATCTTTAACGGTGATGGACTCATCCGGGTGGATGATGATGCTGATGTCGTCGCAGTGGCCGGCGAGGGCTTCGTCGATCGAGTTGTCGACCACCTCGAACACCATGTGGTGCAGACCGCTGCCATCGTCGGTGTCACCAATGTACATACCGGGACGTTTGCGTACGGCATCCAGGCCTTTCAGCACTTTAATGCTCGTTGAGTCGTACGTATTTTCTTCGCTCAATGCCTTCACTCCCGATGGTCGTGGGTCTGGGTGATACGGCCCTGTTCCACGTGGAACAGAGCGACTGGCGTTTCCGTCTGCCAGCCTTCCCTCAATAATTTGTGATCTACACAGGTGATGAACACCTGGCAGCGTAAGTCTTCCAGTAAGCGGCATAGTGCGCGACGGTGGCTCTCGTCCAGCTCAGACGGCAAGTCATCCACCAGATAAATACACTGACCGCGGCGGGCCTGGCTGACCAGATGCCCCTGGGCAATCCGCAATGCACAGACCACCAACTTCTGCTGACCCCGGGACAAAATATCCGCGGCGTTGTGTGCGCCCAATCTAAGACGCAAATCAGCCCGTTGCGGTCCGGCCTGGGTATGACCCATTTGCTGGTCCCGTTGCACGGATCCAGCCAGTACGGCGCTCAATTCCCGGTCTTTGTCCCAGCCTCGGTAATAGCTGAGCGTCAAACCTTCGAGCTCAACCAGTTCGCTCAAGGTTTGTTCAAAGACTGGTTTCAAGGCTTTGATGTAAGCGCGGCGGTATTCATCGATTTCAGCGCTGGCCTGACACAGTTCCCTGTCCCAAACCGCTTGCGAAACGGCGTCAAGTGTACCATGCCGCAGCCAAGAGTTTCTCTGGCGCAGGGCCTTCTGCAAGCGCTGCCAGGTGGCCATGAACCGTGGTTCGACGTGGAACACGCCCCAGTCGAGAAACTGCCGGCGAATCTTCGGCGCACCTTCAAGCAGGCGGAAGCTGTCGGGGTTGATCAACTGCAGTGGCAGGATCTCCGCCAGTTGCGCGGCGCTGCGGGCATTCTGTCCGTCGATACGGATCTGAAACTCGCCCTGACGATCACGCGATATCCCCAGCGCACTGTGGCCACCCTCGGCCAATTCGACCTGACCGAACACGGTACAGGCGAGCTGCTCATACTGGATGACCGGCAACAGCCGCGTGCTACGAAACGAACGGGCAAGCCCCAGCAGATGAATGGCTTCCAGAACACTGGTTTTGCCGCTGCCGTTGGCGCCGTAAAGGATGTTGATGCGGGGGGAGGGGGAGAAGGTCACCGGGTGCAGATTGCGCACCGCGGTGACCGAAACACGACTTAAGGACATCCAGAGTCAGCTGATTACAGACGCATCGGCATGACAACGTAAGCCGAATCGTCGTTGTCGGACTCCTGCACCAGCGCACTGCTGTTGGAGTCGGACAGGATCAGGCGAACCTGCTCGGTGGTCATCACGCCCAGCACGTCGAGCAAGTAGCTCACGTTGAAGCCGATTTCCAGCGAACCGCCGTTGTATTCAACACCCACTTCTTCTTCCGCTTCTTCCTGCTCCGGGTTGTTGGCCTGGATCTTCAACTGACCGCTGGCCAGTTGCAGACGGATACCACGGTACTTCTCGTTGGACAGAATCGCGGTACGGCTGAACGCTTCACGCAGCGCCTGGCGATCGCCCAGTACCAGTTTGTCGCCGCCCTTCGGCAGAACGCGCTCGTAATCCGGGAACTTGCCGTCGACCAGTTTCGAGGTGAAGGTGAATTCGCCGGTGGTCGCGCGGATGTGGTGCTGACCCAGAACGATGCTGACGTTACCGTCCGGCTCGGTGAGCAGGCGTGCCAGTTCAAGAATACCTTTGCGCGGCACGATCACCTGGTGGCGATCAGGCTGGCCGATATCGGCTTTCATCGAGCACATGGCCAGACGGTGACCGTCGGTGGCCACGGCGCGGATGATGCCTTCGGACACTTCCAGCAGCATACCGTTGAGGTAATAACGCACGTCCTGCTGAGCCATGGCGAAGCTGGTGCGTTCGATCAAACGACGCAGTTTGCTTTGCTCGAGGCTGCAGGTCAGCGAGCCCGGGCCTTCTTCAACGGTCGGGAAATCGTTGGCCGGCAAGGTCGACAGGGTGAAACGGCTACGGCCGGCTTTTACCACCAGCTTCTGCTCGTCGACCTTGATGTCGATCAGTGCATCGTTGGGCAGGCTTTTGCAGATATCCATCAGCTTGCGCGCAGGCACGGTGATGGAACCTGTTTCTGCCGGCTCTTCAAGTTGCACACGACCGACCAGCTCGACTTCCAGGTCGGTACCGGTCAGCGACAGTTGCTGGCCTTCGACAACCA
This sequence comes from Pseudomonas sp. S49, assembly GCF_009866785.1. Lineage (NCBI taxonomy): Bacteria > Pseudomonadati > Pseudomonadota > Gammaproteobacteria > Pseudomonadales > Pseudomonadaceae > Pseudomonas > Pseudomonas sp. S49. Next base: position 1,669 of record NZ_CP019432.1, on the reverse strand, counting down.
GCAGCACGTTGGACAGTACCGGCAAGGTCTGTCGACGCTCGACGACGCCTGCGACCAGTTGCAGGGGTTTCAACAGGGCTTCGCGTTGAATGGTGAAATGCATGGTCTAGTCCCTTGCCTTATTAAGCTGCGCTGGTGTTCATCAAGTGGTCAGTGTACGCAGCAGGTTCTTGTAGTCCTCGCGGATGTCCGCGTCGGATTCCTTAAGTTCGTTGATCTTGCGGCAAGCGTGCAACACGGTGGTGTGATCGCGGCCGCCAAACACATCGCCGATTTCCGGCAGGCTGTGGTTGGTCAGTTCCTTGGACAACGCCATGGCTACCTGACGCGGACGAGCGACCGAGCGCGAACGGCGCTTGGACAACAAGTCGGAAATCTTGATCTTGTAGTACTCGGCGACAGTGCGCTGAATGTTATCCACAGAGACCAGTTTGTCCTGCAACGCCAACAGGTCTTTCAGGGATTCGCGAATCAGCTCGATGGTGATGTCGCGGCCCATGAAGTGCGAGTGGGCGATCACGCGTTTCAGCGCGCCTTCCAGCTCACGGACGTTGGAGCGAATGCGCTGGGCGATGAAGAACGCAGCGTCATGCGGCAACTCGACTTTGGCCTGGTCGGCCTTCTTCATCAAGATCGCGACGCGGGTTTCCAGTTCCGGCGGCTCGACGGCTACCGTCAGGCCCCAACCGAAGCGGGATTTGAGGCGCTCTTCAAGGCCTTCGATTTCTTTCGGGTAGCGGTCACTGGTGAGAATTACCTGCTGGCCACCTTCAAGCAGGGCGTTGAAGGTGTGGAAAAACTCTTCCTGGGAACGTTCTTTACGGGCGAAGAACTGAATGTCGTCGATCAGCAAAGCGTCCACCGAACGGTAGAAACGCTTGAACTCGTTGATCGCGTTCAGTTGCAGCGCCTTGACCATGTCGGCGACGAAACGCTCGGAATGCAGGTACACGACCTTGGCATTCGGGTTCTTCTTTAATAGGTGGTTACCCACCGCGTGCATCAAGTGGGTTTTACCCAGGCCGACGCCACCATAAAGGAACAGCGGGTTGTAGCCGTGCTTGGGGTTGTCCGCCACTTGCCAGGCTGCTGCGCGAGCGAGCTGGTTGGATTTACCTTCGACGAAGTTTTCGAAGGTGAAGGTGCGGTTCAGGTAACTGGTGTGCTTGAGCGCACCTTCGACCTGCACGGTGCGCTGTTCGGCGCGAACCGGGGCCTGCTGCGAGGCCGCACCGGACATCGGGTCGAAACTGTCGCGAGACGGCTCGTCACTGACTTCGGGGCTTTTTTGTGTCGAGCGCTTGGCCGCCGGTGCTGGCGCTTGCGTAGGTGCCGGCGCGCTCACAGACGCGGCATTTGCCTGGGCCTGGGAAACCTGCGCGGCAGCCAGCGGTGCATTCGGTGCCGCACGCGGTGCCGAACTGCGTTTGCTGCCTATTAATAAGGAAAGCGCCGGCGCCATGCCGTTGCCATGCTCATCCAGCAGTTCAAGGACGCGGCCCAGGTACTTTTCGTTGACCCAGTCCAGCACAAAGCGGTTCGGTGCGTAGACGCGCAACTCGTCGCCTTCGGCTTCGACCTGTAGTGGACGGATCCAGGTGTTGAATTGTTGGGCAGGCAGCTCCTCGCGCAAAAGCTCCACGCACTGCTGCCAAAGTTCCACTGACAC